>JAZQIE010000095.1:0-10297 GCA_045540975.1 Eubacteriales bacterium
ATCGGATGCAGAGTAAGGTGGTTTTTGTCACAAGTGTACTGCTCATCGTTCTGCCCGCGATTTATTTTGCGGCTGCGGAGGGGATGGACCTTTTGCCCGCGCTGTTTCAGTCGGTCACCGCGCGTACCGCGGGATTTAATACCGTGGACCTTGGCGGCATGAGTGCGGTCGGGATTTTGCTGATGATTCTGCTCATGCTGGTGGGCGGATCGCCCGGCTCAACCGCGGGCGGTATGAAGACGACCACACTTGCGGTGCTGGTCTCGACCATGATTGCGGTCTTCCGACGTCGGGAACACACCTGCTTTTTCGGACGGCGCATCGGCTCGGATGTGATTCGCACCGCGGTCGCGATTTTGATGATGTATCTGTGCCTGTCGGTCGGCGGTGCGGCGGTCATCAGCATTGCGGAGGGACTTCCGCTGCTTGCCTGCCTCTTTGAGACCGGCTCCGCGGTGGCGACCGTGGGACTCAGTTTGGGGTTGACCCCGACATTGGGGGCGCTTGCGCGCGGGGTTTTGATTGTATTGATGTTTACCGGACGTGTGGGAGGGCTTACCGTGGTCTTTGCCGCGGCATTCGGTCAGGTGAAAACTTCCGCACAACTTCCGCAGGAAAAAATCACGGTTGGTTAAGGAGGACACTATGAAATCGGTATTGCTCATCGGATTGGGTCGGTTTGGCCAACATATCGCACAAAAACTCAACCTGTTTTCACATGAGGTGCTGGCGGTGGATTCATCGGAGGAGCGCGTGAATGCGGTGCTTCCGTATGTGACAAATGCGCAAATCGGGGACTCCACCGACCCGACATTTCTCGCATCCATCGGAGTGGAGAGCTTTGACACCTGCATTGTGGCAATCGGGGATGATTTCCAAAGCTCGCTCGAGACCACGCTGACCTTGAAGGAATTGGGTGCAAAGCACGTGGTTGCTCGCGCCTCCACCGATATTCAGGAAAAGTTCTTGCTTCGCAACGGTGCGGATGAGGTGGTGTATCCGGAAAAGCAGGCGGCGGCATGGACCGCGATTCGCTGCGGCTCTGCGCACGTGTTGGAGTATATGGAGGTTGACGCGGAATACTCGATTATGGAGGTCGAGATTCCCGAGGCTTGGCTCGGCAAGACGGTGGAACAGCTGCAAGTGCGCAGAAAACACGGAATCACCATTTTGGGTGCGCGTGAAAACGGGCGGCTGGACCTCAATATCACGGCAGAGACACTTTTGGATGACGAGCGCTCGCTTTTGGTTTGCGGCAGCAATCAGGCACTCCGCAAGTGCTTCGATTTGTAAGGAGGAGAACGGATGGGAAGGCGGCGTGATTTCGACCTGCTCCGTGTGATTTGCGCGGCTGCGGTGGTGTATCTCCATGTGGCGGCGCCCGCGCTCCGACAGAGCGAGCATCAAGCGGCTTGGCAGGTGTCCAATCTCCTGAGTGCGCTTTGCACCGCGGCGGTCCCGCTCTTCTTCATGATTTCGGGCGCGCTTGCGCTCGAGAGCGAGAAGACCGCGGATGTCGGGGATTTGCTCAAAAGACGGTTTTGGCGGATTGCGGTGCCGTTTGCGGTCTGGACGGGTGTGATGCTCCTCTACTATTACACGCGCGACGGCAGGATGCCCGCACTTACGAGTGTTTTGAGTACGCCTGTCACCACTCCGTACTGGTTTTTGTATGCCTTCCTGTCGCTTACGCTGCTGTCACCGCTGCTCAGACGGTTGGTGAAGGGGTTAGACACGGGGGCATGGCGGTATGCGCTCGGGTTATGGCTTACGTTTACCGTGGGGGCGTATCTGGCACGCGGAGTGCTGGGGGAATGGGTTTCCTGGCACGCTCCGTACTCGCTCTCGTTTCTCGGCGGGATGCTTGGGTATTACCTGCTTGGGTATTATCTGGCGCAGCACACGTGCAAGGGGAGTGCATGGATGTACGGCACAGCGGCGGCGGTCACGGTGCTGTGCATTGCGGTGCTCACAGCGTGGCACACGGCACGGGTCGGTACATATTCCGAGTTTTTCAAGAGTTATCTCTCGGTCTTTACCGTGGTTTTGGCGGCGAGTTTGTTCCTTTTTGCACGGAAGATGTGGGAAGGAAAGACGAGCGGAAAGACCCTTTCCGCACTCGCGAATGCGAGCTTTGGGGTGTATCTCTCCCATCCGCTACTCATGGATGTGATTCGGCGGTGGGTGAGTGGGGAGACCCTCATTGCGATTGACACACTTGCGGTACAGATTCCGTATTTCTTTGCGGTTTTGGGTGCGAGTGTGACCCTCTCGCTGATTCTGGTGCGGCTTCCGATTCTTCGCTTTCTTTTCCTCGGGATTCGGGGGAAAAAGGGTTGACTTTTTGGGGCGCTTGGCATACAATGACCTTACACACAAGAAAGAGGTGTATTTCATGAAAACATTTCAGGAAAAGATGAAACTGTTATACGACAACGAGGTCATCAACTGGCACGAGCATGTGTGGTTCAATGCGGACCGCTCGGGGCTGAACTGGGCGCATGCCGATAAGTTGGTGGAATCCATGAATGCGATGGGAATTGACAAGACCGTGGTTTCCAACCCGATTACCTGGGACCGTTACTGCAAGCCCGAGGATTTCCGCTTTGCAAACGACACCGTGTTTGAAGCGATCAAGAAGTATCCGAAGGAGCTTGCGGGGATGTGCTTTGTCAATGCGGGCTGGAGAGACGAGGCAATCGCGGAAATCCAGCGCTGCTACGATAAGGGGATGCTGGGCATCAAGCTTTATCACCAGTATTTTATCAACGATACCGTGCTGTTCCCGATTATTGAAACGTGCATTGAGTTGGACATTCCGATTCTGGTGCACGCGGGCAAGCTCACGGTCAATCCGTTGGAGCAGCCGCACATTTCGGACGGGACTCATTTTGCCGATGTGGCAAAGCGCTATCCGGAGGCAAACTTCATCATGGCGCATATCACGGGCGGCGGCGATTGGCAGTGGCAGCTGCGCGCGATCCGTGACTGCAAGAACGTGGTCACCGACATGAGCGGCAGTGTTTGCGACCGCCCTGTTTTGGAGCAGACCGTTGAGATGCTGGGCGTGGAGAGACTCCTCTTCGGCACAGACATTTCGGCAGGACCGTGCGTGGGCAAGATTCTCTGCGCGGACCTCTCCGAGGAAGACAAGAAGACCATTCTGGCAGGAAAAGCCTACCAGCGTTTCTTGAGAAAGGGTGTGTAACGGTATGAGAATCATTGATACTTGCGGTTATATCGGAAATTGGCCGTTCCGCCGACTCACTCGCAACACCGCGGAGGAAGTGGACAAACTGATGCAGGAGCTTGGCGCGGACACGTTGTTTGTGGCATCCTCCGACGCGATTTGCTACAAGAATCCGCAGGACGGAAACGAAGCGCTCTTTGAGGCGCTCGACGGCAAGAAGTTTGCGACCGATTTTAAGAAGTTTGCGGTTATCCGCCCGGGGTATCCGGGATGGAAGCATGACATTGACGTTTGCATCAAGGAGCTTGGTTTCTTCGGGCTTGAGATTGCGCCGATGTACCATGACCTGACTCAGGCAGAGATGTCGGAGTTTTACGCATACGCGAGCGAGCTGGGTGTTCCCGTGCGCATCAACACCGAGTTTGAAAACTGGAGACAGCACCACCGCTTGGATGACCACCGCGTCATCAATGCGGGTATGCTGGTACCCATGCTGAAGGCGGGCGATGCACCGCTGATTGTCAACTCCCTCTCCGCTCCGAACGTTGAGTTTGCGGAGATTGCGCGTGAGCGCGGGAATATCTTTGTGGATATCAACCGTGTGGACAGCTTTGCGTCCAACAGCTTGGAATACATGGCAGAGGTCATGGGCGTGGACGCGCTGTGCGTCGGCACACGCGCACCGTTTAGCTACGGCGACGGCAATCTGGTCAAAATCATGTTTACCAAGATGTTCACCGACGAAGACCGCGAGAAAATCGCATGGAAGAACATCTCCAAGATTCTGTAATGAGAACGTATATTCTTCCCGAATCGGGGAAAGACTTTAAGGCGAATCTGCACTGCCATACCGTGATTTCGGATGGGGAGAAGACCCCTGCGGAAATCAAGGCGATGTATGTCGCACGTGGGTATTCTGCGGTGGCGTTTACCGACCATGATATTCTGCTCGACCACAGCGATTTGACCGATGAGAGTTTTGTGGCACTCAATGGGTATGAACTTGATGTTCCGCCCTTGAATCCGTCCACTTGTCATATGTGCTTCATTGCAAAAGACCCCGAAAATCTCACCATGGTGTGTCATGCACCCGGGTACTTAAACTGGGGGAATATGCCGAAGTACGCGGATCAAATTCAGTTTGACCGTGACGATTATGTGAGGGAATACTCGCATGAAGGCATCAACGAGATGTTCCGCATTGGGCGGGAGAATGGTTTTTTTGTGACCTACAATCATCCGGTCTGGTCGCAGGAGCGCTATCCGGAATATTCGGGGTACGAGGGGATGAATGCCCTCGAGATTTTCAACACGGGATGCTTTCGGAATGGGTATCCCGAGTACAACGCGGGTGTGTATGACGACCTGCTTCGGCAGGGCAAGCGCATCTTCTGTATTGCGGCGGATGACAACCATAACCACAGTGAGGCTGCGCATTGGCATCCCGACATCGATTCGTTTGGTGGATGGGTGATGATTCGCGCGGAGAGTCTCAGTTATGAGAATTTGACAAAAGCACTCGAAAATGGGGACTTTTACGCTTCCTGCGGACCTGAGATCAAGTCCTGCTATATTGAGGACGGGGTGGCGCATATCACCACCTCGGCGGCATGTCGCATTGCGATGGTGACCGCGCGGAGAAATGCTGCGGCGGTGGAGGTCACAGGCGATGACCGTGTATGCGAGGCGCATTTCCCGATTTCGCCCGAGGACGGTTACATCCGCTTTGATGTGGTGGATGAAAACGGCAACCACGCCAATACCAACGCGGTGTTTTTGGAAGATTTGTAAGGCTAAAAAAACTCGGTTGTGAAAACAACCGAGTTTTTTTACTGTGAAGAGTTATTGCTTGAGGAGTTCGTCCAATGTGCGGTTTAAGACCTTAGCGAGTGCGATGAGTTCAATATCGGTGACAAAGCGCTTCCCACACTCGATGCGCTGGATGGCATTTTTGTCCAAATCCAATCCAACAAGTTGCAAACGGTCTGCCAATTCACGCTGCGAAATTTTGAGTTCTTTCCGATATTGCGCGACATTCTTGCCGCACAAATTATTGCTTCCGTCGGAAGATTTGTTGATAAACATACAATCCCCTCACTTTTTGACATTCAGTGCTTGTCAACAAGAAAATTATATGCTATAATAAGACAAACAATGACATTTAGTGAATGTCAAAGAAAGGGGTATTTCACATGGTTTGTAAAAAATGCGGAAAAGAACTGGATGACAAGGCGGTTGTCTGTGTCGGCTGCGGATGTCCGGTCAAGAAACAGTCCAAAAACATTTTGAAAAAGTGGTGGTTTTGGGTGCTTGCGGTGTTGGTTGTGATTGTCGTTGCAGCAAGCGGCGGTGATTCGGAGACCACCAATGCGGGCGGTGAGACCGCAACACAAACCGAGCAAAAGCCGATTGAAATTGTATACGAACAAAAGGATTTGAAAACGATGTTTGCCGAGCTTGAGTCGAATGCGATGAAGGCAGAAGCAACCTACCAAGACAAGTACGTTGAAGTGACCGGGAAAATCAGCGGGTTTGACAGCGATGGCAGTTATATTTCCGTTCAAGCGGTTGGCGCGGATGTCTGGGATTTCAACTCAATGATGTGCTACATTAAAAACGATGCACAGAAGCAGTTCTTGATGGAAAAGAACGAGGGTGATACTGTGATCATCAAGGGGAAAATCACCTCGGTCGGTGAAATTTTGGGATATTCGTTGGATATTGCTGAAATTCAGTAAACAGAAAAACTCGGTTGTGAAAACAACCGAGTTTTTTAGTCTTCTTCTAAGAGTTTTGCGGGTGGGATGGCGAGGACTTGGGCGATTTTGAACAGGGTTTCAAGAGAAATACCGCGTACGGTACCCGTGCCTTCCACCTGCGCAAGAAAATTTACGCTTTTCCCGATGCGCTCTGCAAAGGCTTCTTGGGTATATCCTGCCTTCTTTCGGTAGTATGCAATTTTGAGTCCCAAAGTGATATAACGCTCGGAAAATTCGGTTTTCATCGCAAGGCCTCCTTTGTTTGGTATTATTGTACCAACAAACGGAGGTCACTATAATTTGCTTAAAGTATATCTTTATTTACTTTGAATCAATATTGATATATAATAAATCAAATAATGGTTTGGGGTGATGGAATGAACCCGAATGTTTGCTGTGTGTTTGGACATCGTGAGATTGCGGAGAGTGAGGAATTGCGGCAACGGCTCCGCGAGGCGGTACGGTGGCTGATGGATGCGGGTGTGGATACGGTGTTATTTGGGAGCAAGAGTGCATTTGACGATTTGTGCTATGAAATTGTGAGCGAGTTTGCGGGATTGAAACGGGTCTATGTTCGTGCGGAATTTGCTGAGATTACAAGCAAGTATGAGAACTATTTGCGGACGCGGTTTGAGGAGACCTATTTCCCGAAAGGGTTGGAAAAAGCGGGGCGGGCGGTGTATGTCGAGCGGAATTTTGAGATGATTCGGCAGAGTCGGTATTGTCTGGTCTATTTCGATGCGGACGGGCGACCGAGCAAGGGGAAGAGTGGAACTGCCATTGCGTATGAGCGGGCGGTGCGGCAGGGTTGTACGGTATTGAATTTGCATCGGGATTGTGGTATGATACCACAAGAGGTGAAATAGAATGTATCGATACGAAACCCATTTACACACCTATCCTGTGAGTCGGTGTGCGAAGGTGGGGGTACGTGAGACCTTGGATTTTTACAAGGGTCTTGACTATGACGGTGTATTTTTGACCAATCATTTCCTTGACGGGAATATCAATATTGACGCGGATGCGTCGTTTGAGGAGAAGATGGAGTTTTATCTCTCGGATTACCGCGAGGCGGTCGCCTACGGGAAGGAGATTGGGCTGCGCGTATTTTTCGCGCCCGAGCTTTCTTATGCGGGAACGGATTTTCTGATTTACGGACTTGCGCCCGCGTGGTATATAGAGCATCCCGAGATTTTGGAGATGGACAAGAGAAGTGAACTGGAATACTTGATGGGCGAGGGTGCGACCGTGATTCACGCGCATCCGTACCGCGAGGCGGATTACATTGACCATATCCGTTTGTACCCGAGAAGTGTGCATGGGGTGGAGATTCTCAACACCTGCCGCACGGATTTGGAAAATGAGATGGCGAAAGCGTATGCGGAGGCATACGGACTTCTGCCGTTTGCGGGGAGCGACAACCACAAGGGCTGTGAACTGAAACGGCTTGCGGGGATGTGCGCGAAGACCCCGATTGGAGACGAGCGGGATTTTGCCGCGCGGATTTTGAAGGGTGAAATGGAACTCTTTACTTTGGAAAGGGACGGGGAGACTTGGACTTTCAATTTGTATTGACGAGTGCTTTGATGGGATTCGCGCTTGCGATGGATGCGTTTTCGGTGTCCCTCGCAAACGGATTGAATGAGCCGCGCATGAAATGGCGGAAAATACTCGCGATTGCGGGTGTGTTTGCGCTCTTTCAGGCGCTCATGCCCATGATTGGCTGGGTGTGTGTGCACACCATGGTGGAGAAATTCACCGTGTTCGCGGCCTTTGTGCCGTATCTCGCGCTTGCGCTTCTCTCGTACATCGGGGGACACATGATTTGGGAAGGGCTTCGCGGCGAATGTGAGGAATGTCCGAAGGTGGGCGTTTTGGCGCTTTTGGGGCAGGGGGTCGCAACCTCGATTGATGCACTCTCGGTTGGGTTTACCATCTCGGAGTACGGAATCTTCGAGGCGATTGCGGCGGCAGGCATCATCGCGGCGGTCACGTTTGTTGTGTGTATCGCGGGGGTGCTGATTGGAAAAAGCGCGGGGACAAAGCTTTCGGGAAAAGCAAACATCCTCGGCGGCGCGATTTTGGTGTTCATCGGAATCCGCATTTTCGTGACAAGTTTATAAAAAAAGAACCTCACGGGTGTGAGGTTCTTTTTCATTGCAGGAGGTTACTTTTTATAGACGTTGTAGACCTTATGGAAGGCGGCGGAGACCTGGTCGATGGTTTCGTCGGTCCAGGTTTCAATCGGGAAGATTGCGAGGGTGTCTTCCTGCGCCTTTTCGATGTTCGGGAGGAGCGAGTAGGTCATGTTGCGGTCGCCCTTATATTCGGGGGCAGCCCACGGGTACTGAGAAGTACCGAAGACCTTTTTGTTCTTTGCCCAATCCGAGAGATACGGGGTTGCACCGTACCATGCGATGACATCGCCGATGCCTTCTGCCATGATTGCCTTTGCAAAGTCAAGCTTTGTGCAGGTGACGGTGGATGCATCGAAGAGCATACGGTAGAACCAGTAAGACGGCTCTGCGTTCGGAGCGAGCGGAGATGCTTTCAGGCAGGGCAGGTCGGAGAGTTTGTCCCACAGTTTTGCGACCACCTCGCGGCGTGCCTTTGCAATCGGGAACTGCTTTTTGATCTGCACACGGCCGATTGCGGATGCCATTTCGTCCAAATTGAAGTTGAGAGAGCCGACACAGTTGGTGCTGCCCGCTTCCAGACCGAAGGGCTTGCCGCGGTCGGAATTCTGACGGACCTTCCAGTAAATGTCTTCATCCTTGGTGAAAACCACGCCGCCCTGACCGCCGGTGCAGGTGTGCTTGCCGTACATCATGGAGAATGCCGCAACGTCACCGAAGGTGCCGACCGGCTGACCGCCGATGGATGCGCCGTGCGCCTGCGCACAGTCTTCCACGACTTTGAGACCTTTTTCCTTTGCAAACGCCATGATTGCGGGCATATCCGCAGGCTCACCTGCGATGTGCGCAACAATGATGGCGCGGGTGCGCTCGGTATATGCGGCTTTGATGCCCTCGATACCGATGTTATAGGTACCCGGCTCGCAGTCTGCCACCACGGGAATCATGTTTGCCATGACAATCGGCATCATTCCGCCCGGGTCGGTAATCGGGCCGAGGATGACTTCGCCGAACGGCTCGAGGTCGAGCGCGCGGAGTGCGACGAAGACCGCGGTGGAGCCGGAGTTTACGCCGTCGGCATAGCCGCCGCCCAGCAGTTCCGCAAATTCCTTGCAGAGTGCATCTTCTTCCGGTCCGCCGTAACCCGGAGCAACGCCTTTTGCGATTGCTTCATCCATGATACGGTTTACCGCCGCTTTTTCCTCCGCACCGAAGTGGCCGCGGACGGGAAGCGGAGAGGTGACAGCCTTGGGGCCGCCGTTGATAGCAAGAGTT
Source organism: Eubacteriales bacterium (assembly GCA_045540975.1). Taxonomy (GTDB): domain Bacteria; phylum Bacillota; class Clostridia; order Oscillospirales; family JAAYXM01; genus SIG510. Next base: position 9,360 of record JAZQIE010000095.1, read on the forward strand.
TTCATGTTGGAAAACCTCCTTGTGTTTTTATTGGTTGCCTGCATTGTAGCACAATGCAGACGGTTTGTCATTGGATTATTTTACTTTTTGAAGAAGAGAACACCGAGCGTTCCCGGACCGCAATGCGAGGTGATGGTACTGCCCGCACGCGAGGTGAGGACCTCCCCGAACGGGTGGAGGGATTTGACCAAATCCACCGCCATGGCAAGCACTTCATCGGGCACGCCCGAATGGGTGACGAAGATACGCGCGGTGTCGATATCCTCACGGCCCTCGAGTCTTCCGCGGATGTAATCGGAAACCGAACGCTCGATACTGCCGCGGTACTTTTTGCCGACCGACATTTTACCGCCCGAAACCACGATTTCGGGGCGAAGTTTCATTAAGTTTGCGCCGAGCGCGACAATCGCGGAGCACCTGCCGCCTTTCTTTAAGTAGTCGAGCGTTTGGAGCACAAAGGAGACGTCGAGTTTTTCCACCGCGGCGGTGAGATTTTCGACGATTTCCGCGCGGGAAAGACCCGCATCGCGCAACTCTGCCGCGCGCATGACCAGATGCCCCGAGCCCGTGGACAGGTTTTTGGAATCGATGACCGAGACAGACCCAAGCTCGGACGCCGCGATGTTGGCGTTTTGGTTGCTTGAGGAAAGCTCGGAGGAGAGGCTTACATGGATGACTTCGTCACCCGCATCGACAAACGGCTTCCACACATCCTCATACTCACCGACCGAGATTGCCGATGTGGTGGGGAGGGTACCTGTTTGGTCGACATACGCGTAGATTTCTTCCGCGGAGATGTTCTCCCCGTCACGGCAGAATTTATCGCCTAAGGTGACACCCATGGAGACCACGGTGACACCGAGGGAGTCATACAGTTTAAGGGGGAGGTCGCAAGAAGTCGGATCGTAGCCATGTCGTTCTGTGAGCCAAGGAGTTGG
>JAZQIE010000096.1:0-5973 GCA_045540975.1 Eubacteriales bacterium
GGATTATCTGCGATTTTATTGTTTGTTCTGAAAGAAAAATGCACTCCTTCAAGTGCATAGCAGTTTTGAGATAGAGATTTTTCGTTAAAAGAAAGAACAAAAAACAGGTAATACTGACGTATTACCTGTTTTTTTGATGCACTTTTAGCGGAAAAGGTCATTTCAAAACCGACTTCTCCCTAAGACCAACCGCCTTTACGGCGCGGTTTTTTGAATCATCCGTTTTTAATGTGCGGGAAGAGAATGCGAATGGTGGTGCCGACACATTCCTTACTTTCCAATTTGATTTGTGCTTTATGCTGTTCCGCGATGTGTTTGACAATGGCAAGGCCCAAACCGGTGCCGCCGGTTTCACGGCTTCGACTCTTATCCACACGGTAAAAGCGTTCAAAAATGCGGCCTTGATGCTCGGGTGAGATTCCGATACCGGTATCCTTCACTTCAAGACAGACACAGTTCTTCTCCGCACCGATTCGCACCACAACCGAGCCGTTTGGGGTATTATAACGAATGGCGTTGTCACACAGGTTGTAAATGAGTTCTTCCAGCAGGTTGCGGCTGCCCTGCACCGAAACGTCCTCGCCTTCCACCAAAAGCGTGACCCCACGGCGCTCTGCGGGAAATGTAAGAAGCTCCACGGTATCCTGCGCAAGGTCTTTGAGTGCGACCTGTTCGGTTTCCAGCAGCGCATTTGGATCGTCAAGTTCGGAAAGCTGGATGATATCACCGATCAGAGAAATCATTCTGCCCGCTTCGGCATGGATTTTCTCCGCAAATGCTTTGATATCCTCCTCGCGCGCCATCCCGTTTTCAATCATTTCCGCATATCCGGAAATTGAGGTGAGCGGAGTTTTGAGTTCATGCGATACGTTGGCGGTGAAGTCCTTTCGCATTTGCTGGTTATCGCTTTTCACTTCGGATTCTTGCGGCACAAACGTTTTCACATACACCGCAATCCGCCACGCGAAGGCGCACATGAGGAGAAAGGTCACCGCAAGCGCAACGGGAAACGAAGTGAAAACAAAGACGCCGTAAAAGACCAGACAACTCAAAACAAGGGACAGGAGCATTGCTCCGAACAGTTTTGCAACTTCCTTTTCTTTCACGGCATCCACCTCATTCATTCTTCAATTTTGTAACCCACATTGCGGACTGTTTTGATGCATTTGCCCCAGTAACCGAGTTTTTGGCGAAGGGTCTTGATATGCATATCCACCGTACGGCTCTCCCCTTCGTAATTCGTGCCCCACACGCGGTCCATAATCTTGTCACGCGAGAGAACGATTCTCTGGTTGAGCAGGAAGTACTTTAAGAGTTCGTACTCCTTATATGTAAGTTCGCACGGTGTTTCGTCCACATAGACGGTATGGCGTTCGTCATCCATACGGATTTTCTCAAAGCTGAGTTGGGTCGCAGGCTCTTCCTTGAAACGCCGAAGCACCGCTTTGACACGTGAGATGAGCTCCATGATACCAAACGGCTTGGTCAGGTAATCGTCCGCACCCGAATCCAACGCTTTTACGGTATCGAGTTCGGTTGCTTTCGCGGTCACCATGATAACCGGGATGTGTTTGGTGCGCTCGCTTGCGCGGAGACGTGTCAAAATGGCAAGACCGTCCTCACCCGGGAGCATAATGTCAAGGATGACGAGTTTGGGAAGCGCGGTTTCACACGCGGCAAAGAAACTGACCCCTTCCCCGAATTCGCAAACGGAGTACCCGCTGTTTTTCAGCGCATAGCTTTCCATTTGGCGGATATTTTCATCGTCTTCCACAAGGTAAATCATGCGACATTCCCTGCCTTACAGCGTATATTTGAGTTTGTACTCTTCAAATTTCTTGCTAAACATCTGGTTGTCATCGCGCTTGATTTCATTGAGATATTCATGGGTTTCGAAGCTGCCGTGCGCGAGTTCAATGATACAAACCGCGAGGTTGGAGCAATGGTCTGCAACACGCTCGTAGTTGGTGACCAAATCCGAGAACACAAAGCCCATTTCGATGGTGCACTCACCCGCCTGCAGACGCGTGATGTGGCGGTTCTTGAGCTGTGCCTTGAGAAGGTCAACCACCTGTTCGAGCGGTTCTACCTGAATTGCAACGGTGAGGTCGTCCGACGTAAACGCATCGATTGCAAGTGAAACTACTTCCTTGACCGCATTGCGGACAACAAGCAGTTCTTTCTTCGCATCGCCGGAGAACTGGATTTCTTTCTCACGGATTTCTTCCGCTACCTGCTGAATGTTGATTGCATGGTCACTGATACGTTCCAAATCACCGATACAATGCAGGAGACGGGAAACCTCCTTGCTGTCTTCCGCGGTGAGGTCACGGCCGCTGATTTTCACCAAATACGTGCCGATTTTATCCTCGTACATATCCACTTCTTTTTCCACGCGCAGGACTTCTTCCACCATATCGCGCTTGTAATCATCCAAAAGGGTGATTGCATCGAGCAGGTTTTTACGCGCAAGCTCCGCCATCTGATTGGTCAGGCTGCGGCACTGCTCAATCGCAAAAGACGGGGTGCTGAGGAAGCGCTCGTCGAGCTGACGGAAGCGGTCGTCCTCTTCATCATCACGCACGGTAATCCATGCAAGTTTTTCAAGGAACTTGGTAAACGGAAGCCATGCAAACGCGGCAACCACATTGTAAATCGAATGGAAGATTGCGATACTGACCGGACTTGCCATGGCATCGACAAATGCGAAATCAAAGATTCCGTCCACAATATAGAACAGAATCAGGAACAAAATTGCGCTGATTGCGCTGGAATAAAGATGGATGAGCGCGGCACGGCGTGCGTTCTTGTTTGTGCCGATGGAAGCAATCATCGCGGTGATGCAGGTACCCACGTTCTGACCCATGATAATCGGAATTGCCGCGGCAAACGGGATGGTACCGCTAAGCGAGAGAACCTGCAGGATACCGACCGACGCGGACGACGACTGGATGACCATGGTGACCAAAAGACCGCACAGGAAACCGAGAACGGGATGAGTAAATGCAATCAGGATTTTTTGGAAGGTTTCATTCTGTGCAAGCGGCTCAACCGCGACCGACATCATTTCCATGCCGTACATCAAGACCGCAAACCCGATGAGCGTGATTGCAATGTCACGTTTCTTTTGGCTCTTGCTTGCCATGGTGATAATGACACCGATTACGACAAAAATCGGAGCGAGTGCTTCCGGCTTAAAGAGAGAAAGGATGAAAGTGTCGCCTTGAATTCCGCTCAAACTCAAAATCCACGAGGTAACGGTGGTGCCGATTTTTGCGCCCAATATAACACCAACCGACTGGCTGAGTTTCATAATGCCCGCATTGACCAAGCCGACCACCATAACGGTTGTAGCCGACGAGGACTGAATGACCGCCGTGACACCGGTACCCAAAAGCAGACTCTTGAACTTATTGGAGGTCAGGCGCTCCATAATTTGGGTGAGCTTACGGCCGGACTGTTTTTCCAGCGCTTTGCCCATGACGTCCATGCCGTAAAGGAACAGCGCGAGGCCGCCGAACAAGTTTAAGATTGAGAAAAAATCCATAATTTCCCCTTTCCCTGCATCTGCAGTTTCCTTAATGCATTCTTTTACACATATAACATTCTAAAACACATATGTAAAATTTTCTCTTTCAACTTGTAAAAACTATGTAAAGTCGCAGACAATTTGCAAGAATTCTTCACGGGTGAACATGAGGTTGACCGCTTCCAGCATGGCATTTGCCGTCATTCCGCTCGGAAGCTCCAATGCACGGAGAACCGCCTCACGACGGGCCGCGCTGTCTTCCCCGCCCGAGAGACCGAGTGCATAGAATTCCGCTTTGGTGAATCCTGCGCCGCGGTCGGTGGAATCCATTTCATCCAAGAAAGTTGCACCTGCACGTTCCAAGGCTTTGAGGATGACGGACGGCTCCATCCCTTCGACCCCCAAGAGGCCTTGTTTGGATGGCTTGTCCTTTCGTCTCTCCTTGCCCTCGACCTGCGGGATGTAGGCGTGCTTCACCTGTTCCTTCGGCAGAATGCCGCGCAAATGATTGCGAATGAGAAAGCCCGCACCGTCCGAGTCGGTCAAAACGATAATGCCGCGTTTTTTCGCGATTTTCCGCAAAAGTGCGCGTTTTTCCTCGTTTTTGAAAATCCCGAAGCCCGCGGTTTCGATGATTTGAGTATCCACGATTTGCTTGAGTTTGTTGACATCGTAGCGACCCTCGACCAAAATGCTCTCGCGGATACGTCTCATAAGCGCGCCCCGCTTTCCGCAAGACGGGCAATGAATTCGCGAATCACATTGAAGCCTTCACCGAATTTGAGTTTTTTATCCAATTCTTCACACAGGATGAGTGAATTCCGAAGCCATGCAGTGCTTGCGCCGTGCGCGGATTGCAGAATTCCTTTCGCGATATATTCCGAGTTTAGTTTCAGCACATCCATCAGGTCTCGCGCGGTGCCGCGTTTTTTAAGCACAAGCCCTGCCGCATATAACTGGCGCATTTGCTTTGCAATGAGCGCACCTACCATGATGGGACTTTCCTTCATCGCATCCAGCGTTTCGGTCATTGCGATGGCTTTTTCATAGTTTTTGGAAACAATCATACGAGTGAGGTCGAACACCACGGTTTCCAAACACGGAGAGATGACCGCATCAATATCTGCCTTGGAAACCGCCTCACTTTTGGCATACGCGGAAACCTTTTCGATTTCTGGAATCAAGCCGCCCATGAGGTTGCCGCATTGGAAGATGAGATATTCGCAAAGTTCGGTGTCGATGCTGTGTCCGTCGTTTTGGAAGCGGCGGCGAATCCAGGAAATCAGCTCGCTCTGTTTGGCGTGTTGAAACTCGACCACTTCCCCGAATTTTGCAAATGTTTTATAGAGTTTGACACGTGTATCCGGCTTCCACTTCCCCCCGAATGCGAATACCAAAACACAGGTTTCGGGCAGGTCGGAAATGAGTGCGGTATATTTCTCACGGGTTGACTCATTGACTTTAAAGAGGTCATAATCGCGCACGAGGATGAGTTTTTTCTCCTGCATGACGGGATAGGAATCCACAGCTTCCTGCAAATCCTCAAACGCAACCTCGCCCGAGAATACATGGAAGTTGAATTCCTCCATGCCTGCGGTCAGAATGGCTTCTTTGAGCATGGTGACAGAATGCTCGCGCAGATACCATTCTTCACCGTAGAACAGATATAAACGGGCGAATTCTCCCGCTTTGATGTTCTTTCTGAGTGTCTGCCAATCCATTCCGTTCACCTCCAAACACACGTTATGTTTATTGTAACACAAAAAAACACACCCTGCAATGCAAGATTGCAAGGTGTGTATAAAAATTCGGAGTTAGATCTTGTCGTTACTGCCAAGAACGTTGACGATCTTGTGCTTAACAAGTTCCTTGATGTTTGCGCGTGCCGGAGCCAGGTACTGGCGCGGGTCGAAGTGATCCGGATGCTGAGCGAAGTACTCACGGACGGTACCGGTCATAGCAAGGCGGAGGTCGGAGTCGATGTTGATTTTGCAGACAGCCATGGAAGCAGCCTTACGGAGCATTTCTTCCGGAACGCCCTGAGCACCCGGCATATTGCCGCCGTTTGCATTGATCATTTCAACGTACTTCGGAATAACGGAGGAAGCACCGTGGAGAACGATCGGGAAGTTCGGCAGACGCTTGGAGATTTCTTCCAAGATGTCGAAACGGAGGCGCGGCTCGCCTTTGAACTTGAATGCGCCGTGGCTGGTGCCGATTGCGATTGCAAGGGAGTCAACACCGGTACGTTCAACAAATTCCTCAACCTCAGCCGGGTTGGTGAACTGTGCGTCTTCTGCGCTGACGTTGACATCGTCTTCGATGCCTGCGAGCTTACCGAGTTCGCCTTCAACGACAACACCGTGTGCATGAGCATAGTCAACGACCTGCTTGGTGAGTGCGATGTTATCTTCGAAGGAATGCTTGGAGCCGTCGATCATAAC
>JAZQIE010000097.1:0-12103 GCA_045540975.1 Eubacteriales bacterium
CCGACACGCAGGACTCCACAGGCACCGTACTGACCACCTCCCCCGTTTTGTGCGGGGAAGCCGAGGTCCGCGCGGTATGTGAGACCTTCATCGGGGAGATTGAGCAGATCCCCCCCATGTACTCGGCAATCAAAATCGGCGGTCAAAAACTTGTCGATCTCGCGCGCAAGGGTGTAGAGGTTGAGCGCAAAGCGCGGCGCATCACGGTTCATTCCATTGCCGTGACTCAAATCGGCGCGTGCGAGTATTCCCTCACCATCCATTGTTCCAAAGGTACATACGTCCGCACGCTGTGTGCGGATATCGGAGAAGCCCTCGGCTGCGGCGGTATGATGAGCGCTCTGCGCCGCATCCGTGCAGGTCGGTTTGACGAGACAATGGCGCACGGGTTTGAAACCCTTGACCCTGCGCTCCATCTCCTTCCCGTGGATTCTCTCTTTTCCCATCTCCCCAAAGTCATTCTCTCCCCAAAAGGAGAGCGTAAATGTAAAAACGGCGCGCTTGTCCCCTGCAAAACAGCGGAGGACGATGTGCGCTACCGTGTCTATTCCGAAGCGGGCGAATTTCTCATGCTTGGCGAAGGAGTAGACGGAAACTTAAAAACCGTAAAAAGTTTTTTCGAGGTGTAAGTTATGAAGCAACGTGTGATTGCGCTGGGTCTTTTTGACGGCGTCCATATCGGGCACGGAGAACTTCTCCGTACCGCAAGAGCAAGAGCAGACGGTCTTGACTGTCCTGCTTCGGTGCTCACCTTCTCCCCTCCTCCCATGCAGGTTGTGAGCGGAGATCCCGTCCTGCTCATCAACACCGCAGAAGAGCGCAAAAGCCTGATGGAGCAGCTCTACGGTGTGGACGAGGTCCTCACCCTGCCGTTTGATGCAGCCTTTGCCGCCATGCCGTGGGATACGTTTCTCACGCAGCTTGCGGAAACCTATCACGCGTGCCACATCGTGGCAGGCTTTGACTTCCGCTTCGGTGCGGACGGTGTGGGTGACGCGATGCGCCTGCGCGCATTCTGTGCTTCCCATTCCATCGGATGTGACATCATCGACCAAGTCACGATCGATGACATCAAGGTCTCATCCTCCCATATCCGCACCTTGATTTCTGACGGAAATCTCGCGGAAGCCGAGCGTTTTCTCGGTCATCCGCATTATATGGAGCTTTCGGTCCTCCCGGGCAACCGCGTGGGACGTACCATCGGCGCGCCGACCGTCAACCACATCCCCGCCGCAAACGTGGTGCTCCTGCCCTATGGGGTGTATGCCACCACCACGGTGATAGACGGTGTTTCCTACCGCTCGGTCACAAACTTAGGTGTCCGTCCGAGTGTCTCGGATGACGGTGAGGTCTCGGTCGAAACCCACATTCTGGATTTTGACGGTGATTTATACGGCAAAATTCTGCCGCTCACCTTCCGTTTCAAAATCCGTGACGAGCGTAAATTCTCCTCGCTCGATGCCCTGCGCGCGCAAATCAAAAAAGATATGCAAACCGCAAGAGAAGACTAAAAAACGGTAGAGTTTTAACTCTACCGTTTTTTTAATTTAACAGCGCAATGCCAAGGTTTAAGTATCCGGCAAACGAAATCCACACCAGATACGGAAGCAGGAGCAGTCCTGCCGACTTGCGGATGCGGTAAAACAAAATGAGCGTCATCAAAACCAGCGCCCATAACACCAGCAGCCACACAAACGCGAAGGCATACAGCCGCATCCCGAAAAACCAAATCGACCAAAAGAAGTTGAAGAAGAGCTGCGCGCCGTACACCGCCCAAGCCACCAGTTTCTCGCCCGTGTTCGCATCGGACACACTCATCCGATACGATGCAAGCCCCATTGCGAGATACAGCACGGTCCAGACCACGGGGAAAAGCCATCCCGGCGGTGACAGCGGCGGTTTCTGCAAGGCTTCAAACATCTGCATTCCGCCGCGTGTGAGCAGTGCGCTTGCCACCCCCACCCCAAGCGGCAGGAGTAAACAGAAAATCAGCCGTTTCCACTGAATTTTCACAAAAAATCACCTCACCCTTACTCTATGTGGGTGAGGTGACTTTTATTCATTTTAGCCTTTTTTTGCCGCTTCCAGTTTGGTCTGACGGCGCTTCTTGACTTCATCGCTCATCGGCTTGATGTCGCCCGCACGGGTGAGTGCCCAGCGGGTCATAAGCGGACCGAAGAGTTCATAAATCAAAACCGCAAAGAGGGTGATGTTGCGAATGAGCGCGCCCTCGCCCGGCCACTGAGCCGCCGCGATGGTGCACATACCGAGCGCCACACCCGCCTGCGGAAGCAGGGTGATACCCAAGTACTTGGTGACCTGCGGAGGACACTTGGTCGCCTTCGCGCTGACAAGCGTACCGAAGTACTTACCGAGCGAGCGGAAGATGATGTAAACCACACCGACAACAACGATTGCAAACTCCGCAAACACACCGAGTTCCAGCTCCGCACCCGAGATAACAAAGAAGAGTGCAAAGAGCGGCGAGGTCCATTTATCCGAAGCCGCCATCAAATCCTCCGAGAGCGGACAGATGTTGCAGAAAATCGTACCCAGCATCATGCAAACGAGGAGCGAGGAGAAGCTGATATGTACCGCACCGATTTGGAATTCCAGCATGGAGAGTGCCGCGGTGAGGAAGACCAGACCGATGGTCAGATTCAGACGGTTGGTGTTGGAGTTAAAGAGCTTCTCCAACTGTGTCAGCACCCAACCCATCACCGCACCGAGGAGCAAGGAAGCCACAATCTCGATGAGCGGATTGACCACAATGGAAATCACGTCCACCGCACCCGTGGTCAAGGACTTTGCAATTCCGAAGGACACCGCAAATACAATCAGACCCACCGCATCGTCAAGTGCAACGATGGGGAGGAGCAGGTCGGTGAGCGGACCCTTCGCCTTGTACTGACGGACGACCATGAGGGTCGCCGCAGGCGCGGTCGCGGTCGCAATCGCACCGAGGGTGATGACCTGCGGAATCGAGAGTTTATCCGGCATCAGAAGATGCATGCCCCAAAGCGCAAGGTCAACAAACAGGGTCGCAACGAGCGCCTGGAAAATACCGATGACAAACGCTTGTTTTCCCGTCTTTTTGAGGTCCTCCAAGCGGAATTCACTGCCGATGGAGAATGCGATAAAGCCGAGCGCAACCTCGGAAATCAAAGCAAGTTTTCCAACCGCGTCATGGTTAGGGAAGCCGATGCCGTCAATCCCCAGCGCGCCCACACAGTACGGGCCGATGAGAACACCTGCAATCAGGTACGCGGTAACAGCCGGAAGTTTGAGCGGCTTGAAAAAACGGGTCATAATCAAACCCGCCAAAAGTGCAACGGAGACAGAGAGTAATGTGCTCATAAAAACAACCTTCTTTCTATCAAAAAACCAACCCAAATAGTATATCACATTTTGTCGGTTTGTCAATGCTATTCCAAGATATTCGAGGTGATAAAATCCACCCCCATTGCGACCAATTCCTCAGCCTTTTTCGGGTCGTCACATGTCCAGCAATTCACGGCTTGCCCCAACTCGTGCACGCGCAAAACCACCTCTTTTGTCATCATGGGATAATACAAATCCAGTCCCAAACGATGGGTCGCAAGGAAGGTATATTCCGCCTCTGTCATTTCGTCGCCAAACAAAAACTGGATTTCCGCATTGGGAAGAAGCTCGCGCAGTACCACACAGTTTTCCTTATGAAACGAAATAAACACCAACCCGTCAATGTACCCAAGCGCCTTGATTTCCTCGACCAAAGCCGCAATCTCGCTCGGTTCCAGTTTGTTTTTGAGTTCCAACACCGCAATTTTCCCGTATTTCTTACAAATGCGGATATACTCGGAGAGGCGCGGAATCCTCAAATCCGTGCGCGCGACTCCGTCAAGGTCGGGCAGTACCACCCGCGCGGTTTCCGTCCACGGCGCGGTCTCCGCATTCAGCACCACCGCCCCGTTTGTGATACGCTCGGTGGTCTCGTCATGGATGATGACAAAATGCCCCTCACGGGAGAGATGTACATCGGTCTCAATCCCGTAATACGAGCGGTTTCCCGCCGCAACGAATGCCGCCGCGGTATTCTCGCGCTCAATTCCGGAGAGTCCGCGGTGCGCAATCAGTTTCACATTTCCCTTGTCAAATTTCACCGTATCCATTCCAAACCCCACCTTTCCGCAACCATTATACTCCTGTAAATCTCAACCTGCAAGAATTGACTTTTTTGTGTCAATCTGCTATCCTATCATAGGATTGGAGGGAAATTCTATGCGTATTTTGGTTTGTTCCGACTCACACGGCTCATACTCCGAGCTCGCCCGCGTGTTAAAAGATACAGCACCCGACCTTGCGGTGCATTTGGGCGACCATGCAGACGATGCGCTCTTTCTTTCAAAAACCGTGGATACCCCGATTCTCTCGGTCGCGGGCAACTGTGACCCCTTCTCAAGCGCCCCCACCTCGCGCACGGTCGAGTGGGAGGGGCATAAAGTCTATCTCTGCCACGGGCATACCCACCGTGTCAAATCCTCACTCTTAAATCTCTACTATACCGCGCTCCAGCAAAACGCCACCCTCGCCCTTTTCGGGCATACCCACGCGCGCTGCGACGAAACTGTCGACGGTGTCCGCCTCATCAATCCGGGCGCGGCAAAAAACGGCTCCTACGCCCTCCTCACCGTCACGCGAGACTCTATCACCTGCGACTTTTGGCAGATATAGCCCGAATGCTTTTCTCCATATGAGAAAGATCAAAGAATCCGCACTCCTGCGCGATCTCGGTTTTTGTTTTCCCGCTCTGCATTTTTGCAAGTGCCATGTTCACACGATACTCGATCAAATATTGGATTGGAGTACACCCACAAACCCTCTTAAATCTCCGCAAAAAAGTAGATTTCGACAAAAATGTCACCTGACACAGATCTTCAATTCGGAGTTGCTCCCCATAATGCTCATGAATGTATTGAATAGCATCAATCACGGCGCTTTCGCTTTCAAACGAAGCGCTGTTTTTCATTTGTTTCATCTGCAGAGTGAATAAATGTGACATCCAATATAGTGCCTTCAATGCGGTATGATCCCGCACCGCATCCGCGCCGTCATAGTCCAGCATCCCTCCGTCCAAAAGCGGCAGAAGCTCGTTTTGAATTCCCATCAGATGAAATGTCGTCAGCCGCAAAAACAACGGTGCGTGGAAATTCTGGCGTAAAAACGGTTCGATGCTCAGCAGCAGTTCAAGACCGTCCGCGCGTTCCAGATTCGCCAAAATAGTCGGTCGAAACAACAAATGAAAGACAGAAAGCCCTCCCTCGTCTGTATAGCCGTGTGGAACGCTTGGAGGAATGACAAACACACTTCCCGATGCCACAGGGAACTCCCGATTGCGAATTTGGTGTCGCCCGTGCCCTGCAAAAACCAGATTCAGCTCCCAAAAGTCATGGATGTGCAGATCGATTGTATAATCGCTGTGCAAAAACGCGCGAATGTTCTCCCGCTCGCTCCTAAAATGATCCGCGATTCGGTAAAACTCCCTCATCTTCCTCCCCCTCTTGACGTTATTTTACATATTTTTGCCGTAATTTTACTATTATTATACCATACACAATTATAAAATACAATCAAAACCATTGAGAGGCGGTATTGTGATGGCAGTATTTTACGCAAATGATCCGTGCATTCTGTTCATCGGAGGGTGGGAAAACGGCACTTGCACCCAAGATTTCAGTCGTTTGATGATCCTCTTTCGCGGGGATTTTGTGAAACTCTCTGTGAACGGAGATGTCGTTTGGTCACTCGACGGTAGCGAAGACTGTACGATTTCCTCCCTCACCTGTGTGCACGGCGTCCACTCCCTCTTTCTGACCGCGCAAAAGGGTGCAATCTTCCACACTGTCGAAACCGAAGACCTCCTTGCAGTCAACCCCTACTTAAAAGGAGTTATGGAGAAGGAATACACGGAAATTCGACGCGGCCGCCGCGTTCCGCCGCCGCAATATACCCCAATTTCCTACCGCGCCGCAATGCCGAAACGAGGAGTCACACTCCTCGGTACATTCGGCGAACTCTTTTTCAAAAATGTCAACCACATCAAAGCCTGCTTTTCCAAGCCGGGATATGTGGACAAGATTAACACGGTGATGTATTACCACGAGTGGCTCCCAGCCGCAAACGACGGACGCATTCTCGGTGGAGCGGCGCGTGCATACCGCTGGACACAAGACCCCGAACTCCGTCAGATTGTGGATCATATCGTGGATAAAATCGAGGCACAGATGCGACCTGACGGGTTCTATAACTATTATTCGGAAGTGGACTCCTTCGAGCTTACGGAAGGGCAAAACAGCGAACGCAAAAACTTTGACCGCACTTTCTGGATGTTCGGCATGGCGGCGGCAGACCAAGCGGGGAACCAAAAGGCACTCCCCTTGGCGCGCAGAATGTACGATTGGCTGGAAAAAAGCAAATACGGCCCCGAACTCCTCCAAAGCAGCAATGCGACCAACGCACTCATGGGGACTTTGATTCTTGCCGATACCCGTTTGGGGAAGGATTCCGACCTTCTTTTCAACCAAACCTATCTCGACCAAAGATTTTGGGAGGAGGAACTGATTCGCCGCAATCCGGTCGCTTTCAGCAACTATCCGGGCGAGCGTCCGCACTGCTACGATCTTTTAGAACTGCTCTCCCTTGCATACGAATACCGCCTGACCGGTGACTCCCATTATCTGGATGCCCTACTCGGCGGATGGGACATCTACCGCCGCTACTACAAGCACTTGGGCGGTGATGCCGCGATTTGTGAGAGCAACGGTCCGTACTATCCGGGCACCTATCAGATGGACATCGGTTGCACGGGTGAGACCTGCGGCAGTGTGTTCTGGGTGTGGATTAACGCCGAGCTCTGCCAACTTTTCCCCGACGATGTGCGATTTGCCGCGGAAATCGAAGAGAATCTGTTCAACAGTGTTTCCTCCTTCACCACAGAGGAATGTCTGACCCGATACCACAACCGTCTCCAAGGCACAAAGGAAGAAGGCTGGGGCTCAGGTATCTGCTGTGAGGTCATGTCCACGCTGATGCTTGCCGACCTGCCGCAATATGTATATGCGGCAAACGAGGACGGGATTTGGATCAACCAGTACCTCCCCTGCCGCGTGCGGAACTCTCTGCTGGAATTTGATTTGCAAGCAGACCTTCACGGCGCGCAAATCACCCTTTCTTCCGCACCCAAACGGGAGGTGTCCTTAAAACTCCGCATCCCGACTTGGGCGGAGAATGTGACGTGCTTTGTAAACGGCGAGACGGTCGAAACAAACCGAGATTTTGTCGGTCTTACGCGTGTGTGGAAGCGCGGAGATACCGTAGAACTCAACTTCACACCCAAACTGTCCTGGGTCCGTTACAAAGGCATCGAGCAAGATCTCTCGGGAAATCCGCGGTATGCCATGATGTACGGTCCTTATATGATGTCTCTTACAGGCTATGAGGGTTGCGAAATTCCGCACCTTTCCGCATCACCCGAAACGCTCTCTCTGACACACGAATCCACCTTGACCCTACACGTCAACAACTCGGACGGGCTGCGCTTCGTGCCGTTTTACACCATCCCCTGCGCGCAGCCCTTCTGCACCTTCCCCGTCTTCGGAAAAACACCCGAAAATGAATAAAAAAAGACCCTTTTGGGTCTTTTTTATTCACTCATATTTTCGAGTGCCTGCTTTTGGATGAAAAGGCATTTTTTAAAGTCGAGCGACTCGCGTGTGAGGTCTGCCTCCACACCGTTTGCCACGGCAAGCTTCACGGTAAAGCCGTACACCGTGTCAAGCTGCTTTTCGCTCAATGCAAGACCCTTTCCGCGCTCCAATTCCGCAAGGAAATTTGCGAGAAAGCCCGGGGTCAGCGTCCCGTTTTTCATCCCAACCAGATATGCATCCAGCGTGCGCTCCAGTCTCTTTTCCGCACGTCTTTTTCCAAGGGTCACCGCAATCCCCGTCACACCGAGGATTGCAAGCGCACCGCCCACAACGATTGCCTCGGTCTTGTGCGCTTCCAGAAAATCCGCAGCCTTCTCCCCCGCACTCTTTGCGCGACCGAATGCGCGCGGAAGACGTTTCTTCGCCTTGCCGTATAACTTCACCGCACCGTCCAGCGCGTCTTTGTATGTATCCTTGTCGAGCAGGAAATTAAAATTCATCTCCGACATCCAAATCGCCTCCTTTTTTCTATAATTTCACAAATCAAAGTCCTTTTTTAAGCCCTTCGCAGGCGTTTCACCATCCGCAGTGCCTTTTTTACGCACCGTTTCGGGAAACGCAAGTACGGTGCAAAGAATTTCAAGCGGAATCGCCGCTGAGGTTGTTTCAAAAACTCACTGAGTTTCAAAAACGTATTTTCCCATTCCGCAAGCACAAGGCTCTCTTTGCTTGTATGGCAGCCGTGATAACCCACACCGCAATTAACCCCGCACACGCGCCGACAAAGCACTTGCAAATCGGTTCCGCCCTTGGCTTTGCTATCAACAACGCCAAGCGAAGTTTCGATATACTTTTTAAATCTCTTTGTGTTATCCACCTGATGGAACAGGCAACTGTCAGTGCCGATCCAATCGAGTTCAATCATATAACAGTGCTGATTCAACTCCCGAAAAAGCTTCCGATTGGATTTTTTCAAATACTTGGCACCGCATTTTCCGTGTTCCTCGCCGTCCACAATCAAAAGGCTGTGTCCGCAATTGCGCAACTCCCACAGCATGGCACAACCGGCACGGTCATCGGCTCCAATGCCACAGTTCGGATTTGAACTGTAAAAAATCCCCTCGCTAAATTCTACCGTTCTTTCTTCGGAAAAAACTTTGCTGTATGCTTTATCCCAAACGGTATCAATATGTGCTACCAAAACTACCCGATCGTCTCTTTTTCCGGGGATGTATGCGTATCTCTGTAACGGCTCTTTGCCTCTGCCGACAACCGAACACGGCAAAGAAGCAAACCGTTCCAATATCTGATCACCGCAATCGAGGGGTACATTCAAAAACTCCGAAAGTGTTGTTATGTGTTCCGCCTTCATTTGCTCCACCTTCTTTGCAGTCTTTCGTTGATTGAAAAACGACAGAAATCTTTCGGTTACTGCCGTTTTTTCTGGTACGGGTGTTCTTATAGGATTTACTCACAAATGCCGTAAAATCAAGGGTTTTAGACGGTCAACATAAGCACTTATCCTAAAAAGTCGATATGCAAACTCCGTTTGCTCGATATTTTTACTTCGTAAAATCGATATGTTTTTCGTTTCACTCAAAACTCGATATGATATAAATCTCGTTGCCGAAAGGCAACATATCGAGTGCAAAGCACATATCGAGTCATTTATGACATATCGAAAATCTCACAAGAGATTTATATCGACGATTTCATCTTCGATGAAATCATTATACCACAAATCCCCCCAAACAGCAAGAAAAATCAACCTTGTCACGGTCCCATAAAGGAAATCAAATTGTAGCCCTTTTCTTCTCCTACCCTCATCATGTATTCCATTCTGAAGAGGAATCGACGGTAAAAATCAATGATTAGTTCGGGCTCGGTATCGTCCTCTGTTGGACGGTTGGCATTGTATTCCTCTATCTGCTCTTGTGTGAGGTCTTTTGCATACAGCAATGTGTGCGTTGCGCTGCCGCGTTTGACCCCAAGTTCTTTCGTATACTCGGTCTCAGCACCGCAAGACAAGGCATCAATCGTGTTCCGAATGTCATTTAGAATTGCGTCCATCGATTCAAACGTGTAGAAATTGTGTGTCAAATTCCATTCAAACCCGCGTGTTCTCCGTATCTGCTCAACACCGTCCTCGTCTTCATATAGGTACTCGATTCGGTTTTTGTTTGCTTCCAATTCATCGTCAAAGTACCGATAGAGAAACGGTGTCAGATACTGTGCAACGTCATCCTCCTCAATGGAAATTTCGGCGCTTCTCATTTCCGCAACATTGTCCGTTCCATTTGTGTCGAAGTCATCAATAACCCGTACCGGCATAATCCAAAAATAAGAAGAACAATCGTGACCGTCCACAATGCCGATTTCTTGTTTGAAGATGTCTCTGCCGATAAACGCAAAACAAAGCTCCTTGATGGCAGCCAAAACCTGCCGGCTGTCGTGTCCGTTTTTTGTTGCTTCACCCAAACACTTTCTCAGTTTCTCAAATGCCTTGTGCGGAATGTCCGCCTCCCTCAAAAAACAATGAATGGCATTGTTGATTTCATACTCAGACAAATACGCCGCATACTCCTCCTTAAGTAAATACAACAAATCACCAACTCTTAACCGAGAGGGATTGCACAGGCGCAAAAAATCTGCCTCGCTTTGCGGAAATTTTCCTTGCATTGCCGCCTCTAACTCGCCTTTTCCGACATCCGGATAATGCGCGACTGTGATATGGTCATTCCCCGCGTTGCGATGCTTTCTCCAATACTTGGATTCCGAATGATAGATATAATAAAGATACCCATCGCGCGTGACAAAAATCAAATTTTCTTCCGGAAACTTTACCGCCTCAAACGTCGCCTGAATCTCATCGCACCAAATCTCATCAAATAACTTCATCTTATCATCTCCTTTATTGATACTATACATCATCTACTGTCCAATAAAAAGGACAACTTTAACTTTTTATCAGAGTCAAAATATTTTAATGAAGCATCGCCTAACAGCGATATGATGCATTTGCTTTGCAAATATGATGTTGCTCGTTTTACTCGCAATGATGCGATGTTTGCCTTAAACATTAGGCGGAGCCGTCATCATTTCCAAAGGAAACATCATTCGTGTTAGCGGCATCATTTGCCAAAGGCAAACATCATTGAAAAAGACCTTAACTTTTTATCAAAGTTAAGGTCTTTTTCTGGTGCGGGTAACAGGGGTCGAACCTGCACGGTGAAACCACCGGCTCCTAAGACCGGCGCGTCTGCCAATTCCGCCATACCCGCGTATATTGAGAACGGAGAAATCTCCGTTCTCATTTTTTATTGTTCCATCGCCGCCATGATGTCCTCATACTCAATGAGCAGACCCATGCCCTGACTGATGAGCAAACTGCTTGACTGATGGACGAGTTGGTTTTCCCAAGTTTCCGCGTGCTCCATCGCAGCCGAGCAATCGGGGATGAAATAGACTTCGCCAAGCTGCAGCGCCAACACTTTTGGGAGTCCGAGCGGACGGTTTAAGATACAGAGGTTGGAGCAAAAGCCGGTATAGATAAACTTATCAATCCCCTCCGCCTTGGCATACGCGGAGAAGGTTTGCCAATTATCCGCCGCATGGACGATAAACTTTGCGCGGCCGTCATCCACCATCTCCTGCAGTTCGGGCGGGATTTTGCTGTTGTACTTTCCCGACGGGTCATCGCTGAGCACAACAATGTGATGTCCGCACGCCTGTGCTTTGCGAACAAGCGGCAGAATCTTCTCCTCGGTGATTTTCCCGAAATACTCGTTTGTAAAATCATCCGGACCGTTAATCCACGGATCCATCACCATGATTGCGGTTTTCTTACTGTCAAACCGACGAAGAAACGGATTCCAGGCATCTTGGGTCGCAATTTTGGTCTCCGAGAGAAATTCCAACTCGGTCTCACTCTTATACTTCCAATGGGAATAGCGCTTGGTACAAAGGGTGTAACTGACGCCGCCGTCTTTCCAAACCGCGTTCGGATCACACGGCGGAAGATCGTTTTGCAGCAATAAGCCTTTCATCCCAACTCCTCCTTATGCGCGCTCCACTTTATCCGCCATATTTTCAAGCCAGCCGCCTTCAAATGCCTCGATTTGACCCGCGTCGCACAGCGCCGCAATCTTCGGGTCCATCGGGAGACGGGAGACCGTGTCAATGCCGTACACCGCCGCCTGCTCCATGACATGGCTTTCACCGAAAATCTCATGCTTTCCGCCGCAATCCGGACATTCAAAGTAGGACATATTCTCAACAAGGCCCAAAACCGGAACATTCATCATTTCCGCCATCTTGACCGCCTTGCCCACAATCATACCGACCAAATCCTGCGGAGAGGTGACGACCACAATGCCGTCAACCGGCAGGCACTGGAACACGGTGAGCGGAACATCGCC
>JAZQIE010000098.1:0-17848 GCA_045540975.1 Eubacteriales bacterium
GTTTTTCACAGAGGAGTTTGGCTTACGAGATGATATTGTGTTTCGAGAAAATGCGAATCAAGACCGCGCCCAGGACAAGACCCGCCGCACCTTGCGCCGCATTAAACGGAACATTGACGATTGCGGCGGCAAATCCGTAGAGAATGCCTTCGAATATCAGGTATCCCGCAACCATGAGAAGCTCCGCCAAAACACCTGCCAGGAGAATGGCAACGGCAGGGCGCAGTTTCTTTGAGAGTTTGCGCGCGACGATCGCCACAATGACCGCCATGAGGCCCTTGATGACAAAGGTAATCGGGGCGTAGACCACGTATCCGTAGAACAAATCCGCAAGCGCACTTCCCACACCCGCCGCCAAAAACCCGTAAAGCGGAGAGAGGAGAAAGCCTGTGAGCAGGACCACCGCATCACCCAAATTGAGATACCCTTGCGGATACGGAATTTTGATGACCATGGTGGCAACACAAGTGAGTGCGGCAAGCATTGCGGAGATAACAAGTTTCTTGGTTTGAGACTGCACAAAAAAGACCCCTTTACAAATTATTGAGCCTATTATACAATGATATTTGGATATATCACAATTACCAATTAAGGAGTTTTTTATATAACCAGATGAAGTACACGGTTGATTTGACATCGAAACACAGCGCGTATCTGCAGTTGTATCGGCAGTTGCGCGACGACATCACAAATTCGGTCTACCTTTTTGGAGAAAAGCTTCCGTCCAAACGGCTTTTGGCGGATGAGACGGGTGTGAGTGTCATCACGGTCCAGCACGCGTATGAGATTTTGTGTGACGAGGGCTATATTGAGGCGAAGGAGCGAAGCGGATACTTTGTGACTTACCGCAAAGACGAATTTTTGCCCACCTCGGAATCCGCGGTGAATCTTCCGATTTTGCCGCAAGTCCATGACGATGAGGAATTCCCGCTCTCGGTCTTTGCGAAGACCTTGCGGAATACCATCTCAAAATACGGCGAGAAGCTGCTCGTCAAGGCTCCGAATTTCGGTGTTTTGGAGTTGCGCCATGCAATCAAAACGTATCTTGCGCGCAGTAAGGGGATTTTGGTGGAAGCCGAGCAGATTGTCATCGGCTCGGGCGCGGAGTATCTGTACGGATTGATTGTGCAGTTTTTCGGGAGAGACAAGCGCTACGCGATTGAAGACCCGTCTTACGAGCAGATTCGTTCGGTCTACCGCGCAAACGGGGCGTCGATTGATTTGCTGAAAATGGGCAGCGACGGGATTCTCACAAGTGAGTTGCGCCGCACCGATGCCGAGATTTTGCACGTTACCCCCTTCCGCAGTTTCCCCTCGGGTGTGACCGCATCCGCGTCCAAGCGGCGCGAGTACATCAACTGGGCGGTTGAGCGCGGCGGGGTCATCATCGAGGATGACTTCGACTCAGAGTTTACGGTTTCCACTAAGCACGAGGACACCGTGTTTTCACTCGAGCCCACGCGCAGTGTGATTTATTTCAACACATTCACCAAAACGGTCGCACCCTCCATGCGCGTTGGGTACATGGTCTTGCCGCGCGATTTGGTCGGGCGCTTTTCCGAGCGGATGGGGTTTTACTCCTGCACGGTACCCACATTTGAGCAGTATGTTTTGGCGGAGCTTCTCATCGGCGGTGATTTTGAGCGGCACATCAACCGTGTGCGCCGTCGCAGACGCAGTTTGGAAAAGCAGGGACGACCCCTTGCTTGACACGGAGACGGGATTTCCAGTATAATAGCAGAGCATAAAGGAGGAGTTTGATGAATCTTTTGAATCTGTTTTTTGCCGCTCTGTTCGGCATTGTGGAAGGCATTACCGAATGGCTTCCCATCAGCAGCACCGGGCATATGATTTTGCTCAACGAATTCATTCAAATGGATGTCAGCCGTGATTTTTGGGATTTGTTTTTGGTGGTCATTCAGCTGGGCGCGATTTTGGCGGTGGTCCTGCTCTACTGGGGCAAGCTCTTTCCGTTTACCGTGAAGGAAAAGAAGATTGCTGTGAAAGACGGCGCGATTTCCATGTGGGCGAAGATTTTGGTTGCCTGCATTCCTGCCGCGGTGGTCGGGCTTCTGTTTGATGATTTGATTGACGCGTATTTCTACAACTACATCACGGTCTCGATTGCGCTCATCGTATTTGGTATCCTCTACCTCATTATCGAGACAAAAAACAAAGAAAAAGAGCCGAAAATCACCGAAATTTCCGCGCTTTCTTATAAAAATGCACTGCTTATCGGTCTCTTTCAGCTCATCGCCGCAGTCTTCCCCGGTACCTCGCGTTCGGGCGCGACCATCATCGGCGGCTTGATGCTGGGGCTCTCCCGTACCTTGGCGGCGGAGTTCACCTTCTTCCTCGCGGTGCCCGTGATGTTCGGCGCAAGTCTCTTAAAGATTTTGAAGTTCGGACTTTCCTTTACCGCGGCGGAGCTGATGATTTTGGCGGTGGGTCTGATCGTGGCGTTTGTGGTATCCGTCCTCGTCATCAAGTTCCTGATGGGGTACATCAAAAAGCACGATTTCAAGGTCTTCGGCTGGTACCGCATTGCACTCGGGATTTTGGTCCTCGCTTATTTCTTGGTGTTCTGAAAAACAAAACGCTTGGGAGTTTATCCCAAGCGTTTTTTCTTTAAACTATAATGTCGCTCTCTTTAACAATTTGGATGCTACATCCTTTTGCATTATATTCCATTGCTTTTTTTACTTTTGTGCCATATGTTCCATTCGAATACGCTTGACATTCACAATCACCAACCACAAGAATGTTCGTTGTCTTCTTAACGGACTTGTCAACTACTCCTCCACGGGTTATTATGTACTCTTCCACGTCGGCTTTTGAACCATACGAAAAATTCCCGCTAAGGCAAACAGTTTTTCCCGCTATGGAATTTATTTGAGTACGCAGTGATTCTACCGGATTAAGCATTTCGTGAATTGTTATAACGATTTCGTCGGATTCCTCTTTGGTAAGCACCGAATCCGCGAGTGCTTTTTCCACTAATGCAATCGCCCTATTAAATGGGAAATGGTTCGAAAGATAACTGTTTTCATATAGCCATTCGCGCAGTTTTTTACATTCATCTTCAGCAACAGCACCGTCTGCAATAATCCCCTTTAGAATCCCCTCTAAAATCTGTGTCGCCAAAGTCACAGAAGATGTGCTTACCAAGTCCAAATATTCCCTCATCGATGCTTGCAATGCGGTGACTTCTTCTGTGGAAATCGTTCCATCTTCTAAAATCTTATCAATGACCATAAGAATTTTCTTAATCTCTTCTTGCTCCCGATAAACTTGGTACTCCTTTTTCCAGTTTTTGATATATTCAACTTCTGCACTATCAATTCTATTATCAATTGAAATGCCCTGTAGAATCCCATAGAATTCACAAATAGATTTACGCAGCATCGCATTCGACACAAATTGTGTGAACTCTTTGTGTTGGCAAGGAATATACTTTTTCACATGCGTATCAATGTCAATATGATACTTATCTACAAGTATTTCAAACAACACTTTACTTGCAATCATATCACTGAGTGCATCGTGTTCTTTTACAATTTCAATCCCAAAATAGTCGCATAAAGTTGATAGTTTATAGTTTTCCACCGAAAAACTTGGCACGCAATCCTTAGCTAAATCATACGTGCATATGTAATAAATCATTGGGACATCCAAACCATAACGATTCAAATTTTTGATAAGTGCATCCAAATCCGCACCCGCCACATTATGTCCCACTATAATGGCATTGGTAAAGAATTTCTCAATCGATGCCCAAACATTAGGGAACGAAGGCGCACTTTTCACCGCAGAGGGCGTTATACGATGAATCTTGATGCAATTCTCATCAAATCCATCTTCTGGATTCACATATAGTGATTGTGGGGGAAAAATATCTTCTCCTGATTCATAGTCTTTACAGTGCAAACCAATTTGACATATAGTTTTGTTTCTTGCGTTTGCATATTCCACATCAAAATAAGTAATTCTACGCATCCATTTATTCTCAGTCCACATTTCTATTTTCCCCATAAAAAACAATGCCCTTTTTCAGTTTTTTGCGATATGCACATTTGATCGCCATATCAAAATTGGGATGTACGCACCGCAGTCCTTCACTGCATTCAACATATCTTGAGCAGCAATCAAACTCTGTGGAAACAGTGTCTATTTGTGTTGCAAGAATCTCACACAACATTCTTTCGAATTGTAGGATGTCATCCATTGAACTCAAGGTAATTCTACAAAACCCAGAATCAGAGGCAAGCGTTTTATACTCTGTCCCGTCCGGAATCAAAGACTCATATTTTGTTGAAATGCTCAAATACTGTTGTTTACCGCGAAAACAAATGCGGCAAAGAATACACCCTTCATTCAGAAAACAAACAGAACTATACTGTGAATTCTCCGAATTCCCTTCTCTAAATATGACACTTTCAGGGTTTAAATTATCTTCCTTTAACATTTTCGCAAACACAGGAGCAATCATATCAAATGCCTTTTTTTCCAAAGAACAAAAGCCCTCATTCAATCCATCAAAAGAAATCTGTGTCACAATCCTCACCTCTTTCTGACCATATCGACTCACCAGTTTCTATGTTTTAATAATACCACAAATGTTTAAAAAATTCAACAAACAAAGACTTTTACAATACGACAGAGAAAAAGCCTCGGTTCTCCCGAGGTTTTTCTAAACTAATGATTTTCTGCTCAGTCCGCGTCCGTTTCACCCATTCCTCCCGCACTCCACAATGTGCGCGACCAAAACGAACTCCTCACGAACCATTTGAAGTCAACCTATTTTGTTTTTTCTTATCGGTTAGGTGATAACTGTCGGAGATTAAGGTCTTGATGACATCATCGGGGAGGTCGGAATCGAGATAGACCGAATTCCAATGGACCTTGTTCATGTGGTAGGCCGGGGTCACCCCACGGTACATTTCGCGCAGAAATTCGGCGCGCATCGGCTCGCACTTTAGATTTGCAAAGACCTTGCCCTCGCGTTCAAACAGAAACGCGAAGCATTTTTGACTCACGCTGTGGCGCATGGCGGTCCATTCCGCATCAAACGGATAGTCCTCATACACACCGGGCAGCGAAAGACAGTATTCGATTGCTTCTTTCCGTGTCATCTGTATCACACCTTAAAAAAAGAATGTAGGCTTGCCGCGCTCCAAACGAAAACGATACTTTTAGTCGATATGCAAACTTCGTTTGCTCGATATGATATCAATCTCGGCGCGTTAGCGACATATCGAGTCTGCAAAGACGGATTTAGTTAAAAAAGCACCAATCTTGATACAAGATTGGTGCTTTTTTCTGGAGCGGAAGACGAGATTCGAACTCGCGACTTTCACCTTGGCAAGGTGACACTCTACCACTGAGTCACTCCCGCATCTCTATTGCAGATGATATTCTAACACAGTTTTTCGCGTTCGTCAATACCTAAAATAAAAAAATTTTGAGGAGGCAGAAACTACCTCCTCAAAGTATCAGTTCAAATCAAGTACCGACTTGATTGCGCCCGTGCTTGCGGTGTCGATTTCAAGGGTGACGGTTTGCCCCACATTGAGAATCACCGCGGTTTGATGCTCGGATGCGTTTACCGCGTAGTAAGTCGGGTCGTTTTCAAGGCGCAGGTAATAGACGGAATTTCCGCCGATGACCGCGGAGCGAATCTCCACGATTTTGCCGCTGACTCGGGTTTCCTCAATTTCAGCAGGCTCTGTGATGCCCTGCTGCGAGAGTAATTTCACATACTCGCGCTCGCATTCCGCAGGGGTCGAGCCGGTTGCGACCACCTGATACTGACGGACATTGACCATCGCGTAGGTCTTGACCAGACGGGCATTGTCCTTGAGTGCGACAAAGTAGGTGGGCTCGTTTGAGATATTCAGCAGCAGCGGGAAGGTCGCGTCATAGCCGAGGTGCTGAACAACACCCTCCGCCGAGGACATTGCGGAATACTCGGTTGCGCCCGCACACGGATAGAATTTGGTTTCCTTGGTGCGCTGGTTGGAGAGAATGAAACCGATGTTGGATTGGTCACCACCCACCGAGGTGATGCCGGTGTACATATACACGTCATCGTTTAAGGCGATGTAGTTATAGCCGGAGGTGGTGACGGTGACATCCTTCTGCCCCAAAATCGAGTTGAAGAAGCCGTTACGGTAATAGCCGTAGTAATCGTACTGACGGGTGATGAGGTCCGCGGGATAGACACGGTCCACCCACGAGGGGACTTCCTCGAGGTATTCGCTTTCGCCCGTGACCGCATTGATCAGGACCGCGCCCTTGACATCCTCACCGCCAAAGAGTCCCACACGTTTTACGATGCGCGGACAAATCCAATACGGATTTCGCTCTTCGTCGATTTCGAAGGTGGGGGCTGCAAACAGATAGGTGGGATAAGAAAAGCGCAGGTGACGGTAGAGATACCGCCCAAAATGCTCGCTCGGTGAGTATTTCATCCCTTCCGAGAGGCGTACCACCTCGACGTTTTGGGTCACCATATCGATGATGAGATAGGCAGGGAGACCCTCACCGCGGTTGTTGAACCATTTGATGAGGTCGCCGTACACCAGCGGAGTGACACGGACGGGACGGTTTTGGAAGTTGATTTGGGTATAATCGTCCGCCACTTCAAACTGGCTGACCATGTCCGCGAGTTCACCGAGTTTGCGGTCGCCCAGACGCATGGCGCTTTCCGCATCGAGCAGCGGGATTTTGTCAAACGAGATTTCTGTGACGTCTTGGACAAAGTCCCCGTTTTCCACCTCGATGAGATTTTTATAACTGTTTGCGCGCAGGATGGTCCAGGACGAGATGCTGCCGATTGCAAAGACCGCAACCAAAAGCACCAGAAGAACGCCCGGAATCAGGCATTGCTTTTTGACGTGATGCAGATACTCTTTGAACCCCACGCGCAGCCGACCGCCCGAGGTGACCACCGATACGGCGATATAGACCAGACACAGAATCCCGACAAAGACATAGAATTCTTCCGCGAAGATGCTGAGTGCAGGGAGTTTTACATAGAAATACAGGAATCCGACCGCGGCTGTGACCGCGAGGTTGATGAGAAGCTGCAAAAAGCGGTTTTTCACACCGCGATGCGGCTCGCGTGCATTTGAATAGTCAAACATAAAATTCCTCCTTATCGTTTGAGAGGCAGGATGCTCGCAAGTTTTTCACCCTTGGGAAGCATCAGGACATCCTCTTTGGTGATGCCGCCCGTGACAAAGAGCAGTACCACATAGGCAACGCCGCCCACCGCGACCGATGCGAACATTGCGATGTAGTTTCCAACCAGTGCGCCTAAGAGTAAGTATGCCCCAAAACACAGAATTCCCATCACGGCGCTGGAGAGAATAACTCTGCCGTAGGTACGGATGATGCCGACCGAGAAGCCTGTTTCTTTTTTGAGGAAGTAGAGGTTGAGCACGGTGATGACCACATAGCACAAAACCGTGCCGATTGCGGCACCGCAAAGCTCAACACCGGGAATTGCGATGAGGAAATAGTTTGCCGCGACCTTGACCACCGCGCCCGCAAGCATGGTGAGGACCGGAATGATGGGTTTTCCGAGTGCTTGCAGGATGGTGGAGGTCAGCGAGGAGACACAAAGGAAGACCGATGCAAACGACAGAATCGCAAGCACGGGGGTTGCGATATTCGCGCTTTCGCCCGCGCCGAAGAGCAGGCTGATAATCGGGTTTGCCAAAACCGCGATGCCAACCGCACACGGAAGCGAGAGCATGACCACGATACGGCTGGAGGATGCGATGGTACTGTGCAGCGCCTTCATATCGCGGCGCGCATATGCGGCGGAGACCACGGGCGTGATGCTCAAATTCAGCGAGATGATGACCGACGGCACCAGATTGAAGAGCGGAATGGCATAGTTATCGTAAATACCGAAAAGCTCGGTGGTTTGATGCGAGTCATACCCCACCGCGGCGAGGCGGTTGGTGACCAGGACAAGGTCAATGGTATTGGTCAGATTCATGACAAGCGCGCCCACGGTGACCGGGATGGCAAGCGCAAGCAATGCTTTTAAGATTTCCTTACCCGAGCGGCAATCGTCCACCAATACAAGCTCGGCATCTGCCGCCGCGTGCTTTTTCTTGGAGAGGAAATACAGCACGGTGAGGAGCAGCGCGGAGAGACCTGCGCCGATGGTGACGCCTGTGATGGCGCCTGCCGCGACGTATTTATCCGCAAGACCGATGCGGATAAAGAGGAGCGCCAGGAAAAGCCCGACAAACAGACGGCTGAGCGCTTCAAGGACTTGGGAAAGCCCTGTGGGGACCATGTTGTTACGGCCTTGGAATGAGCCGCGAAGCCCTGCCGCGAGGGAGAGGAGCAGCACCGCGGGTGCGAGTGCGACCACGCTGACCGCGACCTCGGGGTTATTGGCGAGATTTGCGAGAAAGCCCGAGCCCAAAATCAAGAGCAGCGTTCCCGCGCCGCCAAGCACCGCGCAGAATAAAAACGCGATACGGAAAATGCGCTTGGATTCCTGCACGCGGCCGAGGGTTCTCGCTTCCGAAATCATTTTGGAGATGGCAAGCGGGATACCTGCGGTGGAAACCGTGAGGAGCAGGCTGTAATAACGGTATGCCGCGCTGTAAAGTCCCATGCCGTAATCCCCGACCACGCGGGTGAGCGGAACACGGAACACCGCGCCGATGATTTTGACTAAGATATTCGCCACCATCAGCACCATAGCGCCTTTTAAGAAGCCTTCTGTTTTCTTTTCGGACACAGTTGCACCTTCTTTTTAGAATTTGTCTGAAATTTGTTTTCTCATGATGATTTGGATGATGCCGCACTCGGATTCCATGTGCATCTCCTCAAATCCCATTTTCGCATAGAATTTACGGGCGGGCGTGTTGTTTTGCGCGACACGTACCGAGAGGTATTTCTTCCCCATCGCGCGGTACAGACTCGCCGCATAGCCCACCAAAATCGCGCCCATGTATTTGCCGCGGTTTTCCTCGGTGAGGTATAAAAGCGCGATGTGACCCGCGTCGGGCAGGATTTTTGCTTTGGTATCAAGCAGGATTGCGCCCACATCCTCGGTCTTTCGCTGTGCCACCGCGATGGCGCGCGGGTCTGCCGAAAGCAGTTTTTTCATACGGGTCTTGGTCTGTGCGGAATCGTAATCGTCACGGCCGAAGATTTTCAGCCACGCCGCATGGTAGTAGGTATCGAGCAGTTCCAAATCCTGCGGGAAGATTGCGGGACGGAAGTGCAGGTTGAAATAGGCGGGGTCATCCTCCTCGCGCCACCATTGTTGACGGTCGAGGGTGGAAACCTCCGCAAGATGTGTGTTATCGTTTCCGTACTCCACCGTGTATTTGCCGTTTTCATAGCGGATACACGCGACCGCGGTATTGTCGCACCACTGCACGTCCAAGATACGCGAGAAATCCTCGTCATACATAAATGCGCACAGAAGGGCGCGGATGACTGTGCCGTGGGTGACCACCGCAACGGTTTCGTTCGGATGCGCGGCGACGATTTCGTCAAGCTTTGCCTTGACGCGGCGGTACATGGAGAGATAGGTTTCGCTCCCCTCCACTTGGAAGTTCATGGGGTCATACGTCCAGTTATGATACTGCTCGGGATGGTCCTGCACAAGTTCGCCCCAAGTGAGGTCTTCCCAGATTCCGAAATGGAATTCGCGCAGTTCTTTGCAGAAATGCACCGGGATATCCTTCTCCTCGTAAATCGCGGTTGCGGTTTGGCGGGTGCGGGACAAATCGCTGGTATACACCGCATCCACCTTGACCGCCGCAAAACGGTCTCTGAGGCGTTCGATTTGCGCTTCTCCGTTTTTGGTGATATATCCGTCATACGTCCCATGCACACGGCGGTAGATATTTCCTTCCGCCTCAGCATGGCGAACAACATACAGTGTTGTCATGGTTTCCTCCTAATACGGGCGTACGGTTCCGACAAGCTCGCTCACGTTGGAGACGCCCTGTTCTTTGCAGAATGCTTCAATGCCGTCCCGCACCTTGACGGGTGCCATCGGGTCACGGAAGCACGCTGTCCCCACCGCGACCGCGTTTGCGCCTGCCATCATCATTTCCACCGCGTCACGCCAGGTGGAGATGCCGCCCATACCGATGATGGGGAGGTTTACCGCGCGGGACACCTGATAGACCATGCGCACCGCAATCGGGAATACCGCAGGGCCGGACATTCCGCCCATGTTATTGTGCAGAATGGGACGGCGGCTGCGAATGTCAATCCGCATACCGAGTAAGGTGTTGATGAGGCTCAAAATATCCGCACCGCCCGCTTCCGCGGCACGCGCGATTTCGGTGATGTCGGTCACATTCGGGGAAAGTTTCACGATGAGAGGCTTGGTGGTTTCCTTGCGCACCGCCGAAACCAAACTCTCCACGGTTGCGGGGCAGGTACCGAATGCCATGCCGCCCGCTTTGACATTCGGGCAGGAGATGTTGAGCTCCAAAAGGTCAACATCCGCGGAGTCCATCTTATGCGCGATGGCAAGGTAGTCTTCCATGGTGCTGCCCGAGATATTGGCGATGATTTTGGTGTCAAACTTCCGCAAAAACGGGATTTCTTCCTCGATGAATTTGTCCACACCCGGATTCTGCAGACCCACGGAATTGAGGATTCCGAGCGGAGTTTCCGCAATACGGGGCGGAACGTTGCCGAGGCGCGGATTTAAGGTGAGACCCTTGACGTTGATTGCGCCAAGCGCACCGAGATCGTAAAATTCATTGTATTCTCTGCCGAATCCGTAAGTACCGGATGCGGTCATGACCGGGTTTTTCAGGGTGACCCCTGCAAGATTCACACGCAGCATAACATCCTCCTATTCCCAAACCACTTGGTCCGCCGAAAAGACGGGGCCATCCATACAAACACGGGAGTTGTGCTCATGGTCGCCTTCTTTGGTTTTGCAAACACAGACAAGGCAAGCACCCACACCGCAGCCCATCCGCTCTTCCATGGAGACAAAGCACGGGACGTTCTTTTCCTTTGCAAGACCCGCCACCGCACGGAGCATGGGCTTGGGGCCGCACGCGAGCACGCCGCAGTAATCGTTTTTCTCCAAAAGACGTGCGACAGGCTCCGCGACTGTGCCGTGAGTACCGACCGAGCCGTCATCGGTTGCGATCATGACCGTGTCCGAAGATGCCAAAAAGTCACGGTATAAAATCATTGCCGCCTCGTTGCGATAGCCGAGCACCACGTGTGCCTTGCGGCTGCGCGCAACCGAGAGGAGCGGCGGAACACCCACACCGCCGCCGACCAAAAGAACGGGACGGGGGTCATCGGGAAACAACGGGAACACGCCTTTGCCCAAGGGGCCCAAAATGTCCAGCACATCCCCTTCCTTGCGGCGGGACAGCCATTCGGTTCCCTCGCCGCGGATTTCAAACACCAGACGCAAAAATCCGTCCTTGGTTTCGCAAATACTGATCGGACGGCGCAGGAGATGGGAATGTCCGCACGCGACATGGACAAACTGCCCGGGCACCGCCGCATTCGCGATTGCGGGCGCGTCCAGACACAGTTCAAAATGTGTTTTGGTCAAAGCACGGCAAGAGAGTACCGCGCACAGATTGGTTTCTGCCATAATTCTTCATCCATTTCTGCCTGAAAAGGCGTATACTTATTTCTATTATACTGGAAAACCGCCATAACTTCAAGAAAAAAGAGTGGGCAATGCCGGCTCCGGATAAGAAAACAATGGTTTTGAAGTACTCTTCCCTGTTTATACCACACCAAAAAGTGCCGTAATCCTGACGGATTACGGCACTTTTCGTTCTTTATCTAAGCAAAAAATCCTATTTTCAAAACTGTTCCGCACTCCGAAGACGAGGATTTCGGATGAAGTCCAAGGCGAAAAAACGAGGAATCCTTGACGGATTGCGAGTTTTTTGAACGCAGGAATTCGCCGAAAGACCGTTTCTCGGGGCAATGTTTTCTTGTTTGGAGACGGCACAAGCCCACTCTTTTTGATTAGCAGTAGCATTTGAGGTCGTCGCGCATTGCGATGGCGGCGTTGTATGCCGCTTCCGCGAAGTTTTCACCGCTCTTGCAGTCGGTTTTCTGCCATGCATAGATGATGCCGCGCGAGGAATTGACGATTGCGCCGAGACCTCTGCGGTCGAATGCGCCGGCGAGGTCGGATGCGGTTGCGCCCTGCGCACCGTAGCCCGGGACAAGGAAGAACTGGTGCGGATGTGCGCGGCGGAGTTCGATGAGCTGGGCGGGATGGGTTGCGCCCACCACAAAGCCGATGTCCGAATAGCCGTTTTTGCCCACCAAATCTTCGCCCCACAGGTTGGTCTTATCCGCCATGACCTGATAGATGGCACGGGTGCCTGCAACCAAATCCTGCAATTCGCTCGAGGAGGGGTTGGAGGTTTTGACCAGAACGAAGACGGACTTTCCGTTTTCTTTACAGCGCTCGACAAACGGGAGTACACCGTCCGAGCCGAGGTAGCCGTTGACCGTGATGCAGTCTGCCGCGAACGGCTCGATGACCGTATCCCCGACCTTGACCGAGCCGAGGTAGGCATCCGCGTAAGCCGATGCGGTGGTGCCGATGTCACCGCGCTTGACGTCCAAAATCACGTACATGCCTTTGCTCTTTGCATAGTCGATGGTACGCTTTAAGACCTCGATGCCTTCCACACCGTACATTTCATAATACGCGGATTGGGGCTTGACCGCAGGGACAATACCGCAGAGTGCATCGATGAGTCCGACATTGAATTCATAGATGGCTTCCGCCGCCGCGCGCAGGGTTTCCCCATGCACTTTGATGTGCTTTTCAATCAGGTACGGGGGGAGGTTTTTGAGGTTGGGGTCCAAGCCGACCACGGTCGGGTTGCCCTTTGCAACAATTTTTTCAATCAAGCGATCCATTGACATGGTATTTCTCTCCTTTATTCCACAATGTTTCCGTCTACGATGGTATACTGCACCTTTCCGTACAGACGGTAGCCGAGGTACGGGGTGTTTTTGCTCTTACTGACGATTTCGTCCGCCTTCACTTCCCATGCTTCGTGCGGATTGAAGAGCACGAAATCCGCAGGTGCGCCCTGCACCATTTTGCCCGCGGGGATACCGAGGATTTCGCCCGGGTTTTGGGTGAATTTGCGGAGCATTTCCAACATACTGAGATGTCCGGGTTTGACCAGATAGGTGATTGCGACCGCGAGCGCGGTTTCAAAGCCGATGATACCGTTGGGTGCGGCGGAAAATCCTCGTCCCTTTTCATCCGCATGGTGCGGCGCATGGTCGGTTGCGATGGCATCGATCGTGCCGTCTTTGAGTCCTTCAATGATTGCCGCCACATCGTCGGGAGTGCGGAGGGGCGGATTCATCTTGGTATTGGAATTGCGCGACATACAAACCTCATCGGTGAGCGAGAAGTAGTGCGGACAGGTTTCCGCGGTGACCTTCACGCCGCGCGCTTTTGCATCGCGGATGAGATTCACACTGCCGCGGGTACTGATATGCGCGATATGGACGGGAGAATCCGTGACCGATGCGAGCACGATTTCACGCGCGACCATACACTCTTCCGCCGCAGGACTGATGCCCTGCACGCCCAGACGCTTTGCGGCGATGCCGTCATGGATGACGCCGTGCTTCATGGTGGGCTCTTCGCAATGGGAGGTGACGGTGAGGCCGTGTTTTTTCGCTTCAAGAAGTGTGTCGTGCATCATTTTTGCGCTTGCGACGGGGAGTCCGTCATCACTCACGCCCACCGCACCTGCCTCACGCAGTGCGGCGAGGTTTGACATCTCCTCGCCCTGCATTCCGCGGGTAATGGTACCAAACGGGTGGACGTGGACGGATGCGGGCGCGCTCAAAACTTGTGCGATGAGTTCGGGGGTGTCGAGCGGCGGGGTGGTATTCGGCATACAGGCGATACTGGTAAAGCCGCCTTTTGCCGCACTCTTTGTCCCGCTTGCGATGTCTTCTTTATGGGTCTGCCCCGGCTCGCGCAGGTGACAGTGCATATCCACAAGACCCGGCGCCACGATGAGACCGCGCGCGTCCAAGACCTCGCCGTCCGGCTCTTTGCCCGGGTATTTGATGTCTGCGATTTTGCCGTTTTCAATTACGATGTCCGCGGTACCGTTGATACCGCTTGCAGGGTCAATGACCCAGCCGTTTTGAATCCAGATTCTCATTGTTGATCCTCCGCAACAATCCAGACCACCTGACTGATTCGTCCGCTCTGTGCATGGACCTGCACCGAGCTTCCGTCCGCATTGTACCAGGAGTGGATGGTTGCTTCATCCTTTACGTTGTTCTGACTGTATTCGCACACGATTTCAAGACCGGGTGCGCCAAAGACCTCTTCTGCTTTGACGAATTTGTCCCCTTCCCCGATGTCGGAGATTTTCTCCTCGATATAGGGGTTTGCAAACGGGATGAGGTCCTCGGATTTATTGTAATACAGGGTTTTGGCACGGACCTTGCCCTCAAAGTTGTAGATGATATTCACGCCGCAGGATTTCTTGTCGTTTACATATGCGGTGTACATCGGCTCGCCCGACTCGTCTTTGCGCTCCACACCGGGGCCGAAGAGGGCTTCCACATCGGCGCGGGACATGGTGCGGTCGACTTGGTTATAATAGGAATAAAGCTCTTCCACGGTTTCGGGCGGGACGGCATTCGGGTCCACCTGCGGGACTTCCTCGGTGGATTCGGGCCACGGCATACACGAAGAACAGAGCAGCATCAGAAGTGATGCGAGTAACAGTAAAGAAAATTTTTTCAAGAAAACCAATCCTTTCCGTAACTAAACACGTTTCTTTCGGGAACAATAACATTGTAAGTTCAAATGAAGGAGGATGCGCGAATGAACTCATTCATGAAAGGGATGACCACCGGCGTCCTGCTCAGCTCCGCGGCGGTCGCCACGGTCGCTACCATGATGCCGAAAAACAAAAAGGCCACACGTAACATGAAGCACAATGCGGAAAAAGCGCTGAAAGCAATGGGCGGTTTCATCGACAACGTGCAATCAATTTTAGACTAAACTGTCGGATTTTTATCCGACATACATTTATAGTATAACAGACCGACGGGGCATAACTCAATGACTTTTTTGTGAATTTTAAAAATTTCTCAAAATTATACTTGATTTTTCAAAAATGCTGTGGTATCATAGATAAGCATTCATTGAGATGTGCGCTCGTAGCTCAGCTGGATAGAGTACTTG
The DNA here is from genome assembly GCA_045540975.1 of Eubacteriales bacterium. Lineage (GTDB taxonomy): Bacteria > Bacillota > Clostridia > Oscillospirales > JAAYXM01 > SIG510. The sequence continues at coordinate 15,236 of JAZQIE010000098.1, forward strand.
ACTACGAATCAAGGGGTCACAGGTTCGAATCCTGTCGGGCGTGCCAGAAAAAAGGCCTTAACTTTGAAAAGTTAAGGCCTTTTTTCAATGATATTTGCCTCACGGCAAATGATGACGCGAATGCTAATGATGTTTCCTTCGGAAATGATGTCGCTTCGCTAATGATTTAAGGCAAACATCTCATCATTGCGAGTAAAACGAGCAACATCATTATGCGAAGCATAACATCATGCATCATTGAAATCACCTGACGGTTGTGCTATAATTCTTAAATAAAGGGGGGCGTTCTCATGAAAGAGAATAAACTTGCAGAACTTTCCACGGATTTTTCTGTCGATATAATCAACCTTGTGAAGGATTTAAAAGCAAACCGCGAATCTGTGATTTCCAACCAAATCGGAAGAAGTGGCACAAGCATCGGTGCCAACATCCATGAAGCGCAGTATGCTCAAGGCAAGAAGGATTTTATTTCAAAACTGGAAATTGCTTTAAAAGAAGCAAACGAGACCGGTTATTGGCTGAAACTGTTATATCGAACAAACTATATCGATGAGAACACGTTTCAGGCGTTATCCTCAAAATGCACCTCGTTACGCGTGATGCTGATTGCTTCTTGCAAAACCGCAAAGAACAAGGCAGAATCAGTATAAAGAAGCCGCAAGGTTGAAGATTTCACCGTGAGTGGAAAAAACGATTTCATGATTAGGAGTTGATTTTATGTTTACATTTGCACATAACAATTACAATGTCCGTGATTTGGAGGCGTCGCTGAAGTTTTACAGCGAGGCGCTGGGGCTTTCCGAAGTGCGCCGCAAGGCTGCGGAAGACGGAAGCTTTATCATTGTATTTTTGAGTGACGGCAGCAGCACCCATCAGCTGGAACTGACCTGGCTGCGAGACTGGGACCGTGCATACAACTTGGGTGACAACGAGTTCCACCTCGCACTCACCGCGGAGGATTTTGACGCGGCACATGAAAAGCACAAGGAAATGGGCTGCATTTGCTTTGAAAACCAAGCGATGGGGATTTATTTCATCTCGGACCCGGACGGGTACTGGATTGAAATCGTCCCGTCCAAGAGGGGGTAACGGAGATGTCACAAGATGCATGGATTCAGTTTCGGCGTGATTTACACAAAATCCCCGAGCTTGGCTTTGAGGAATACGAAACACAGCGCTATCTGATGCGCAAGCTTTGTGATTTCGGGCTCAGACCCGAGCCGATTGCAGGCACGGGCGTGAAGGCGGTGCTCGACACGCGCAGACCCGGTCCCACCCTCGCCTTCCGCGCGGATATGGACGGGCTCGCGGTGGAGGAGCAAAACGATGTGGAGTACAAATCCCAGCACCCGGGCAAGATGCACGCGTGCGGGCATGATTTCCATATGGCGGCGATGCTCGGACTCGCCGACACACTCACCCGTCAAAAAGAAAACCTCTGCGGTAAGGCGGTATTTTTCTTCCAGCCTGCCGAAGAGGTGCTTTGCGGAAGCAGCGGCGTCATTGAGTCGGGCGCACTGACCGACCCGAAGCCCGATGCGATTTTCGGGCTTCATGTATGGGATTTGCCGCTCGGCACGATCGGGCTCAAATCCGGGCCGCTCATGGCGGCGCCCGCGTTTTTCGAGCTCACGGTCACAGGGGTTGGCGGTCACGGTGCCGAGCCGTTTAAGTGCAAAAACCCGATCACCGTGGCGGCGCAAATCGTAAACGCGTTTGACTCGCTTGCCAATTCCCTGACCCATCCGACAAAGCCGCTTGTGATTTCGGTTTGCTCGATGGATGCGGGACGTGCTTCCAACGTGATTCCCGACACCGCGACATTGCGCGGTACGGTTCGAACCTTTGATGACGAGATGATGCCGCAGGTACTCTCTCTCCTTTCTGCAAATGCGGAGAGAATCGCATCCGCATTCGGCTGCCGTACCGAGTTTACCGCCAAGCATTTCCACGGCGCGGTGCACAATCACCCCGCCCTTTCCGAGTGGGCGAAGAAAACGCTTGACGGAGAGTTTCAGTTGGTCGAGCCGACCCCGAGTATGATTGGTGAGGATTTCTCGAATTATGCACAGGTTGCACCCTCGCTCTTCTTGTGGGTGGGTGCCGCCCCGTGCAAGCTCCATGACCCGAAAAACAACCCGGATGAGCGCGCACTTTCCTACGCGGTTTCCGCCCTCACCCGCCTCGCAGAAGAGAAACTATTGCGAAAAGAATAGGAACCCGACCCGTCACGCAATCAAAGATTGCGGTCGGGTGCCCCGGAACCTTGTTGTTTCACAATAGGAAAAATCCCGTCACGGTGTGACGGGATTTTTTTACTGTACAAGGAAGTTATTGACGTCGAAGATTTTGGTGAGCAGGTACTGTGCGCAACCGTTGGTGACCGCGTTATTCTGCGAGCAGGAGTATGCCAGCATGGTACGGGTGAAGGTTTGACGGTTGGTGATTTTTTTGACCTGACGGTTTAAGACGTCGAGGAACATGGGGCCGAATTCGGTGACACGGCCGCCGATGATGATGGCTTCCGGGTTTAAGAGATTGATGACGTTGCCGATGCCCTGCGCGAGGTAGGCACAGGTTTCCTCGATGATGCGGCAAGCGAGTTCGTCCCCT
>JAZQIE010000099.1:0-5383 GCA_045540975.1 Eubacteriales bacterium
CTTGCTTGGAGCGTGCTTTAAGCGCTACATCAAAAAAGGGAATCTCTCGGTATTGGGAATTGTCATCATGCTGATGAGCTTGGTTGGTGTTTTGGAAAATCTGCTCGGAATTCAGGGCGGCGCGGTGAAAAGCGCGGAACTTCCAACCGTTTTGCTTTCGCTGCTTGTCGGCGGAATGCTCGGTGAGACCCTCAAAATCGAAGAACGCTTAAACAGGATTCCGTCCGAACGGTTTGTCGGGTCTGTCGTCAGCGGAAGTTTATTTTTCGGAGTCGGTGCATTGCAAATCACGGGCCCGATTTCCATGGTGCTTTTGCATGACCACAGCCAGCTCATGCTCAAAGCGATGATTGATTTCCCGTTTGCGGTCACCTTTGGAGCAACATACGGGCTTGGTATCGCGTGGTCGGGGATTCCTGTTATGTTGATGCAGGTTGGCATTGCGGCAATCGTATATTTTTCGCGCGGATTTTTTGATGCGGAACTGGTCGCGCAAATCTCCGCGTTGGGATACGTCGTTTTGTTTTTGATGGGACTGAATCTCTCGGGAATCGGTCGGCGTAAAATCAATCCATTAAATCTTCTGCCGTCGATTGCGATTTTACTTTTGTGGCAGGGAATTCGGAGGGTATTATGACAATACAACAATGCAAATGTGTTTTGGAGATTGCGCGATGCGGGTCGTTTAGCAACGCGGCGAAGAATCTGTTCTTGGCGCAAACGTCTCTTTCCGCTGCGGTGAAAACCTTGGAACAAGAGCTTGGGATCAGTATTTTCTCCCGTTCCAACCGCGGTGTCAAACTCACACAGGACGGTGCGGAGTTTGTGCGTTATGCAAGCCAAATTGTGGAACAGAGTGAGTTCATTACATCCAGATACGGCACACACAAACAAGAAAAACGGCTTTCTGTTTCCGCACAGCATTATGATTTTGTTGCCGAGATTTTCGGGGAATTGCTTTATGCCCATCAAGACGGGGAATTGCAGTTTTCACTCAAAGAGAGCAAAACATATGATGTCATCACGGATGTGGAACGCGCGATGAGTGATGTCGGTGTGCTTGTCATTAAAGACAGTGACCGCAAGCTGATGGAACGGTATTTGCTTGAAAAAAAGCTTGTGTTCGTGCCGATTCTGAAAACTCTGCCGCATGTATATGTCCGAAACGGACATGAGTTGACCGCGTACCAAACCGTTACAGAGGAAATGCTGGAACGGTTTCCGTATATCACTTACGAGCAAGGAGAACACAACAACTCTTTTTTCATTGAGGAATTGGCGGAAGAAACGCATCGCAGTAAAACAGTCAGGATTACCGACCGCGCCACCTTGATGAATCTGCTGCTGGTCAGTGATTGCTATACCATCGGAACGGGTCTCATGACGTCCCGCTTAAATCACGGAAATATTGTATCCGTTCCGCTCAAAAGCGAAGAAGCGCATGACATCGGGTATATTATGAAAAGTGATGCGAAGCCGAGCGTTCTCACACAAGAATTTATTGCGCGTTTGATTGATTTTTCCGAAACATTATGCGGGGAGGATATTATAGAGCGCGTTTAAGACCAGATAGTTTTGCGGAAACGGGCGGTTGAGATTCCAGTACCCAACCCCGAGGAAATTGCTTTGCGCTGCAAGCTCCAGCTTTGCACGGATGCTGCGCGCATCTTCAAACCAGACCTCGTGGAGAGTGCCGACCTCGTCGGTATAGGTGAAATACGGCGCTTGTGCGACCGTGTCGAATAGAATTTCCGCACCGTACCGCCGCGCGGTATCCACCGCAAATACATTGGAGATGGATTGCGCGCGGGAATCTCCGCGGACATATGGGAGGGTCCAGTTATAACCGTAATTGGGAACACCGAGATACATTTGTTCCGACGGGATTTCGGTGCGTGCATAGTCCACCACACGCCGCACCTGATTGATGGGTGCGACTGCAAGCGGAGGACCGTAGGTATAGCCCCACTCATAGGTCATGAGCAATACCGCATTTGCGGCTTCTCCGATGAGTGCATAGTCATGACCTTCGTAAAACAGACCCGATTGGTCGGCGGAGGTTTTCGGAACAAGCGCGGCAATAACCGGGTATCCGAGAGGATTGAGGGTGTCGCGCAGGCGGTCAATAAACTGCGCATAGGCAATGCGGTCTTCGGGTAGGACAAATTCGAAATCGATATCAAGTCCGCGATAGCCTTTGCGCATGATGGTTTCAAGCACCGATTGGATGAGAGTGTTTTGAATCTCGGGATTGTTGAGTGCGAGACTTGCCAATTCGTTGCTGAAATTCCCGCTTTCGGTGAGTGTGGAAAGATGCATCAGTGCGGGGATTTGATACTCGCGCGCGAGTGCGAGTAGTGCGCTGTCATCCAAATCCACCAAGCCGCCGTCCGGCTTGATGCCGTATGTAAACGGAATCAGGTAGGTGAGAAAGGGGAGGACCTCGCGCAGAAGATTCAAATCAATGAACGGATAGGCATACCCTGTTACCTGCAAGGCACCGAGCTTGGGCTGGGTGTAAGAAAGGACAAGTGTTTGACCGACACGCAGTTCGGGACGAGCGCGGAGTGTGGGGTTGTTGCGGTAGAGGGCATTGACCGTGGTTTGATAGCGTGCTGCAATGCCGCTGAGTGTTTCACCGGGGGCGACCGTGTGTGTTTGTTCGGGAAAGAGAATGACAAGTGTTTGACCGACCACCAAACGGTCAGGGTCAGAAAGTGCATTGTAAGAGATTAAATCAAACGGGGAGACCCCGTACCTGTTTGCGATGGATTCGATGGTTTCATCTTGTGCTACAACATGAATGACCGTAATTATCACCTCTCACAGTAGAATATGCTGGACTTTTTCGGGTTGATACGATATGATGAATGCGAGGTGATTACGTGAAGGTTTTGATTGCAATGGACTCCTTTAAGGGGAGTTTGGACGCACCTTCCTGCTGCGACGCGGTGGCGCGCGGCGTTTCGTCATATGCGGAAACGGTTTGTGTTCCGCTGTCAGACGGCGGCGAGGGATGGTGCGACTGTTTGCTTGCCGCAAAGGGCGGCGAGCGGGTGACGGTTTCCACCGCCACCGCATTTGGCGAGACGATGGAAGGATACTTTGCGCTTCTTTCAGGCGGTGAAATTGCGGTTGTGGAAACCGCGGTGGCATCGGGCATCATCGGGATTCCGAAAGAGAAACTCAATCCCGAGCGCGCAAGTACATACGGCACGGGACTTTTGCTCCGCGCGGCTTTGGAGAGCGGAGCGAAAACTGTGATTTTGGGTCTTGGCGGCAGCGCAACCACAGACGGCGGAATGGGAGCAATGGCGGCTTTGGGCGCGATGTTCTACGATGAGGACGGAATTGCACTTGCCTCGTCGGGCGCGGCAATGCAGAAGGTCGCGCGGATGGATTTGTCGGGATTACACCCGAATCTCGGTAAGACCAAGGTCATTCTCGCTTGCGACGTGGATGCTCCGTTTGACGGAGTGCGCGGTGCGGCGCATGTGTTCGGTCCGCAAAAGGGAGCAGACCCCGAAATGGTGCTTCGTTTGGATGCCGGCTTGGTGCGGCTCAAAGCCGCGATTGCTGCATGCGGCTTTGATTTGGACGGGATCAAGGGCGCGGGCGCGGCAGGCGGCTTGTGCGGCGGGCTTCTCAGCATTTGCAATGCCGAAATTCGCCCGGGCTTTGAGGTGCTTTGCTCTCTCGGTGGCTTTGAAGCGCTTGTGAAGGCGAGTGATTTGGTCATCACGGGCGAGGGGAAAACCGACCGTCAGACGCTGATGGGAAAAGTCGCCTATCAAGTGGGAAAACTCGCGCAGAAATACCAAGTTCCCGCGCTTCTCCTCAGCGGAGATGTTCTTCCGGAGGCAGAAGGGTTGTTGGAGCATGGATTTGTGAAACTGTATCGGCTCATGGAAGATGGGATGGAAGTGGAATATGCCATGACCCATGCCGAGGAATTGATGGTTTGCAGAGCACGTGAGATGGCGCGTGAGTTTTGCTCGGAATAGACCAAGCGGTCACGTCCGAAAATATAAAATGAAAGAAAGCCTCCGCGAATTTTGCGTATGATGAGATATACGCAAACCGCGGAGGTGTTTTTATGTTATCGGGTCTGATTGGATTGTTTTTGCACTGCATTGTCTTTCCGCTCCGCATTTCGACCGGTTCTTTTCCGAAACCGCTGGGAGCAAAAGAAGAGCAGGAACTGTTGGAGCGATATCAAAACGGAGATATGGAAGCGCGAAACAAACTGATCGAACACAATCTGCGCTTGGTTGCGCATGTGATTAAAAAGTATTATACCGCATCCGCCGATCAGGACGATTTAATCTCCATCGGAACAATCGGACTCATCAAGGGGGTCAGCACATTCAAACCGGGCAAGGGAACACGGCTTGCCACCTATGCGGCGCGGTGCATTGAAAACGAAATTCTGATGCATTTTCGCGCACAAAAACGGATTTCTGCCGAGGTGTCGCTTTCCGAGACCATTGAGACCGATAAAGAAGGAAACAGCCTTGCACTGATGGATGTCATCAGCGCAGACAACAGCGAGATGGAGCACATCGATATGCTGGACACCGAACTCAAACTGCACCGATTGGTGGAAGAACGGTTGGATGCACGCGAGCGGGAGATTATCGTGATGCGCTACGGCTTGGGAAATCGCAAGCCGCTGACTCAACGTGAAATTGCAAAGCATTGCAATATTTCGCGATCCTATGTATCGCGCATTGAAAAGAAGGCGCTCGAAAAACTGCGCGCAGGATTAGAACAATGAAAAAAACACGGAATTAGGCGGTTGGTCTCAGGGATAAATCGCCTTTGCCGTGCTTTTCCTTAATTTTTTTCATAGGTGGAAACAACAACTTTTCCGTTGATCATGGTATCGTAAATAAGTTTTCCGTCTACCATGGTCATATACCCGCTGTTTTGGTCAACTGTCCAAATCAAAACATTGTTTTCAAACGTGTAGGTGCCTTCTGCGGCATCCATGCCGTTGACAACCATTTTGAAAGTTCCGTCTTTTTTGAAGGTGTATTTGACCGAAAGCTCGCTCAAATCGTCCGGAGTACCGTCGGTTGTCTTTTCGGTGAGGGTCCATGAGCCGATTTCCGGGCTTACGGGTGCACAAGCGGAAAGCAGCAGTACGGCGGCGAGAATGAGTGCCAAAATACGGTGTTTCATTTCAGAGTCCTCTTTTCTTTAGAATAGTTTTAGTATAAAAAAGAATCGAAAAAAAGTCAACAGCAGGGTTGACTTTTTTTCTTGGAAGGAGTATACTCACGATAAAGTGAATAGGGGGTGCTGGACGGAAGTCCGGCTGAGATCGAGCGTGTTCGCTCGGGACCCGTTGACCTGATCCGGATAATGCCGGCGTAGGAAT
>JAZQIE010000100.1:0-9933 GCA_045540975.1 Eubacteriales bacterium
GCAGTTTTGAGATAGAGATTTTTCGTTAAAAGAAAGAACAAAAAACAGGTAATACTGACGTATTACCTGTTTTTTTGATGCACTTTTAGCGGAAAAGATCATTTCAAAACCGACTTCTCCCTAAGACCAACCGCCTTTATAGGCTCTTTCATTTTGCGTTTTTGTTCGTACATGATCTCGTCCGCACGGCGGAAGACGTCGTTGAACGAGTGGTCGGTATCCATATCAAAAATCGCGGTGCCGTACGCCACGGTGATGGGGAGGGTCTCCTCCTCCACCGACACGGAAAGGGCTTTGACCGCGCCTAAGAAGTTTTCGATGAGGCTGGTAAAGCGGAGCAGGTCGCGGTCGTGCAGGATGACGAGGAATTCGTCCCCGCCGATGCGGAAGACCGGACTGCCTTCAAACACGCACTTTAGCATTTCCGCGGTCGCAATGATGACGCGGTTTCCCGCTGCGTGCCCCATACGGTCATTGACTTCTTTGAGGTCGTTGATGTCCAGCACCATCAGCCCAAACAGGCCGTCGGTTCCCGCTTTGATCTGTTCGTCAAAATCACGCGCCCACGCGTTGTAGGAGTTGGCATTGCGAAGCCCTGTGAGCGAATCGTGATAGGCGAGCATACGCTGGATGCGGTCTTGTTCTGCCATGTTTTGCATGGACTTTGCCATCCCGTGCATCAAAATCAAGCCCACAACCGTGATGCCGCCCGCATACGCGAGGAGGACACAACCGATGTGACGGAGACGGGTCAGGTCAAACTGTCGGATGAGGAGCAGTGCGATGCCCGCACCGAGCAGGGCAAAGAAAAACAGCACCGCTATCGCGCTCGAGAGTCGGAACGATTGTTTCTTCATATTACACCACCGCGTTTACTTCTTCCGGGGATTTATAGGTCTCCACCGTGCGTTTGAGCGCGGCTTTCACCGCGTCGTCCGAGTCGGTGGCACACGCCTCGCGCAGGATTCCCAGTTTTTCGGTGACCGTGTCCCAATCGGGCGGGGTTTCGCGCTCGATGAAGATGAGTTTGTTTTCGGTTTTATCGAGTTCATCGGTCTTGACCAAAAGCTCCTCATAGAGCTTTTCGCCTTCGCGCAGACCGGTTTCCACAATCTCAATCCCCTTCGCGCCCGAGAGACGGATGAGGTTTTCCGCGAGGTCCAAAATCTTCACGGGCTCGCCCATATCCAGCACAAAGAGTTCCCCGTTTTTCGCCATTGCGCCCGATTGCAGAACGAGTTGAGAGGCTTCGGGGATGGTCATGAAATAACGGATGATGCGGCGGTCGGTCACGGTGACCGGGCCGCCCTGCGCGATTTGGCGCTTAAAGAGCGGAATCACACTCCCCGCGCTTCCCAGCACGTTTCCGAAACGGGTGGTGCTGTATTTGACGGTGCCGTGGGTACTTGCCGCCTGCACAATCATCTCGCACATCCGCTTGGTCGCGCCCATGACGTTGGTGGGGTTGACCGCCTTGTCGGTGGAGACCATCATAAACCGTTCGGTTTTGAACTGCTCGCAGAGGACCACCAGATTCAGGGTGCCGAACACGTTGTTCTCCACCGCCTCGATGCAGTTGGTCTCCATGAGTGGGACGTGCTTATGCGCGGCGGCGTTGATGACAATGTCGGGGTGGTATTCGTTAAAGACGCGAGCGAGTGCGCGCGCATTGGTAATCGAGCAAATCTCTACGCGCAAATCGAGTGCGCTGCCGTATTGCATTTTGAGTTCCTGCTGGAGGTCATAGGCGGAGTTTTCGTAGATATCCAGCACAATGATTTTCTTCGGGGATGCCTTGGCAAGCTGACGGCACAGTTCACTTCCGATACTGCCGCCGCCGCCCGTGATGAGAATGACTTTGTCACGGTAGTAGTCGGAGACCGAAGCCTCCTGCATCACGATGGGTTTACGGAAGAGAAGCTCCTCCAAATCCACCTCGCGCAGGGCGGGACGTTTGCCGTCCTCACCGCTGAGGGGGACATCATACACCTTAATCTTAAAGCCCGACTCCGCATACCGCTCGTAGAGGGCTTTACGGGCATCGGGGTCCACCACCGCAAGGGCGATTTCCTCCACCTCGAGCTCCTCCAGGCGGCTTTCCACCAAGTCGTTTTCAAGCAGTACGGGAATCCCGTGGATTTCGCGGCCCGCTTTGTCCGGGTCACGGTCGACAAAACAGCGCGGCAGGTATGCCGCATCGCCGCGCCCGAGCAAATCCTCCGCAAGCGCAACACCCAAACGACCCGCGCCGATGATGGCAAGCTTGGTCTTTTTGCGGTCGTCCATCCGTCCGCGCGCCACACGTTTGCCCGCGAATGCGCGAAGGAGGAAGTCCAACGTCTTCCCCATCGGGGTGGAGGTGTTGCTGCATTTATACGCGTAGCGGTACACCATGCGAATCGCAAGCGCACCGAGTAAGTTCATGCTGGAAATGGAAAGCAGACGCGCAAAGGTGAGATGGTGGATGGGGAGCATCTGCTCAATCGGGAAGTTGAGCGCAAACGCCACCATGTCCACCAAAAGCAGACGGATGTAGCATTGAATCCCACCGTAACGCCACACCTGACGGTACACACCGCCGATGTATCGCGCCGCAAACACACACATCAGCGTGATGCCTGCCTGAATCAGATTGTGAACAAGGGTCTGGGTCTCGTTACTGCGGTAGAAAAATAAAAGCATCAGCTCCACGCCTGCCAGAATCAAAACATCATAGACCACCAGAAGCCAACGCACATTCAGTTTCTTCAATCTCTTCACCGCACTTTCCTTCCCAAAGTTTGGCACAAAAACAGCGGGGGTACCCGCCCAAATCTTGTGTATCTTCTATTATACGCCCCTTTTTTCTCCTTGTCAAATCACCAAATTGTGGACACCTCCGCAGCGAAATTCCTGCGGCGCGAAAGAGAAAAGGGGCGGATTTCTCCGTCCCCAAGTGTCGCTACTCCAAATTGAGTTTGCGTTTGTACGTTTTGAATGAAGGATGTTGTGCCAAATCCATATGAATCAGTTCCCACGTTGCTTTTGCAAAATCGGACCAATCTGCATCCTCCGGAAGCTCCTTTTGCTCCAAGGAAGTGTACGCATATGATCCTCTCCAAGGGGCAAAAAGCGTTACATATTTTCCTCTCAGCGTATCCCATCCCAGATGAATCATCAATTTCCCCTTGCAGGCATTCCGATACCCTTTGATTCCGTAGTATTTTTCCTCTATGGTGTTTTTACTGTTACCAATTCCTCCGTCTAAATAGCACGGATACTGATTCCACGCTTCAATCCCCTCTTTGATTTTCTCTTGGAGTTCCGATATTGTATACGGAAATTTTAATTCAATTGGGAAATACGCAGGAAACCACCCGCCAACATATTCTGTTCCATCCGCAATCCGGGACTTAAAATCCGGCGCCTCACTGAGCGGGAAAATAACAATGTTTTTTTCTTGGTCAATGAATATGTGAATTCTTCTCCAATCTTCCAAATCGACCTTCATCAAACTCCTCCTATTCTACAATTTGGACGCGGCACATATCGAGAATTCCTAAGGAATTCATATCGACAAACGCAGCTTCGCTAAGTTCATTCTACCACACTTCCCCCCACCCGCGCAAGTTTACCGTAATAGTTTTATGTAAACGAGACGTTTGCATAGGAAAGAGGGAGGAACAGAAAAGGGGCGGATTTCTCCGTCCCTTTTGGTTTGTGGTGTGCTATCTAAAAATGTGTGTCTGCAAGGGGCTTATTGCATTGCATAGAGCTGAACCCAAGCAAACAAATTCTGGATGTTGGATAGTATCAAAACAAAGTCAACAGTTTGCAGTGTCTTTGTTCGAAACCAATGATATATCACCATACAAATTGCGAGAATCGAGACAATATGAGAGAGGAACAGAAGATAAAAAAACATTGCTCCGCTAATAACAGTCCACACAAAAGGATATACCGCACCTTCGGGATATGCCAGTGATGAAACACAAGCGGTTATTTGGGCAATCAAATTGATAATTGTTATGACACATACAACTTTTTTCATAATATCACTCTCCTATCTCGTCCCGAAGGGACATATCGAGTGCGCGGCACATATCGAGTCTGCAAGACATATCGAGATTTCCCACGGAATTCATATCGACAAATGCAGCTTCTCCACCGCGTTCTTCACCACCGCCTTGACTGTGTCTTCACCGAGTGCCCCAATCGCAAGGCGGGTCTGTTCCTTGATTTCGGCTTCTGTGTAAAATGCGCCCGGGCATTGGGCGTGGTCTTCGGGAAACGGGGAAAAGCGGCAGGTGTATCGCTCCAACGCGCAAAACACCCGATATTCCTCCGCCGAACAATCCTCGGGCGCGAGGAAATGCGCCACCGTTTCGGTGAATAAATCGGAAAACGCGGCGGTACTGTATGCCCCCGTTTGATAATGCAGCAGCAGGTAATACAGTTTCTCTCTCGTTGTCATTTCCCTCACCTTTTATCCCTCTCCCGATTCACCCCCCGCGGCATCATTTCGTGCAGACTCTTTCGCACCAAATCTCAACCGTCATGGGGAAAATGTCCAATTTGCATTTCCAAAAGCTTACTCCGTCTTCTTCCGCAACGGTCACGCAAATATCCTGCGCGAAGTACGGGATTTGCGGCACGGTCATCTCCCGTGCGGGACACGGTTTTTCATAGCGCGGGTCGTGATGAAACAAAACGCGGTGACAGCCGTAAAATTCAAACGACACACCGTCTTCCAGCTCCACCCTGACCTCCTCGGCAAAATGCTCACACACAAGCGCTTTCAGACGCAAATCCCAATACCGGGTTTCGTCAATCCGTCGCTGCAGTTCTTCCCGTTTCGCCTTATTCCGCAAAAATGCTTCCCGATCCCCGTCCTCTTCGTGACCGCCGTGATAGAGTCCGTCCAACATCTCCCTGATTTTGTCCGACTCCTTCCGATACGCGGGGTCTGTCGCTCTTTTCCGTTCGTGGTCTCGCATCGACTTCAGTATCTCTTTGATTCTCTTTTTACGGTCCATTCTCAATACTCCCCGGTTGAAATCGCCCGTTCAATGGCTTGTAACAGTGCTTCGCGGTCACAGCCCTCTGTGTGTTCATGCGTCCCGTTATACTCGATTTCCGTATACAGCGCATCGAGATTCACTTGGGACACACCACGGTCATCTTCCTCACCGATAACCCCGACAAAATAAACCTCGCCGTCTTCAACAATCAAGTCCGCACGGGCTGAGAAGGTTCCAAAGCCATGGTCATGCGCCAATGCCTCGGTCACGATTTCCAAAATATCGTCTTTGTTTAACTTGAACTGTTTCCGTTTCAATGAAATCACCGACCTTGTGAAATTAGTTGTCCTGCTTTTCCCAACATATCGTGGCTTTGCCACAGCAAAATTGCCGCGGCGCCGCACTTCGCTATCCGTACCCTCGTCGCGCAAGCGACAGATCGAGTGCGCGGCACATATCGAGAATTCCCACGGAATTCATATCGACAAACGCAGCTTCGCTAAGTTCATTCTACCACACTTCCCCCACCCGTGCAAGTTTACCGTAATAGTTTTATGTAAACGGAACGTTTGCATAGGAAAGAGGGAAGAACAGAAAAGGGGCGGATTTCTCCGTCCCTTTTGGTTTGTGATGTGGTATCTAAAAAATGTCCGTCCGCGAGGAGTTTGATGGTGCATCGTTCAAACTGAACATCAGTTTTTCAGAAGCTCTGCGATCGTAAACCTCCCGAATGACCGTTGGTAAATCAGTTGTGATTAAATAATTCATATGGTGGTGGGGAACAATCATCGTGCCGCATTCTGGAATGATGACCGAATATTCGGCAACATCCGAAAAACCACCAAGGCTGAATCGATCCGCCCATCCAAGCAGTTCGGTTTTGGTTAACAGAATCCCGCGGTTTGTGTTTACCCGCAACCCAGCGGAATGCAAAAATCGTTTATACTCGTCATAAATATCCGAAGAGACGTCATCGTTCGGTGTCTTCAATCGATAACGGCAACTGCACGGCGCGAAAATGCACGTATCGAAAGCCAACGCATTCAAAACGCAGACGAGAAATTCGACCATCTCCTTTGCATTGAAAAAGAAATCAATATAGGAACTGTCTCGGTCATGCAACTCGCACCCATCCCATTCGTTCTTATGCCAAATATCGAGCAAAACATTTTCTTTAGCACACAAGGTTTTGACTTCTCGCTGAACTTCCGAACTTGATATGATTTTCACCTTTCCGCTCACCTACTTTCATCGAATCGTTCCGTCCGGATTCACTCGAATGTAATTTCCGGGTTTTCCATCCGGAGATGCATCCCAATGTTCTCCTCCATGATTGGATTTATCTTTTTTAAAAATCCATTTACCGCTCTCCTCTATCCCCTATTCTACCACATTCTCCCCCACCCGCGCAAGTTTACCGTAATAGTTTTATGTAAACGGAACGTTTGCATAGGAAAGAGGGAGGGTTGGGGGTGAGGAATGAGGAATGAGGAATGATGAATGAGGGATGAGGGAGAGGGGTGTGGGGGTGGGCAAGAATAAAAGTCGGGACGGAGAAAATCTCCGTCCCTTTTGGTTGTGATGTGGTATCTAAAAAAGGTGTGTCTGCAAGGGGATCACCCAAGCGGCTCACAATTCTTGTTTCAGTCGTTCCTTCATGCGGAAATAGGCGTCCAGCTTCGTTCCGATTGTGTGTGCGGTTTCCGGTTCGACCAATTCGGGCAAAGGCGCCAAAAGATTGGTTAATGCATAGTATTTCAAGGCATTGCTTGTGTGTTCGGAATCGATGATTGCCATTAGCATCTTCGCACAGTCTGTGTACCAATACTGCCATTGATATACCCAACCGATAGAAAGCATGGTGTTCCCCGACTCCTCGTCGTGATACAGCTTGCGCGCCATCATTTCATCTGCGATTTGCTTGATTTTGGAGCTGACCGTTTCCCGTCCATCTGCATCGCGCGTTTTAAAGAACTCACACAAAGCATCTGCGACATCATTCAATTGTCCGACCGTCCATTCACAAAGCGGTGATGTTTGGAATAAGTTGTTTGCTTCCTGTACCGTCATATGCGCCAACCCCTTTCTAATTCAAAAAGCTCCCCCATGCATCAGAGAGTGATGCTCTCCCTTACGGTATCTCGTCGCGCAAGCGACAGATCGAGTGCGCGGCGCATATCGAGTCAGCAAGACATATCGAGAATTCCTATGGAATTCATATCGACAAACGCAGCTTCGCTAAGTTCATTCTACCACACTTCCCCCACCCGCGCAAGTTTACCGTAATAGTTTTATGTCAACCGCAAGGTTGAGGGTGAGGGGTGAGGGAATAGTGAAAAGGTTAGATGGCGAAACAGAAAAGGGGCGGAGAAAAATCTCTCCGTCCCCAAGCGACTTAAAGCAATGTGCAAATCGGCTCTGCCTTACAAGCCACTTCGACAACCGCATCCTCGGTAAAAATCATGTAGTGTTTCAATGCTTCTTTGCTGCCTTCCGACGTTGCACCGTAACTCAAGGCGTGAACGCGGTCGATATATTCCGAGGCTTCAGCAACATACAAGAACTGATCTGAAACTCCGAACTTTTTAAGCAACATTCCAAGCAAATCATTATATTCGAAATTGAAGTATGTCCGAGTTACCTTGAAACACCCGCGACCTGCTCCCGGAAATTTTATGGAAAGCCTGTATTTAAGGTCATCCATATCATACAGAATCACTTCCAACGTATCACCCAAGCATTGAAGTTTTTCCAAATCCAATATTCTGGGAGGAAGACCCTCTATCGGTTTCCAAATATGCATGTGTTCCATATCGGCTCACGCCTTTCCTTTTGTTGATTCCCAACGTCCACAATCCATTTTCCGAAGAACTTCCACTCACCGCTTGGGCTCACTCAATAAAATTCCTGCAAAAACGAAACACCGAGCATGAGATTCAGATTCAGGTATTCCAAATTCTTGATTGCAGAATGCGGAAGTGTAAATCCGAATTGAATCTCGTCCGGATATGCCGAAACCCACAAGGAGGTTTGACATTGCTTTGACAGTTCGTCAAGCACTTCTTTGCGACTTGCCAAGTCATCAAGAAATGTACAAATTCTTTCTTCCACTTCGTTAGTTTCACACTCTACTCCAAAATACAGCAAATCTTTCTCTCGCAACGTCCCATCGCGAAGCCGTTCGCCTTTCGGATAATACCGAAACGACTCCCGACCAAGCTTTTTTGCGATTTCGTGCGGATTGTTCACTTCACCCGCAAGATACAAATTAACGAAAACCATAGTTGCACCTTACCGTATTAATTGATCACAAGCATCAACAAAATCATTTAATTGAAACATCTCGTTACAATGAAAGTTCTTCCATGGTGAGTCAATCCGCCAACCACCCTTTGTGTTTACAAATGAAAGCAACGGATTGTCCTCTGTTTCCACGCTGTTGTAAAAGAAATCGGACGATTCGGAATGCAGTTTTTCTCTCCACGTGAAATAAGCGAAAAGAAACTCCAAGATTGGAAACAACGGTTCCTCAAAGAAAACCTTTCCATGAATCAGGATACGGATGTCGTGTTCCTCTTTTAACAAATCATGAAGCGGCAGTTTTAAGATTTCGTCAGGTGATAACCCACAGGAATAACTTGATTTTATTTCAATCATCACGATTCCCCTCTCCCGTAAGTTTCATGAGCAAAACGCGGTGCCACTCGCGGTTTCTCTGCAAAGCAATCTCGCCGCACTCATTCTGTTTCGCTGATTCTTATCTCCGGCAACAATCGATCATGTTTTTGGTTTGTGCCCGCATAATCACCAATAAATACTACTTCTATCCGATTATCACCTTTTTCCAAATTGAATTCGGCGGTTTCACAATCGGTTGTGTATCCGGGTAACAACGCTTCTTTCAATAACCCGTTTTTAACGTCATTCTCAAATAAACCGCTGAGTGTAACTTTTGCAGCTTCTGTATTCGGATTGTTTATCAAGACATTGCAAACAATATAAACCTTATTATTCTCAATTCTGAAACTCGAATAAAAGCTCTCATTGCTATCAATCCTTATTTCTCTTTTTTGACAAGAGCACAAGCATAAAACGATAAATGACAATACAAGCAGAATAAAAACTCTTTGTTTCATATACACACCCCTCTATCCCCTATTCTACCACATTCTTTCTTACCCCGCAAGTTTACCGTAATAGTTTTATGTAAACGAGACGTTTGCATAGGAAAGAGGGAGGAATGTTGAGGGAAGAACAGAAAAGGGGCGGAGAAAATCTCTCCGCCCCTTTTGGTTTGTGATGTTAGAAGCACATTCTGACAATCAAAAGAATCATACCCAAAAACGCGGTGGGCATTGCCCACAGAGCAAAGCGTTTCGCCTCGTGTTTCAATGCCTCCAAATCCTTGGGGTGCTCTTGCTTATCAAACAACAGAAGGCATGCAGCAATAAACATGGGGTTGCCGCTCCAGTTATGGCGATAATATCGCGCGTACAATTCGGGATAGTTCGCTTTGATGTACCGATCCCCACGCTCTGCGATGCGCCACTGCA
This sequence comes from Eubacteriales bacterium, assembly GCA_045540975.1. Taxonomy (GTDB): domain Bacteria; phylum Bacillota; class Clostridia; order Oscillospirales; family JAAYXM01; genus SIG510. Next base: position 9,554 of record JAZQIE010000100.1, read on the forward strand.
AAATCATAAGGTAAAACAGATTCAAAAACATTATCACGACCGAGCCCGAAGCCCATATCGCAAACAGCATTGCCGCTTCGATACCAATTTGAATCACCAACTTCGTTTTTTGTCGATTCATCCCTTCACCTCAACTGTTCTCCAAGAAGCATCAAAATAACAAGATACCACGGCTTTGTTATCTCGTCCCGAAGGGACATATCGAGTGCGCGGCACATATCGAGTCTGCAAGACATATCGAGAATTCCGATGGAATTCATATCGACAAATGCAGCTTCGCTAAGTTCATTCTACCACACTTCCCCCACCCGCGCAAGTTTACCGTAATAGTTTTATGTAAACCGCGAAGTTGGGAGGGGCGGTGGGATATGGGATGAGGG
>JAZQIE010000101.1:0-5062 GCA_045540975.1 Eubacteriales bacterium
CTTTGACCGTTCGCATGAGCTGTATGAGACCGAAGTCAAGCAGGAGATTGACGGGGTCGGCATTGTGGCAGGCCGCGAGCCGATCGAACTGCGTCATGTGAATCCGTGGGACACCGATGCGGGTGTTCAGTTCTGGCTGGATCGCAACAACTGGAAGTTGGCGCGCAGTTTTGCCGTCAACTACGACCGCATTGTAAACCGTATCCTCAACATGGAGGATCCGTATACCGAATATATGGAATTCAAGGCACTTCGCATCGGCAAGGCACTCTTTGTGTTCCACAGCGGTGAGGTTTGCTCCCCGTTTGGCGATATGCTCCGCGAAGCATTCCCGGATTACACCGTCTTCATTGTGGGTACCGCATTTGCAACCACCCGTTACATCGGTACCGAGAAAAATGCGGACGAAGCAAACTCCATGTATATGTATGAGATTTTGGATTCCTGCGGCGCTTACGGCACCATTCCGATTGTCCGCGGCGCGGGTGAGAAGCATTTTGAAGGCGTCATCCGTCGCATTCAGCCGATTGTTTAGGAAGGAGGAGAAGATTCATGATGAAATTGGGATTTGGTAAATCTTGCCTCACTCCGAAACTCGGAGTGGAACTCACCGGCTTCGGTACCTTTGGCTACCGCAAAGCCACCTCGGTGGAAGAAAATCTCTATGCGCGTGCAACCGCGTGGGAGATTGACGGTGTCCGCTATGCAATGATTGTATGCGACCTTTTGGGCTTCACCGAAGCGCTTTCCAAGGAGACCGTCGCACTCATTGCAAGAAACAACGATATGAAGGAAGAACATGTTCTCCTCGCGGCAACCCATACCCACACCGGCCCTGCGACCGGCTGTCTGGTCGGCTGCGGCGAGCCGGACTTTGAAACCATCCGTGAACTTCCCGAAAAAGTCGCGGCATCGGTCTCCAAGGCATTTGAGGACCTCGCGGAGGTTACCTCTGTCACCACCAACGAGGACGAATTCCCCTTTACCTTTGCATACAACCGTCAGATTAACGATGATATCCGCATCGACCCGACCATCCGTACCATGCGAGTCAATCGTGCGGGGAAAAAGTCGGTCGCGATTGTAAACTACTCTTGCCACCCGGTCTCTCCGCGTGCGGTCGGCATCATCACTCCGGACTACCCGGGATTCCTCTGCAAGAAGTTGGAGGAGGATGGCTATGAAGCGATGTACATCAATGGCTTCTGCGGCAACATCGACCCTTACGATACGGGCAACGCGGGCTGCGCGCAGCAGGCGGCAAAGCTTTTGTATGAACGTTCCAATGAACTGTTCGATGCAGACCGTGAGATGACCGATACCTCCGCATCGGTTTGCGGCGCGGTCATTCCGCTGGATTTACAGCACGTTACCTTGGAAGAGGAGGAGCAGTTTGTCAAGGATGCGGAAGCGAAGGGCGATTGGCCCCTCACCCGTATGATGGCGGTCTGCTACGACCGTTCTTCTCTGCGACTCATGTACGACCCCGAGCCGTACACCGATTACATGGAATTCAAGGCACTCCGTATCGGCAAGGCGCTCTTTGTGTTCCACGGCGGCGAGATTGTCTCCCCGTTCGGTGATATGATTCGCGAGGCGTTCCCGGAATACACCGTGTTCCTCGCAGGCACTTCATTTGCGACCAAGCGCTATGTTGCGACCGAGAAGAATTGGGACGAATCTCAGGAAATGTATATCTACGAGATTTCCCACTCCTGCAAGGCTTACGGCTGCTTCCCGATTGCACGCGGCGCGGGCGAAAAGCATTTTTCCGAGGTCATCAAAACCATCAAAGAGAACATCTAACCGATTCGATTCAGAGAGAACCATGGAGCATGGTTCTCTCTTTTTTTGTCGCGGCATATGTTAAACAAAAAGGAGTTGAGCATATGCACGGCATTTTCAAACGCGCATCGAATCTGTTTGCCCTGCCGCCCGAGGCATTGGGCGAATTTCGCTTGGAGCTCATCGGGGACGGTGAGTTGTATTTGGAAAACCACAAAGGGATTGCGGCGTACTCGGAGAGCGAGGTTTTGCTAAACTGCGGCGAGAAGCTCCTCAAAATCAGCGGACGTCGGCTCAATCTCTGCGCCATGAGTGAGAGTGAGATTCTTCTGCGCGGCGAAATTTCGCAAATCACGGTTTCGGAGGCGAAGTAGATGAAGCGATTTGTGCTTGGCTTTGTGCGACTCCGTGTCACAGGCTCGGAACTTGACCGTTTTCTCAATCTGTGCGCCATGCACGGACTTCGGTTTTGGGGACACGCCCGACCCGTGTTTGATACCATGGAGATTTCTCTCACCGCGCGGGATTTTTTGTCTCTTCCGCAAATTGCACGGAAGTCGCGGTGCCGCGTGCGGATTCTCGAAAAGCGCGGACTCCCCTTTTTCCGCAAGAAGATTCGACCCGTGCTTGCGGTCGGGCTTTTGGTATTCGCTTTATGCGGCTGGGTGATGAGCGGTTTTCTCTGGACGGTGGAAATCACGGGTGCGGATGCGGAGACACGGGATTTGGCACGGAGGGCACTTTTGGAAAACGGGGTGACAATGGGTGTGCCGATTCGCAAGTTGAATCTTGCCGCGATTCGGAATCGGATTTTGTTGGAGCATCCCGAACTCATCTACATCAATCTCAACCTGCACGGAGGTCATGCGGATGTGGTGGTGCGCAAACGTACTTTCCCGCCGCACATTGTGGAGCGCGACGGGTTTGCAAATGTAGTGGCGCGCGAGGGCGGAATTGTTGAGCGCATCACGGTGTACGAGGGCACACCCGAGGTCGCGCCGGGGGATTTGGTGCGGCCCGGACAGCTTTTGGCAAACGGGTATATGACCGGACGAAGCGGGGTCACGGTTTCCACCCATGCGCGAGCGGATGTATACGCGCGGACATGGACACAGAGTGCCGCGCGTTTCCCCCTGGACGCAAAACAAATCACAAAAAACGAGAAAATTTTTTCAAAATATACCTTGATTTTCGGAAAAAAACGGATAAAAATCTTTCAAAACGGTAGCATTGAGGCAGGCGAATGTGATAGAATAATAAAAAGAACACAACTCACTCTGCCCGGCGGCATCCCCCTCCCGCTCGTTTTGGAGCGTGAGACCGCACAGGGCTGTACTTTGGACGAGGGACGCCTTTCCCTGCCGTATGCGGTTGCGGCCGTAACGCGCGCATTGGAGGACTCGCTCTCGCTTTCGGATTCCGACCGACTTTGCGATTTGCGCTTTTCCGCGCGCGAGGAGGTCGGCGCGGTACGGGTGGAGATGATTGCGGAATGTGTGAAACAAATCGGGGTGGAACAATGACAGAGAAAACCATCAATGTAGAACGTCTGGAACAGATTATCAATGTATTCGGGTCCTTCGACGAGAATGTGGTCTTGCTGGAAACCGAGCTTGGGGTACGTGTGATCAACCGTGACACCGAACTCAAAGTCATCGGTGATGTGGAGGCGGTGGACCGTGCGGTGCGCGTATTGGAGGGTCTCCTCTCCCTTTCCGCACGTGGCGAGCCGATTACCGAGCAGAACATCCGCTACATCATCGGACTTGTGGAGGATGACCGCGAGGATAAGATTGAAGAGCTTGCAAAAGATGTGGTGTGCATCAACAACAACGGCAAGCCCATCAAGGCAAAGACCATCGGACAGAAGGATTATCTAAACGCGATTAAGAACAACACCATCACACTCGGCATCGGACCTGCGGGTACGGGCAAGACCTATCTCGCGGTGGCGTGTGCGGTGGCGGCGTTCCGCGATAAGAGTGTCAACCGCATTATCTTAACCCGCCCTGCCATCGAGGCAGGCGAAAAACTCGGATTTTTGCCGGGCGACTTGCAGAGTAAGGTAGACCCCTATTTGCGCCCGCTCTATGACGGACTCTTTGATATGCTGGGCGCGGAAGGGTATCAAAAGTATTTTGACCGTGGGAATATCGAGGTTGCGCCGCTTGCTTATATGCGCGGACGCACCCTTGATGATTCGTTCATTATCCTCGACGAAGCGCAGAACACCACGCCCGAGCAGATGAAAATGTTCCTCACCCGCTTAGGCTTTAACTCCAAGGCGGTCATCACGGGCGACATCACCCAGATTGACCTGCCCGACGGGAAGTATTCGGGTCTCAAAGATGCGATGCGCGTACTCAAAAATGTGGAGGGCGTTGCACAGTGTATGCTGACCAACCGCGACGTGGTCCGTCATCCGTTGGTGCAGCGCATCATCGCGGCATATGAGGAATCCGAAAAGAAACGGAGGGAGAAATAATGAAACACGCGGTTACCGTTGTCCCCACAATCGATACGCTTTGCGACACAGATGCATTTACTCCGCAGATGACCCAATGCATCATTCACACATTGGAGCATCAGGGTGTGGAGCAGGCGTGCGATATTTATGTGATGCTTACCGACGATGCGGGCATCCGCGAGCTCAATTCCGAACATCGCGACATTGACCGCGCCACCGATGTGCTCTCCTTCCCCATGCTGGAGCTTACTCCGGGCGAGCCGATTGAGGTTGGACCGCTCGAGCTTGATCCCGAGACCGGACGGCTGATGCTGGGCGATATGGCAATCTCGGTGGAGCGTGCGCAGGCGCAGGCGAAGGAATACGGACATTCGCTTTTGCGCGAGATGTGTTTCCTTGCGGTGCACTCCGTACTGCATCTTTTGGGCTATGACCATGAAAAATCCCCCGAGGATGAAGCGATCCATTTCGCACTTCAGGAAGAGATTTTGGAGGAATGCGGAATTCGGAGGGATTCCCAATGAAGAGTTTCCGCTATGCTTTGGCAGGAATCCTGCACACACTCAAAACCGAGCGAAATTTACGGATTCACTGCTCTGTTGCCGTGTTGGTCCTCTTTTTCGCATGGTACGGTGAGGTGTCCGCGCGGCATATCCCGATTCTGTTTGTGTGCATCGGTTCCGTACTTACCGCAGAACTTTTCAACACCGCGTTTGAGCGGTTGTGCGATTTGGTACATCCCGAACAGCACCCTGCCGTGAAGGTAATCAAAGATGTTTCCGCAGGTGCGGTGCTGGTCTCCGCAATCGC
>JAZQIE010000102.1:0-13096 GCA_045540975.1 Eubacteriales bacterium
GCCGTGGGTACGCACTTTCCCCGTGCGAAACAGCAGCTCCTCCGAGAAGGTGGTTTTGCCCGCGTCGACATGGGCAAAAATTCCGACGGTACGTTTCATAAGGTCTCCTTTAAGATTTGGATGGCGGTTTTGTATTTTTCGGCACGTGCACGTGCACGGTCGTCCACAAAATCCAGCCGAGTAAGGTCGCTGTTGTGCATAAGGTCTGCGAGTTTGACCGCACGCGCAATCGGATTTTGCCCGATGGCGCGGACATAGTCGAAGTAGTCGGTTGCATCGTCATGGGTCAGCAGGGTGAGTGCCTCGATGATTTCGGGCGGAAACTCCCGTGCGAGGTCTGAGAGCGTGATGTCGGTATCCTCCGCGACATCGTGGAGGAGTGCCACGCAAATCTCCGCCTCGCTCGTCATTTGCTCGGCAAGATGGACGGGATGGTAAATATACGGCAATCCGTTTTTGTCGGTTTGGTCTTTGTGCGCGGTGAATGCAATTTTCATCGCTTTTTTTGTGAGTACGGTATAGAGCATCGCATTATCCTTCCTTTCGCTGAAGCAAAGCCACGCTTTCAAGTGTTGCTTGTTAACCCAACTTTTTACTTTTTGATATAACATCCATTAGGATATTCTGATTCGTCAAAAAACTCATATTTTTTGCCGTTATTATCATACGTTATCAGTTCTTTCTTTCGCAGTATTTATAGATTTTACAAGTATTCGCCTTATGACACCGCATTCTTGTAAAAGCTCTTTTGATATATCTTCTGTAATACAATTTGAACCAACAAGCATCTCAATCCAGTATTCGGTTTCAGCACACTCTTTTAAAGCAATATGAAACTTATTTATAAAATCCGCTTTACTCGATGCATAATTTGCCTCGTGGATATTTGCGCCGATAGATGTGGCGCTTCGTGTAATTTGATTAACAAGAACACCTCTGCCTTTTTTTGTGTCAATAGTATCACAGACAGATATAATCCTGAGTGCTAATGCTTTTGCTCTTGTCCTAAGAACGGAATCTTTCATGTTTCTCTCCTTTTAGTGAAGTTTTTGCTGTCAGCAAAAGTGAAGTTGTTTGCACAGTGAAGTTTTGTCCTTGCGGACAAAGTGAAGTTAAGTTTGCCACTGCACCGCAAGGTGCAACTTCACTACGCAGTAACTTCGCTCAATTCATTGAACTTCACTTGCCGTGAGGCAAACTTAGTTGGAACGCGTGAGCAAAGCCACGCTTTCCACATGATGGGTTTTGGGGAAGAGGTCAACCGGAGTGACCTTGGTGAGTTCGTAGGGTGCGGTGTCGCACAAAATCCGCAAGTCGCGGGCGAGGGTTGCGGGGTCGCAGGAGACGTAGACAATTCGGCGCGGCTGCATCTTTGCGATGGCGGAGATGCCGTCGGGCGTCAGTCCCTTGCGCGGCGGGTCGACCACCACAACGTCGGGGTAGGTCTCGGATTTTGCGAGTTCTTCCGCGGCGGCGGTTGCATCCGCGCAGCGGAAAGTGACGTTTGCAACACCGTTGCGCGCGGCATTTTCCTTGGCGTTTTCGATTGCCTCGGGCACAACCTCGATGCCGAGGACTTCTTTTGCGCGACGGGCGAGGCAGAGGGTGATGGTACCTGCGCCGCAGTATAAATCCAGCGCGGTCATGGTATCATCGAGCGCGGCATATTCCAGCGCGGTTTCATATAGCCGCTCGGCCTGGTCGTGATTGACCTGATAAAATGCTTCGGGGGCGAGAGAGAAACGAAGACCGCACAGGACATCCTCCACGTTGGGATTGCCCCAAAGCGTGCGCGTGGTGTTTCCTAAAATGACGTTGGTGTTTTCGGGGTTGAGGTTTAAGACCACACCTGTGAGTTCGGGGTGGTTTGCGCGGAGGGTTTTCACCAGTTCATCCGCGTATTTGGGTGCGGTTTTGCAAATCAGACACAGCACCGCACCGAATTTGCCCGAACGGACAAAGACATGGCGCACCACACCCTTGTGTGTGACCTCGTTATAGGCAGGGATGCGCCACTCCGACATCCACGCCCGCACGGTACGGGTGACCGCGTTTGCAAGTTCGGTCTGCAAAAGGCAATCCTCGGTGGGGATGACGGTATGGGTGCGCTTGCGGTAGAACCCCGAAATCGGGACACCGTTTTCCTCGGAGACCGGAAACTGCGCCTTGTTGCGGTAACGTGTGGAACGGGTATCCTTGATGATGGGAGAAACCGCACACGAAAAGCCGCCGATACGGGTGATGGCGTCCTGCACACGCGCGGTTTTGAAATACGCTTCTTCCTCGAAATCCATATGCCACAGCACACAGCCGCCGCATTTGGGGAAGACCGCGCACGCGGGCGCGACACGGTGCGCACTCGGGGTGAGGAGGGTTACCACACGTCCGTATGCCACGCGCTCGGATACTTTGAGGATTTGGATTTCCGCGGTCTCGCCGCGCAAAAGCCCCGACACAAAGACCACGCGCCCGTCAATTCGGCAGACGCATTGCCCCTCGGCGGTATATCCGCCGCCCGTTACGGTATGGATGGAATTTTTTACGAGTTCTTGCATACGGATTCTCCCAAAACACTTGTAATTTTTCTTCTTTAAGCATATCATAGAATCAGAAAATGCGCAATGAATCCGTGCAAAATTCCGAGAAGTATGGTATACTACTCTCAGACTATAAAAAGGGGGCGCGAGACGATGACGGCGCGCTATGATTCTTTTACTGAAAAATTCAAAGGGAAACGGGTCGCGGTGCTGGGCTTTGGCGTGAGCAACACACCGCTGGTACGTTTGCTGCTTTCGGTCGGCGCGGCGGTGACCGTGTGCGACAAGCGTGAGAGATGCGAGTTTGACTCCGCGGTTTTGGAGGAGTTTTCCGCGGCGGAAATGCGCCTTGGGGCAGACTACCTGAAGGGGCTTGACCACGACGTGATTTTCCGTACCCCGGGGATGCGCCCCGACCTTCCCGAAATTGCGGAGGCGGTGGAGCACGGCGCGGTCTTAACCTCCGAGATGGAGGAGTTTTTCGCGCTGTGTCCGTGTCCCATCATCGGGGTGACGGGGAGTGACGGCAAGACCACCACGACCACAATCATCCATGAGTTTTTGAAAGCCGAGGGGAAGACCTGCTATGTGGGCGGGAATATCGGCACTCCGCTTCTTGACCGCGCAGGCGAGATGAAGCAAGACCATATCGTGGTGCTGGAGCTTTCTTCCTTCCAGCTGATGACCATGAAAGCCTCGCCCGAGATTGCGGTGGTGACCAACATCGCCCCGAATCATTTGGACGTACATACCTCGATGGAAGAATACACCGAGGCGAAGACCAATTTATACAGAAACCGTGAAGACGGACGTGTGGTACTCAATCTCGACAATGAGATTACCCGCAGGCTTGGAAAAGAACTTCCCTCCCGCGCGGTCTTCTTCTCGCGGAGAGAGGATGCGCACGTGTGCATGAAGGACGGCGCGATCCTACGCGGCGAGACCCGTGTTTTGGAGGTCTCGGACATCCGTATCCCGGGGATGCACAATGTGGAAAACTATATGGCGGCGATTGCGGCGACAGAGGGTCTTGTTTCGGACGAGACGATTCGCCGTGTGGCACGGGAATTTTCCGGTGTGCGCCACCGTATGGAGCTGGTGCGCGAGCTTGGTGGGGTAAAATACTACAACGACTCGATTGCATCCAGCCCGACCCGCACGATTGCGGGACTGCGCGCGTTTGCGCAGAAGGTGATTTTGATTGCGGGCGGTAAGGACAAGGGTGTCCCCTTTACCGAGCTTGGTGAAGCGGCGCTCAAACACTGCAAGGCGGTGGTGCTAAACGGCCCTACGATGAGTGCGATTTACGAGAGCATTGTATCCGCGCACGGCTATGATGCGGAGAGGTTACCCGTTTACTGCTGTCAGAGTTTTGAAGAGGCGGTGGCGTGCGCGCATCAAATTGCAAAGTCGGGAGATATTGTCACATTGTCGCCCGCTTGCACCTCGTTTGACCGATTCAAGAATTTTGCCGAGCGCGGCGATTATTTCAGAACACTGGTGGGTGAGTTTACCGAATGAAGTATTTAGAACAATTGCAGCGGCTTTGTGCGACACCTGCGCCGAGTGGCTTTGAAATGCCTGCGGCGCGCAGAATTGCCATGCTCTTGGAACGCTCTTGCGATGATGTGGAAATCGACCCGCTCGGGAATGTCATCGGTGTCCTCCGCTGCGGCAAGAAGAACGCGAAGACCGTGCTTTTGGATGCACACATCGACGAAATCGGATTGATCGTGACCGGACACAAGGAGGGGTTTTTACGGTTTGAGCCGCTCGGCGGTGTGGATGCGCGGATTCTGCCCGCACGCGAGGTGCAGGTCTGCGCGGACGAGCCGTATTTCGGCGTGATTACCTGTATGCCGCCGCATCTCTCCACCGCGGCCGAGATGGAAAAGGCGATGAAGAAGGACACCCTTTTCATTGATGTGGGTCTTACGCAGGAGGAGGCGCAGGAGAAAATCCCTGTGGGAACGCCTGTGGTGTTCGCTTCAACCTGCGCCGCGTTGCAGAACAAGTGCATCACGGGTCGTGCGCTGGATGACCGCGCGTGCTTCTGCGCGATTTTGCGCGCGATTGAGATGTTAAAGCCGCTCAAACGGAATGTGGATGTGGTTGTGGTCGGCAGTGTACAGGAGGAACTTGGCTGCCGCGGTGCGCGGTGCGCGGGGTACACGGTAAATCCGGACTATGCGATTGCGGTGGATGTGACCCACGGCAGTACCCCGGATTCCCCCAAAAGCAAGACCTTTGATTTGGGGAGCGGGACCGCAATCGGGATGGGCCCGAATCTGCACCCCGGACTCACCAAACTGCTCTTAAAGCTTGCAAAGGAAAAGAAGATTGCGCACACGGTTGAGGTGTGCGAAGGGCATACCGGCACCAATGCATGGGTGCTTCAGACCGTGCGCGAGGGGATTAAGACCGGACTCCTTTCGGTACCGCTCAAATACATGCACACACCGGTTGAAACCTTGAGCGAAAAGGATTTGGAAGCCACCGCGAAACTGCTTGCGGCGGCGGTGGTCGCACTCGGAGAGGAGGGTCGCCGTGTTTGATTTGTTAGAACAGCTCTGTAATCTCTCGGGTGTTTCGGGCAGCGAAGATGCGGTCCGTACCTTTATCCGCGCGTATGCAAAGCCGTATGCCGCGGAAATGAAAGAGGACAGTATCGGAAATCTCTTTGTGAAGAAGAAGGGGAAGACCGAGCGGGGGGACACCCTCATGGTGTGCGCGCACATGGATGAGGTTGGCATGATTGTGAAGGAGATAACCGAGGACGGGTATTTGAAATTTGCAACCGTCGGCGGTGTGGACCACCGCATCCTGCTCGGAAAACGCGTGCGCGTGGGGAAAAAGGGCATCACGGGTGTGATTGGCTCACGCGCGGTGCATCTCATCGGCGCGAGCGAGCGCGAGAGTATCCCGAAAACCGATGCGCTCTATATCGATATCGGTGTGAAAAAGCGCCTGCAAGCCGAGCGGTATGTATCCCTTGGCGATTTTGTCTCGTTTGAGCCGAATTTCCGTAAATTCGGGGATGGGCTCCTTTGCAGTAAGGCGATTGACGACCGCATCGGCTGTGCGGTCATGCTGAAACTGTTGAGTGAGGAATTGGAGTTTGACACCTGGTTTGTCTTCACCGTGCAGGAGGAAGTGGGACTTCGCGGTGCGACCACCGCGGCGTATACGGGAAGCCCCGACCGCGCTTTGATTTTGGAGGGGACAACCGCGGCAGACCTTCCGAGTGCGGAGGGGATGCGGCGCGTGTGCGATATTCACCGCGGCGTGGTCATCGGGCTGATGGATGGCGCGACCATCTATGACCCCGAGATGTTTGCCGCCCTGCGCAACCTTGCGGAGGAGAAGAACATTCCGTGGCAGACCAAGGAGATGATTGCGGGCGGCACCGATGCGGGCGCGATTCAGCGAAGCCGTGTCGGCGTGCGGTGCGCAAATCTTGCCGCGCCCGTGCGGTATTTGCACGGTCCTGCGAGTGTGACGAGTGTTTCCGCGTGTGAGTCGATGCTCTCGCTTGCGCGGATGTATGTGAACCTGGAAGGAGAATCGGCATGAAGTATTTGGAAGAATTGCTGAAAGTCCCCGCACCGAGCGGTGCGGAGGGTGCGAGGCGCGCACTTATTGAACGGCTTGCCGCCCCGTTTGCGGACGAAATCACCACCGATGTTCTGGGCAATCTCATTGTGCGGAAAAAGGGCGCGGGCGAGAAAGTCATGCTCTGCGCACATATGGACACCATCGGTATGATTGCAACCCGTGTGGAAAACGGGTTTGTGCGCTTTGGTGCGCTCGGCGGACTCGATGTCCGCGATTTGCAGAATATCCCGGTTGTCTTTGAAAACGGGACCGAGGGGGTACTCTCTTACGAGGGCAAGACCCCCGCAAAGGACCGCAAACTACACCACTGCTTTATTGATATCGGAGACGGCAAGGTGCAGGTGGGTGACCGCGCGAGTTTTGCAGGCGGCATCCGCGCAATCGGAAGCAACCTGATTTGCGCGCCGTATCTGGATAACACCTTGGGCTGTGCGATTTTGCTCAACGTCCTCGAGGAGATGGGCGAGAGCGAATACGATGTGTATTTTGTCTTCACCGTGCAGGAGGAAGTGGGACTTCGCGGCGCGAAGACCGCGGCATTCGGCATTGCGCCGAAATTCTCGCTTGCGGTGGACGTGACCGATTCGGGGGATTTGCCCGAAACCGATGTGGTGATGGAGACCAAGCTTGGCGGCGGTGCGGCAATCAAGATTATGGACCGCTCGATTGTGTGCCACCCGAAGATGGTGGGAGCACTCAAGGCTTGCGCGGAGAAGAACGGGATTTCGTATCAGTCCGAGATTCTGACCGCGGGCGGTACGGATGCGGGCGCGGTGCATCTGAGCGGAAGCGGTGTGATTACGGGCGGTGTGAGTATCCCGACCCGTTACATCCATTCCCCGTGCGAAACCGCGGACAAGCGCGACTGTGACGCGGCAATCAAACTCATTCGATTGGCATTGGAGCAAGCGGCATTCATCTAAGGGGGGAGTGTCATGAATCTACTGCATTTGAAATACGCGGTCGAGGTGGAAAAGACCGGCTCGATTACGCAGGCGGCGGAAAACCTGTTTATGGGTCAGCCGAATTTGAGCAAGGCGATTAAAGAACTGGAAGCCACGGTTGGAATGCTGATTTTCAAGCGCACCTCAAAGGGTGTGGTGGCAACCCCGAAGGGCGCGGAGTTTTTGGAGCGCGCACGCGCGATTTTGAGTCAGATGGAGGCACTCGAGCAAGAGTACCGCCCCCATCAGGAGGACCGTGTGTCCCTTTCGGTGTGTATTCCGCGCGCAAGCTACATCGCATACGCGTTTGCGAATTTTGTAAAGGGCTTGGATTTGGGGAAAGAGCTGGACGTGAATTTCCGCGAGACCAGTTCGGTGGAGACCATCGGATGTGTCGCGCGCGGGGAATTTGACGTGGGCATCATCCGTTACAACCGCCAATATGAAAAGTATTTCATGAATCAGATGGTGGAGAAGGGTCTACAGTATGAACCGGTCTGCTCGTTTGACAAGGTGATTCTGCTCAACCACAACCATCCTCTTGCGGGGCAGGAGACGGTTTCGGAGGCCGACCTTGCGCCGTACATCGAAATTGCGCACGGTGACCATGCGGTGCCGTATCTCTCCTTTGCGGAAATGAAGGAGGAGGAGCCGTCTCTCGGCGCACGGCGGATTCATATCTACGAGCGCGGCAGTCAGTTCTGCCTGCTCAAACGTGTGCCCGGCTGCTTTATGTGGGTCTCTCCCGTGCCCGACGAGGTATTGGACCGCCACAATCTGGTGCAGCGCCGCTGCCCGACCGCAAAGCAAGCCCACCGCGACCTTTTGGTGTATCACAAGGACCGCAAGCTGAATGTCTATGAAAAAGCGTTCCTAAACGAGGTGTTTGCGGTGCGTGACGGACTCGGAATGCACGCGTAATTGTTAAGAATCTATCAAAGTATGCCTGTTTTTATATACAGGCATACTTTTTTTATATTTCACAAGCAAAATAATTTGTGTTAAATTCTTAACAGAGTAAAAACTCTGAATACCGAAAAAATTGGGAGGCATACTATCATGGCAAGATTTACTTTACCGAGAGACATTTACTACGGCGCAGGCGCAATGGAAGAACTCAAGAACATTTCGGGTAAGCGCGCGATCATCGTGGTCGGCGGCGGCTCCATGAGGCGTTTCGGATTCCTGGATCAGGCTGTCAGCTACTTAAACGAAGCAGGCATCGAAGTCAAGCTCTTTGAGAACGTCGAGCCGGATCCCTCTGTTGAGACTGTCATGCGCGGCGCGGAAGCAATGCGCGAGTTCCAGCCGGATTGGATTATCTCCATGGGCGGCGGTTCTCCGATTGATGCTGCAAAGGCAATGTGGGCATTCTATGAATACCCGGAAACCACCTTCGAGCAGCTTTGCATCCCGTTCAATTTCCCGACCCTTCGCCAGAAGGCAAAATTCATCGCAATCCCGTCCACCTCGGGTACCGCAACCGAAGTCACCGCATTCTCGGTCATCACCGACTATGCAAAGGGCATCAAGTATCCGCTCGCTGACTTCAACATCACCCCGGACATCGCGATTGTGGATCCGAAGCTTGCTGAGACCATGCCGCAGACCCTGACCGCACACACCGGTATGGACGCGCTGACCCATGCAATCGAAGCGTACGTTTCCACCCTGCACACCCCGTTCACCGATCCGCTTGCTCTCAAGGCAATCAAGATGGTCTTCGAGTACCTCGAAGCATCCTACAACGGCGATAAGAACGCACGTGAGCAGATGCACTATGCACAGTGCCTCGCGGGTATGGCATTCTCCAATGCGCTCCTCGGCATTGTCCACTCCATGGCACACAAAACCGGTGCTGCATTCTCCACCGGCCACATTCCGCACGGCTGCGCAAACGCAATCTATCTGCCGTACGTCATTCAGTACAACGCAAAGACCGCGGAAGCACGTTATGCGGAAATCGCACGCGAAATCGGTCTTGCAGGCAACACCGATGCAGAACTGACCGCTGCACTCTGCGATAAGATTACCGCGTTCAACCGCACCCTCAACATCCCGACCACCCTCAAGGAATTCGGCATCAATGAAGCGGAATTCAAGGAAAAGATTGCGGAGATTTCGGTCAACGCGGTCGGCGATGCTTGCACCGGCTCGAATCCGCGCGAAATCGACCCGGCAAACATGGAAAAGCTCTTCACCGCAATCTACTACGGAGACAAGGTGGAGTTCTAATACCGAAAACTTAACAGGAGGCTCATCAATGAAAGGTTACGCAATGCTTGGAATTGGTAAAACCGGCTGGATTGAAAAGGACCGCCCCAAATGCGGCCCGCTCGATGCCATTGTTCGCCCCATTGCCATCTCCCCGTGTACCTCGGACGTACACACGGTCTGGGAAGGCGCAATCGGAGAGAGGACCGATATGATTTTAGGTCATGAAGCGGTCGGTGAGGTGACAGAGGTCGGCAGTCTGGTGTGCGATTTCAAGGTTGGTGACCGCGTCATTGTCCCCGCCATCACCCCGAATTGGAGCAAGCGTGAATCCCAAGCGGGATATTCCATGCACTCGGGCGGGATGCTGGCAGGTTGGAAATTCTCCAACTTCAAGGACGGCGTTTTCGGTGAGTACTTCCATGTAAACGAAGCGGACGGAAATCTCGCTCTGCTTCCCGACGGCATTGACCCCGCAGAGGCGGTCATGCTCAGCGATATGGTTCCCACCGGCTTTCACGGTGTGGAGCTTGCGGATGTACAATTCGGTGACACGGTCGCGGTCATCGGCATCGGCCCGGTCGGGCTCATGTCGGTCGCGGCGGCGGCATTGCGCGGCGCGTCGCATCTGATTGCGGTGGGCTCACGTCCGAATTGTATCCAAGTCGCCAAAGAATACGGCGCGACCGATATCGTCAACTACAAGGAAGGCGATATCGTGGAGCAAATCAAGGAGCTTACCCACGGAGCGGGTGTTGACCGCGTGGTGGTCGCAGGCGGCGACAACGACACCTTCATCCAAGCGGTCGAGATGCTAAAGCCCGGCGGAAAAATCGGCAACGTCAACTACCTCGGCGAAGGCGATTATATCCGCATTCCGCGTGTGGAATGGGGCTGCGGCATGGGACACAAAACCGTTGCGGGCGGTTTGATGCCGGGCGGCCGTCTCCGTATGGAGAAACTGGTCAGCCTGCTGGAAACCCACCGTCTGGACACGGGAAAGCTCCTGACCCATAAGCTTCACGGCTTTGAGAAGGCGGAGGAGGCCCTCATGCTCATGAAGGACAAACCGCGCGACCTCATCAAGCCGGTTGTGATTTTGTAACGAACGGAAAACTGACCCGAGGGGGATTTTCTCTCGGGTCAGCTTTCGTGCGTTTCGGCAATTGACAAAAAAGTGTACAAAACCCCTTGAATTTTCTTGGGTTTTGGTCTACAATAGAAATTGATACACTGTCGAAGTTCGGCGGTGTGAAATACGATAAGAAAGATGTGAGAGACTTGTTTAAGATTGTGAACAAAAAAGTTCTGAATCCCACAGTCACTCTGCTTGAGATTGACGCTCCGCGCGTTGCAAAGAAAGCAGAGCCGGGTCAGTTCATCATTCTGCGCGTCGACGAAAACGGTGAACGCATTCCGCTTACCATTGCGGATTTCAACCGTGAGCGCGGAACCGTGACCATTATTTTCCAACTGGTGGGTGCAACCACAAAGGCACTCGGCAAGATGGAGGTTGGTGATGCTTTGGCAGACTTTGTCGGTCCGCTCGGCACCCCGTCTCACACCGAAGGTCTTAAAAAAGTTGCGGTCATCGGCGGCGGCGTGGGCTGTGCAATCGCATACCCGGTCGCAAAGAAACTCCACGAGCAGGGCACCGTTGTCCATTCCATCGTGGGCTTCCGCAATCAGGATTTGGTCATCCTGGAGGATGAATTTACCGCAGTCAGCGATATTATGAAAATCATGACCGATGACGGTTCTTACGGCACCAAGGGTCTTGTTACCGATGCGCTGAAAGCCCTCATCGACAGCGGCGAGCAGTATGACGAAGTCATCGCAATCGGCCCGGTCATCATGATGAAGTTTGTTTCCAAACTCACCAAGGAATACGGCATCAAAACCACCGTCAGCATGAACCCGATTATGATTGACGGTACCGGTATGTGCGGCGGCTGCCGTCTCACCGTTGGCGGCGAGACCAAGTTCGCTTGCGTGGACGGTCCGGATTTCGACGGTCATCTGGTCGACTTCGATCAGCTCATGAAGAGAAACATGATGTACAAACCGTTTGAGCAGGAAGCAGACTGCAATCTTTTGAAGAAGGGGGAAAACGCAAATGCCTAATATGTCTTTGACCAAAGTCCCCATGCCCGAAGATGCACCCGAGATTCGCAACAAGAATTTTGAAGAGGTTGCGCTCGGTTACACCGAAGCAATGGCGCAGGAAGAGGCAGACCGCTGCCTGAATTGTAAGACCCGTCCGTGTGTGAACGGATGCCCGGTCGGTGTTCCGATTCCGGAATTCATCGCACTCATCAAAGCGGGCGATTTTATCGGCGCTGCAAAGAAAATCAAGGAAATGAACCTGCTCCCCGCAATCTGCGGCCGTGTTTGTCCGCAGGAGAGCCAGTGCGAAAAGCTCTGTGTCCGCGGTATCAAGGGTGAATCGGTCGGTATCGGCCGTCTGGAGCGTTTTGCGGCAGACTACCTGCTCGCACATCCGGAAAAAGCGGAAAAGCCCGAAAGCAACGGCCACAAGGTCGCAATCGTCGGCTCGGGTCCCTCGGGTCTCAGCTGCGCGGGTGAACTCGCACGTCAGGGCTACGAGGTCACCGTATTTGAAGCATTACATAAAGCAGGCGGTGTTTTGGTCTACGGAATTCCGGAATTCCGTCTTCCGAAGTCCATCGTTCAGCAGGAAATCGATAACTTGAAGGAACTCGGCGTTACCTTTGTGACCGACTTTGTCGTGGGTAAGACCGCAACCGTTGACGAGCTCTTCGAGGACGGCTTTGAGGCAATCTTTGTCGGCTCGGGCGCAGGTCTTCCGTCCTTCATGAAGATTCCGGGCGAAGAATTCTCCGGTGTTTACTCGGCAAACGAATTCCTCACCCGTATCAACCTGATGAAGGCATATCAGCCGGATTCCACCACCCCAATCATGAAGCCGAAGAAAGTGGCTGTCATCGGCGGCGGCAATGTCGCAATGGATGCGGCACGCTGCGCAAAGCGCATCGGCGCGGACGAAGTTACCATCGTGTACCGCAGAACCGAAAAGGAACTGCCTGCACGTCTGGAAGAAATCCACCACGCGAAGGAAGAGGGCATCAACTTCCATATGCTGGTCAGCCCGGTTGAAATTTTGGGCGACGAAAACGGCTGGGTCTCCGGCATTCGCTGCATCAAGATGGAACTCGGTGAGCCGGATGCAAGCGGTCGTTGCCGTCCTGTCCCGATTGAAGGCAGCGAGTTCGACATGGAGATGGATTGTGTTGTCATGGCAATCGGTAACTCCCCGAATCCGCTCATCAGCCAGACCACCAAGGGTCTGGAAACCAACCGTAAGGGCTGCCTCGTTCTGACCGACGAGGATGCACTTGCAACCACCCGTGAGGGTGTGTACGCGGGCGGTGACGCGGTCACCGGTGCCGCAACCGTTATTTTGGCAATGGGCGCAGGCAAAACCGCGGCAAAATCCATTGACGCATATATTCAAAGCAAGTAATTGACTGACCGCCGTCGCGGCAGAAATGCTGCGGCGGCACAGTGCTGTTTAGAAAAAGATAGAAAAAGGAGTCTCAAAATGGACAAAAATTTTGATTTCACCTTGGTTGATGAAATACTCGACCGTTACGGGTGTAAGGAAAGTGCGATGATTGCAATCCTGCAGGACATCCAGGAGCATTATCGCTACCTGCCGCGCGAGATTTTCCCGCGTCTGGCAAAGCGCATCGGTGTGGGCGAGGCGCAGATTTACGGTGTTGCGACCTTCTATGAAAACTTCTC
>JAZQIE010000103.1:0-7739 GCA_045540975.1 Eubacteriales bacterium
GGCTCACAGAACGACATGGCTACGACCCGACTCCTCTTGCGTCGCGTTTGAGGTGCTCTCCGAAATCCTCTCTGCAGCGAGCGGGATGTCACTCCCCGAAATTTTGGAGCGCGAGATTTTCTCTCCTCTCGGCATGACGGATACCACCTTCTCGCCAAGCGACGAAGCGTGGGGGCGCACGGTTGCGCTGCATGACCGTGTTGACGGGGAAAACGTCATCGGGAAAACAATGCCCGGCTGTGTTTTTGAAGGCTTTCCGCACACCCATCCGCTCGGCGGCGGCGGGCTTGTGTCCACACTTGAGGATTACGGCAGGTTTGCCGCGTGTCTGCTTGCAAACGGCGCGGGAATTGTCGGAGAAGAAACCTTCGCGGGTCTTCGCACTCCGCAAATCGCAAAAGAGGGCAATGAAGCGTGGGGCTTCGGTGTCCGTGTCATCACGGGGAAGCACACCCTCCCAATCGGAGCATTCGGTTGGAGCGGTGCGTACGGAAGCCATTTCTGGATAGACCCGAAAAACCGAATCCTCGCGATTATGATGAAGAACTCACGTGTGGACGGCGGCGCGGACAATCAATCCGCAAAAGCCTTTGAACACGCGGTCTATGACGCAATCTAAAAAAAGGTGTAAGTCCAATCGGACTTACACCTTTTTCTACTTAATCGGGGGGATGTACTTGGACGGGACCTGACCCGTATACGCGCGAAACGCACGGTTGAAATTTGCGGTGCTGTTAAATCCGCAGGCGAGCGCAAGCTCAAGCATGGTGCCGCGGAAGTTGGGGAGCAATTCAATCGCGTGGAACACGCGCTTGGTATTGATATACTCCACGGGGGTCAGACCGTTTAAGTGCTTAAACTGGGTGGTATAGTAATTGGGGGAAAGCCCCGCAAGTGCGGCAAGCTCCGCAATGGTGAGCGGCTCGGTGAGATGCTCGTCGATATACCGCATGGTGTTGCGGATTCCCTCCACACTGGGAGAGCGGAGAGCGGTGCGCTCATCCGAGGCAAATCCGAAATCGCGCATCAGCGTGAGCAGAATCATAAACAGCCGCATCTTGACCATATGCGCATAGCCGTATTTCTGCGAGAGAAATTCCTGCCCAATCTCACCCAAAAGGTCGCGCACGGTCTGAAGCGCGGGATTTTCGCGGTCCAGACGGTTCTCAAATCCGTCCTGCGCAGGGGCAAAAATGTTCAAGTAATTGAGGTCAAACGAGTCGTTGCCTTGCCATACAAAGGCAGGGTCAAACCGCAGATTCTCAATCGTGCCGCGTCCCTTGGATTTGATGATGCGGTGCTTTTCGTTCGAGCGCAGAAGGAACACATCTCCCGGTCGGATTCCGTATTCCTTCCCTGCAATCTCAATGATGCCTTCAAAATCAATGAAGTGGGTAAACTCGGGCGCGATATGATGGTCATACGGCCCGTAAATCACACGGTCTTGCTCCGCGGTCGTTCTGGCATACTTGATGTAATAGAGTACATCGCGTGTGCCGTTTTCGGATTTGAGCGTGTAAAAACTCATTAGAAGCCGTAGTCAACTTTGACCGGAACGTTGGTTTCGCAGGACTCGATAATCGCGGTGCAGACCGAAACCGTGGATGCACCCTCAGCACCGCTGAGTGCGGGCGGGGTGTTGGTCAGAATGCATTCGCAGAAATCCTTGATTTCGCCGCCAACGTTGTGGTTGTTGACGTTTACGGGGATGCGGATTTCCACTTCCTTGGACGGAACACCGAGGAACTCTTCTTCCTCGCCGTTTTTGTTCTTGAAGAGGGAGAGGAAATTCGAGGTGTTGTCCACAATGATGGTACCCTCGGTGCCGTACAGTACGGTGCGCATGGTGTAGTTGCGCTTGCAGCCGATGGAGCAGAAGATTTTCGCCTTGACATCGTTCGGCATATCCATCAGCGCGATGACACAGTCGTCGGTCGGCCAATGCTTTAATACCTTACGGTTGGAGTAACCGAATACCTGAGACGGGTTGCCGCAAATCCAGCGCAGCAGGTCGACCGCATGGCAGCCGCCGCCGATGAGACCGTGGCGCGGGGATGCGGGGTCAAATCTCCAGGAAGCCTGCATCTTGGAATAGTCATGTGCATATTCACTTTCCGCAAAGAAGAGTTCACCGATTTCGCCCGCGTCAATGAGTTCCTTTGCACGGATAAAGCCCGGGGTGAAGCGGCATACCTGACCTACCATCAGGAATTTTCCGGTTTCCTTGGAAACACGAATCATTTCCTTGCATTCGTCGAGTTTCAGTGCCATCGGCTTTTCGCACATCACGTGCTTGCCCGCACGAAGTGCGCGGATGGTCATTTCGGCATGAATCTGGTCGGGCAGTGCGAGGGTGACCGCCTCGATTTCGGGATTATTGAAAATCTCTTCCGCATCGGTCACATACGGAATCTTGTATTCAGCGGAAATCTCTTTTGCATATTCTTCGTTTGTGTCGCAGAAGCAAACCAGTTCGGTGTTGCTGCTTCTGATAGCACCTTCGATGTGATTACGGCCGAAGCGTGCGCCAATAACTGCGAGTTTTACTTTTTTCATGGAAAATCTCCTTTCAAAAGATAAGATTCTAATTGGAGTTTAGCACGAAAGCATAGGAGATTGCAACATCAAATCGCAGATTCTTGCAAAAAAATCTCCGATTTTGCATATTTTTTCGGGGATGCCAAAAACTACCCGTAAGGAGTGTGATGCTGATGAAATTACCCAAACACAACGAGGGTGGATATTTTGAACTGCGACTTGAGAGCATTGGCGGAATGGGTGCCAACTTACTCGGGAAAATGCTGGGAGAGCTCGGCGCGATGTACATGGGGCTGAATGCCGCGAGTTTTTCCAGTTACGGCTCGGAAAAACGCGGCTCACCCGTGCAGGCATTCATTCGCTGGAGCATCGGTGAGATTCGGGAAAACAGCCCGATTACACATCCGCATATTCTGGGCATCTTCCATGAACGGCTGGGGGAAAGCGTGACCGCGGGAGTGAGCGCGGACACCTGCGTTGTGGTAAATACCGCGCACGCTCCCGAGGAGGCGGCGCGCAATCTCCGACTTCCCGATTGCACGGTGCTCTGCATCGACGCGCAAAAAATTGCCATGGAGAGCAAAAGCCGTGTGAATATGGTCATGCTGGGCGCGATTGTGCGCGCGTGCGGATTTGTGCCGTTTGATGCCGCCGAGCGGATGGTACGGGAGACCGTGGGCAAAAAATATCCAAAACTGTTGGAGGGAAACCTCGCAGGGCTTTGCCGCGGCTATAACGAATACCAAATCAAGGCGGTCGCAACGGGATATCCTCTGCATCCCTACACACGCCCCACCCCGCGTTGGGGGTATTCCACCGCACCGCTCGGCGGCGCGAATCCGTGCATCGGAAACAGCGTGCAAAACGATCTTTCCGCTAGCCGTGAAGGGTATTTGCCCCTCTTCCTGCCCGAAAAATGTATCCATTGCGGACTGTGTGATTCCACCTGCCCGGATATGGTCTTCCGTTTTGAGCGGGACGGGGAGGGGAAGATGAAAAACCGCGGCTTGGATTACCGCCATTGTAAGGGGTGCTTGCGGTGTGTGGAGATTTGTCCGACAAACGCGCTGATACGCGGGCTTGAGCGCGAGCATCCAAACCCCAAACATCAAGTGGAACACCGCGACTTGATCCGTGAGATTTTTGCATTCCGCTCGCGCGGTGCGGATGCATCGGTCACAAGTGAATCAGGCTCAGAGGGAGAGGTGCTTCGATGAAAGAACAAATCCAAATCTTTGAAAGCGGAAATGAACTGGCGGCATATGCTGCGCGCCAAATCAATTACCATGTGATGGGCTATTACCCCATCACACCCTCCACACAAATCGCGGAGGAGCTGGACGCCATGTACGCCGCAGGGGAGCACGACATCCGACTCATCGCGGCGGAAGGGGAGCACAGCGCGGCAGGAGTTTGCTACGGCGCATCCACGGGCGGCGGGCGTGTATTCAACGCCACCTCCGCAAACGGACTTCTCTATGCCTTGGAGCAGCTTCCCGTACAATCGGGCACACGCTATCCTATGGTGATGAATGTCGCATGCCGCACGGTTTCGGGTCCGCTCTCCATCAAGGGGGACCACAGCGACATCATGTACTGCTTAAACACAGGCTGGGTGATTCTGTTTGCCAATTCCCCGCAGGCGGTGTACGACATGAACATCTGCGCACTCAAAATCGCGGAAGCCGTGCGCCTTCCCGTCATTGTCGCGTTTGACGGCTTTTTTACCAGCCACCAAAAACGGAAGTGCAGTGTCTTCAAGCATGACGAAGATGTCAGAGAATTTATCGGGGAATACACACCGAAGCACTCCACTCTGGATTTGGAGCATCCCGTCACGGTCGGCTCCTATATGAATGAGCCGGATATCATCAACAACAAATACCAGCTTCATCTGGGCATGGAATATGCGCGCGAAGTGATTCCAAAGGTGTTTGCGGAATTTGAGGCAATTTCGTCTCGGCGGTATCAAACCGTGCAAACCCACCGCACCGAGGATGCCGAGGTCATTTTAGTCCTTTTGGGCTCAAGTTACCATACCGCTTGTGCCGCGGCGGATGAACTCAGAGACGAGGGAAAACGGGTGGGTGTCTGTACCGTGAATACCCTGCGCCCGTTTCCGACCGAGTTGAAAGATATCCTCAAATCCGCCAAAACCGTGGTGGTGGGTGACCGTCAGGACAGTTACGGTGCAGGCGGCGGCAATCTGTCGCTTGAAATCCGCGCACTCCTCGAAGGGAAAACAAAGGTCAAAAGCCGTGTGTACGGTCTCGGCGGCTTGGAATTCTTCCGCGAGGATGCCGCGGCACTTTTTGCGGTCGGCTTTGACGAAAAGAGCACGGATTTTGACTACTTTGGTCAAACAGAAGGCACAGACGCGGAAGCTCCACAATTTTTCGCACCCATTACCGATGCAAGTCCGGGCATCACCACCTGCACCGTGGGGGAGCATGGCATGGAGGTGCGCGGCGGTGGGGTCCGTGACGTGACCGCAATGCCCAAACGCCTCGCCCCGGGTCACGGTGCCTGCCCCGGCTGTGGCATCCCGGTCAACGTCAATCTGTTTTTGTCGGGCATCGAGGGAAATGTGGTACTCCTCTTCCAGACCGGCTGCGGCATGGTGGTGACCACGGGCTACCCCAACACCGCATTCCGTGTCCCGTATCTGCACAATCTCTTCCAAAACGGTGCGGCAACACTCTCGGGTCTTTCCGAGATGTTTTCCGAACGGCAAAGACGCGGAGAAATTCCGCAGGGTGACATCACCTTCGTCATGGTCAGCGGAGACGGCGGTATGGACATCGGCATGGGCTCTGCCCTCGGTGCGGCGCTCAGAGGCAGCCGCATGATTCTGCTCGAATATGACAACGGCGGCTATATGAACACGGGCTACCAGCTTTCCTATTCCACACCCAAGGGTGCAAAAAGCGCCACCTCGCATTTGGGTGTCGCACAGTCGGGTAAAGCCTTCTTCCACAAGGATATGCCCATGATTATGGCAGGAAGCGGACTCCCGTACCTCGCAACCGCGGCGGAAAGCCACCCGTCTGACCTCATCAAAAAAGCCGCGAAAGCAAAATACTGCGCGCAGAATTTAGGGATGGCATATGTCAAAGTCCTGTCCGCCTGCCCGCTCAACTGGGGCGATGACCCCAACGGCGAGCGGGAGGTTATCCGCAAAGCGGTGGACACCTGCTATTTCCCGCTCTTTGAAATGGAGCAGGGGATTACCCGCCTCACCTACACCCCGAAAGAAAAACTCCCCATCACCGATTGGCTCTCTCTGATGGGGAGAACAAAGCACCTCGCACGTGCGGAATACCGCCCGATTGCGGAGGAAATCCAAGCCGAGGTCGACCGCCGCTGGGCGCGGCTCAAAGCCCGTCACGAGCACCCGCTATTGTAGAATAGTGGGTGCTCTTTCTTGGGGGCAATTTTTTTTAGCCTTAAAATTTTTCCAATTACCGAAAAAACTCTTTTCAAATTATTAAAGTTGTGTTACAATGAGTTTATCTTGGGGTTGTGTACCATACCCCAAAACATCCATAAGGAGGAAAACACTATGAAGCACAGAATGACAAGTCGTCTTGCAGCGCTTCTGTTGGCAGTATGTATGCTGATTTCCTTCATCCCGAGCGGTATTGCCGCGTATTCGGGTGACGGCGCAAGCTACTACTTCAACATGGGACGTTTGCAATACGGCCAGTGGTCGGACAACGGCGTCAGCCCGGAAGCTCTGACTACTTGGGAAGCTCTCGAAGAATTGGACAATTACCATGAGCGTACCAGTGATCCGTTTATGTTCTACGCAAAGAGCAAAGCGGATGCAGGCATGCTCAATATCCTCTGGAACTCGTCGAGTGCGGGCGGCGTTACCGGTTACGGTCCGCGCGGTACCGCAGTCACAGGCGATGAAGGCACTTGGTACGGCATCATCGTCCGTGTCGGCGAAGACGGGCTCTACACCCCGTATGCCCGTGCGGCAGACCAGAAGAATGCAACTCAGTTTAACTACTATCTGGCACCGTACGGTGTTGCAAATCCGAAAGCAGAGCAGTACTATATCGGTACCAGCGTTGCAGACAGCTCTGACCTCTATTCTTTGACCTCTTCTTACTATGACAACCAGTACCTGACCGCAGGTGACTACGTTGTCGTCGTTGAGATTGCAAAGAATAACGTCAACAGCAATGCATACGGTTACTTCGCAGGCTTCGGTCTCGACCGTGTTGCGGACTCGGCTGACTGGGAACTCGTTCTCAACGCCGAATGCCCGACCGGTTATATCGACCAGGAAGTCGAAATCGATGTTTCCGCAGCGCTTTATCAGGAAGACATCGCAATCGCTGACCTGGATGCATTCCGTATCGATGCGCTCGATCCGGAAGTAGCGGAAGTCCGCGCAAAAGACGGTAAGTACTACCTCTTCGGTATGTGGGAAGGCGAAACCGCTCTGCGCATCAGCGCACGTGAGCAGGGAAAAGCAACCGCAATCGAAATCCCGGTTACCGTTGCAATGCCCGATGGCTATGTCCGTATGGAAATTTGGCCGGGCGAGCAGCCGAACCTTTACCTGACCAAGGATCCCACTACCATCCCGATGTCCTACACCATCAACCGTGAAGAGATTCCGATGGCGGCGGAAGACATTGAAATCGTGGTCGCAGACCCGAGCATTGCGGAAGTCATGCTCGATGGCGATAACAACATCATCATCAACGGTTTGGACGGCGGCGAGACCACCGTCACCATCACCGCAAATGCACTTGGTGAGACCGCAACGGTCACCCTGCCGATTAAGGTCAGCAAGACCAAGTACCACTTCAACTACCAGCGTGCGTTCTACGGTCCGTGGTCCAACTACGCACATATGCCGGACTACTTCACCGATTTCGGCATGGAAATGAAAGAATTCCCTCCGGGAACCGTCGATCAGCCCTATTGGGGCGACAGAGAGAGCGACCCGTGGAAATTCGGCGGAAAGTCCGCGCTCTTCACCCCGTCCGTTACCTCCTCGTTTAACACCATGGGTTGGTACTGCGGCGGCTCCGCGGGTGACTGGATTAACATGATCATCCGTGTTGGCGAAGCGGGCTCTTACAGCTTTGTCGTTCATGCCGCAACCATGGCGGCAGGCGCGTGCTTCTGTATTT
Organism: Eubacteriales bacterium; assembly: GCA_045540975.1. GTDB lineage: Bacteria > Bacillota > Clostridia > Oscillospirales > JAAYXM01 > SIG510. Next base: position 7,692 of record JAZQIE010000103.1, read on the forward strand.
ATGTTTCCCCGGTCGGTACTCCGGTTGAAAACCAGAGAGACAAAGAAT
>JAZQIE010000104.1:0-1843 GCA_045540975.1 Eubacteriales bacterium
CGGTTTCGTAATCGATTTCGTCGCAATGTGCGACCATTTCGTCAATCTGCTCCTGAGTAATCGGGAGGCCGAGTTCTTTTTCCGCACGGGCAAGTGCAATCCACAGTTTGTGCCAAGTGGTGAACTTTTTATCCGGCGAGAAGAGATACAGCATTTCCTCGCTTGCATAACGGGATGCGAGCGGAGACTGGTATTGATTGTTCATCTAAAGTTCTCCTTTCGTAAACTATTCCGCAAGCAGTTTCTTAACAGCCGCCAGACGGACACACAGGCAGAGCATCTTCATTGCCGCTTCCAACTCGGAAACGGTGGGAAGCGTCGGCGCGATACGCAGGTTGGAATCCTTCGGGTCAATGCCGTACGGATAGGTTGCACCTGCCTTGGTCATGACCACGTTTGCATCTTTGAGAAGCGCATGAACCGCCTTTGCGCAACCGGGCAGAACGTCTAAGCTGACAAAATAGCCACCGTTCGGACGGACCCAAGATGCGATGCCGAGACCCGAGAGTTCTTTCTCCAAGGTATCACATACGATATCGAACTTCGGCGCAAGGAGTTCCGCCTGTTTTTTCATATGTGCGCGTACACCGTCCGCATCCTTAAAGTAACGGACATGGCGCATCTGATTGACTTTATCCGGACCGATGGTCTGGAAATTGATTACTTTCTTGATGGCTTCAACATTCTCTTCACTTGCCACCATAACCGCAACACCTGCGCCCGGGAAGGACACCTTGGAGGTGGAAGCGAATTCGAAGACCAGGTTGGGATTTCCCGCCGCCTTACAAGCGGAGAGGATTTCCTTGAGTGTATCGGGAGTATCGGTCAAATCATGGACACAATATGCATTGTCCCAGAAAATACGGAAGTCCTTTGCTGCAGGCTTAAGTGCCGCGAAGCGGTCGACCACCGCATCCGAATAGGTAATGCCCTGAGGATTGGAATACTTCGGAACGCACCAGATACCCTTGATGGAAGCATCGGTGGAGACCAATTTCTCGACCGTATCCATATCCGGTCCGTCTTCCTTCATCTCAATCGGAATCATCTTGATGCCAAATGTTTCGCAGACCGCAAAGTGACGGTCATAACCGGGGCTCGGGCAAAGGAATTTGATTTCGCCCTGCTGTCCCCACGGGGTTTCACCCAAAATACCGAACAGCATTGCACGTGCAATGGTATCGAACATCATATTGAGGCTGGAGTTTCCGCCCACGATGACTTCGGACACAGACACACCGAGAAGGTCCGCAAAGATTTCTTTCATCGGGGCGATACCGTCAAGCCCACCGTAGTTACGCAGGTCGGTATTGCCAAGGTATGCATCCTCGGATTTCGCAACCGCGGTAAGAAGACCTTCGCACAAATCCAACTGGTCCGAGCCGGGTTTTCCGCGGGACATATCCAATTTCAAGCCGAGTGCACAGGCTTTTTCGTATTCCGCTTCGAGTTCCGCTTTGAGCACAAGCAGTTCATTTCGAGCGATTTTTGTGTATTCTGCCATACTGTTTCCTCCAAAATTCTGTTTTGAATTGCATCTTTTCACACAATATATCTATTAAACCATATTTTATGAAAAAAGTCTATAATTTTCCGCAAAAAAACCACCGCACCGCAAGATTAGGCGGTTGGTCTCAGGGGTAAATCGCTCGAAAGAGGCATTTTTCATCCATAACTGCACAAAAAATCTTGATATCCGCCAGGATTATCTGCGATTTTATTGTTTGTTCTGAAAGAAAAATGCACTCCTTCAAGTGCATAGCAGTTTTGAGATAGAGATTTTTCGTTAAAAGAAAGAACAAAAAACAGGTAATACTGACGTATTACCTGTTTTTTTGATGCA
>JAZQIE010000105.1:0-9875 GCA_045540975.1 Eubacteriales bacterium
GGCACCTTTGGTCAGGCGTTATTTTTGTTTCCGTTTTTTCTCAACAGAAGCAGGCAGAGGACCAAAATCACGGGAAACAGCGTCGCGGCAAACAAGCCCGTCTTCAAGCTGCACCCGTCAAGTTCGGAAATGCTTCCCACCAGCGCAGGGCTGACCGTACCGCCCAAGTCACCCGCCAAAGCGAGGAAGGCGAACATCGCGGTGCCGCCTCTCGGGCAGGTCTGCGACGAAATGCTGATGGACCCCGGCCACATGATACCCACCGCAAGTCCGCAAAGCGCACAGCCCGCAAGACCAAGCGCGGGAATTGAGGAAAGGGATGCCAAGAGATAGCAGACAATACTCGTTACACCGCACACCAGCATGACCTGTTTCAGGTTCAGCTTTTGGCTGAACTTTCCGTACAGCATACGGGTGATGCCCATAAACAGAGCAAAGAGTCCCGGTCCTGCCAAGTCACCGATTGTTTTGGAAACGCCGAGTGCAGACTCGGTAAACGCGGATGCCCACTGTGCCATGGTGGACTCGGACGCGCCCGTGCACACCATCAAAATGATGAGCAGCCAGAAAATCGGGGTTTTCAGCAGGTTGCGAATCCCCATGCCCTCGCCGTCTTCCACCAAGCGTTCAATCGGGCAGTTTACAAAATTAAACGTGTTGCAGAGCGGAATCATCGCCCAAATCAGCGCGAGGATTTTCCAGTTTTCCACTCCGAAAATCGAGAAGAACACCGTTGACCCGAAGATGACACCCACCGCACCCCAGCAGTAGAAGGAGTGCAGTAAGCTCATGACCCCGTCTTTGTTTTCAAACGGACACGCTTCCACAATCGGGCTGACCAGTACTTCGATGAGTCCGCTGCCGACAGAATACAGCACCACCGAAATCAAAATTCCGACATACGGATTTGGCAATAAATCGGGCAAAAACACCATGAGAACAAGACCGATTGCCGACACCACCTGCGAGGTCAAAACGCAGGTGCGGTATCCGATTTTGTCCGCAAATTTGGTTGCCGCGAGGTCGACAAGCAGCTGGGTCAAATAGAACACAAGCGGAATCAACGCGATTTGTTCCAGCGAGATTCCGCAACTGTTTTTGAAGGTCAAAAACAGAAGCGGAGTGAAGTTTGCGGAGATTGCCTGCGTGACAAACCCGAGGTAGCAGGCAATCAAGGTTTTTTTATAATTTTTTTGTGCTGTCATGACAGATTCCTTTTCGCTGAAAAACGCTTCACGGTTGTGAAGCGTTTTTACTTACATTTTTTCGGGGACTTGGATGGCGAGGAGCGAGAGCAGAAGCGCAATCATTCGCTCGGTAATCGAGATGAGTTTGAGCCAACTGTCACGCTGCGCCGCATTCGGGCAGGTGAGAATCTTATTCTCATAATAGAAGCGGTTGAAGAGACCGGTGAGGTCAAAGAGCGCTTCGCAAATGCCGTTCGGCGCATGGTCGGAGAATGCACGGAGCAGTGTGTCACCCACGCTTGAGAGCGAGAGCAAGAGCGCACGCTCGGTATCGCTTGCGGGCGGAAGCAGTTCACCCGGAGCAAAGCCTTGGGCTTCCGCTTTTTCCAGCACCGAATGGATACGCACCGCCGCATACTGCAGGTACGGGCCGGTCTTTCCTTCGCTTGCGAGGAAGCGGTCAAGGTCAAAGACATAGTCCTTGGTGCGATGGTTGATGAGGTCTCCGATTTTGAGCGCGGCAATGCCGATTTTCTCCGCGCAAGCCGCGGCTTCTTCTTCGCTCAGAACAGACGCGGTGGCGCTTTCCGCCATCTTTTCACGCGCCGCATCGGTCACGGTTTTGATGAGGTCGGAAAGTCTCATGACGCCGCCGTCACGGGTTTTGTAGGGCTTTCCGTCCTTGCCGTTCATGGTGCCGAAGCCGATGTGCATGAGGCGGGTCTCCTCGGGAACGAGGGATGCAAGATGCGCACAACGGAATACTTGTTTGAAATGCATCGCCTGACGGTTGTCCACCACGTACCAGATTTCATCCGGGTCGAAATCACGCTCACGCTGGAGGATGGTTGCAAGGTCGGTGGTGCCGTAAAGCTGAGAGCCATCGGACTTTTCGATGATGATGGGCGGAATCTCCTCCTCGTCATCCTCGCGCGCAACATCCACAATGAGCGCACCGTCCGAGATGTAGGAAAGGCCTTTATCCTTCAAAATACCGAGCATTTCGTCAACATACGGCGCGGCGTCGGACTCACCCAGCCATTTGTCGAAATCCACATCGAGCTTTGCATAGCTCTTTTTGAGGTCGGTAACCGAAAGGGAGAGGAAATGCTTCCAGAGCGCAACAAAGCCCGGGCGACCGTTTTGCAAATCACCGGTTGCTTTTTGCGCCGCGGCTTTGAATTCCTCGTCGGTCTTCGAGCGGGCACTTGCCGCAGGATACAGCTCGTTTAAGTCATCAAGTGTTACGGGCGGCTCGGTGGGATACGGGCCCGTGAACGCTTCGTCGAAATAGCAGAGGTCGGGGCATTTGTCGCGCAGACCCTCAATGATGAGACCCATCTGGAGTCCCCAGTCGCCCAAGTGGACGTCACCGACCACTTTATGACCCAGAAAACGGGCAAGGCGCACCAAACTCTCACCGATGATTGCGGTGCGGAGGTGACCGATGTGCAAGGGCTTTGCGACGTTCGGTCCGCCATAGTCCACCACGATGGAGAGTGCTTCTTGCGCGCAGGGCAAATCAAGGCGCGCATCCGCGTCCATCTTGACCGCGCGCTCAATGAGATACGTGTCTGCTACATTGATATTCAAGAATCCGGGCGGAACGAATTCCGCTTTTTCCAGAATCGGTTCGTCCTGCAGCTTTGCCGCTACCTCCTGCGCGATGATGGCAGGATTCTTTTTATAGCGTTTTGCGGCGCTGAGCGCACCGTTACACTGGAACTGGCACAAATCGGGACGGTTGGAAACCGTGACCGCACCGAGTTCGGGGTCGTATCCGCACGCTTCAAACGCGGCGGAGACGATTTTTGTCAGGGTCTGTCTGACGGTTAAATTCTTATTTTCCATTAGTACGCCACACCCCAGTAAATCATATGTTTCGCGGGTTTTCCGCAAATCGGACATACGTCGGAGATTTCTTCCTGAGCAAACGGCATGCAGCGGGAGGACATCCCCGCTTCTTCCTTGACCTTGAGTTCGCATTCAAGGTCGCCGCACCACATGGTCTTGACAAAGCCGCCCTTGGTTTCCGCAATTTCCTTCATTTCCGCAAGGGAGGTTGCGGTGTAGGTATGCTCCTCGCGGTTTTTGAGTGCGCGCTCGAAGAGTGCGGTATGAATCTCATCCATAATCGCGGTGACTTCCGCAACGATGTTTTCGAGTTTGACAATCTTCTTCTCACGGGTGACACGGGAGACCAAGACACACTGACCCGCTTCCAAATCACGCGGACCGAGTTCGATGCGCACGGGGACACCCTTCATCTCATACTCTGCAAACTTCCAGCCCGCGGAGTTGTCGCTGGTGTCACACTTGGTGCGGATGCCTGCCGCGGACAAGGTGCCGAGCAGTTCGTCTGCCGCCTCTAAAACACCGCCCTTATGCGCCGCAATCGGAATGATGACAGCCTGGATGGGCGCAATCTTCGGGGGCAGAACGAGACCGTTGTTGTCACCGTGGGTCATGATGATACCGCCAATGAGACGGGTGGAAACACCCCAAGAGGTCTGGTGCGGATTGGTCTTTTGGTTGTTTTTATCGGTAAATTCGATTTCAAACTGCTTTGCAAAGCCGTCGCCAAAATAGTGCGAGGTGCCCGCCTGAAGCGCCTTGCGGTCATGCATCATGCACTCGATGGTATAGGTCGCCTCTGCGCCCTTGAATTTTTCCTTCTCGGTCTTCTGACCGCGTGTTACCGGCATTGCAAGAACGTTTTCACAGAAATCAGCGTAGACGTTGAGCATGGTTTCGGTAAATGCCTTTGCTTCGTCTGCGGTTTCGTGGATGGTGTGACCCTCCTGCCACAAGAATTCACGGTGGCGGAGGAAGGGACGCGAGGTCTTTTCCCAACGCAGAACGCTGCACCACTGGTTGTATTTGAGCGGAAGCTCACGGTAGGAGTGCAGGACATTTGCGAAATGCTCGCAGAACAGGGTTTCGGAGGTCGGGCGAATCGCATAACGCTCCTCGAGTTTCTCGCTTCCGCCCGTGGTGACCCATGCACATTCGGGAGCAAAGCCCTCGACATGGTCTTTTTCCTTCTGCAGCAGGCTTTCCGGGATGAGAAGCGGCATATAGACGTTTTCCACGCCCTGCTTCTTAAACTCGGCATCCATAATGCGCTGGATATTTTCCCAAATCGCATAACCGTAAGGACGGTAGATAAAGACACCGCGAATGGAAGAGTAATCGATCAGTTCTGCTTTTTTGCATACGTCGGTAAACCATTGCGCAAAATCAACCTCCATGGAAGTGATTTGCTCTACCATTTTCTTTTCCATAATCTTATTCTCCCTCACACGATAAGAAGTGACCCATCAAATCGTGACCAAATTCAATGTATTTTCCGCTCTCTTTCGCAGCCTTCTCGCTGTACGGAGCGCCATTCCCACTCTTTCCGCTTGTGTAAATCGCGTACGGGATGGGGTCCATCACATGGGTGCGCAGTGCAATCGGGGTGGCATGGTCGGGCATGAGCAAGACCTTAAACGGCTCGCCGCTTGCCATGAGATGCCGCAGAACGGGGCCCAAAATCTCGGAATCGATTTTTTCGATGGACGCGATCTTGAGCTTCAAGTCCGCATCGTGGCCGCACTCGTCCGGTGCTTCCACATGGACAAACACGAATTCACAGCCGCGGTCAAATGCATCCATTGCCGCCTGCGCCTTGCCTTTGTAGTTGGTGTCGTACTCACCGGTTGCGCCCTCGACCGAAATGTTTTCCATTCCCGCGCCCTGCGCGATGCCCTGAATGAGCGGGACCGCGGTGATGACCGCGCCCGAAACACCGTATTTCGCCTTGAAGTTTCCGATGGCGGGCTTGGTGCCCTCGCCCCACAGCCACATGCAGTTTGCAGGCTTCTTGCCGTTTGCGATGCGGTTTTTGTTGACCGGATGCGCCATCAGGATATCATAGCTTTTCTTCATCATGGCAAGGACTTCCGCGCCGTACGGACCTGCCGGCAGGTAGTCCTTGATGCACTGACCCAAAATGTCATGCGGCGGCATCATGTTGTAGTTATAATCGATGCCCTTCCAAATCAAAATGTGACGGTAACTCACACCGCGGTGGATGTTTAAGTCCTCGCGTTCAAACTCGGTCTTGAGTGCATCGAGAAGCTCATACGCTTCTTCGTTTGAGATTTTATCCGAGCTGTGGTCGAGCATGATTTTGTTTTCAAAGTCTTCCTCGGTCGAGATGCTGACCAGATTGAGACGGAAGACGGTATCCACATCGGAGAGCGGGATTCCGAGACCCAACGCTTCGATGGGAGAACGACCGGTGTAGCAGGCTTTCGGGTCATAGCCCAAAACCGAGAGGTTTGCGACATCGCTGCCAAACGGCATCCCCTCATACAGAGTGGACACCAAGCCCTGCTCACCGTTTACCGCCAAGTAGTCCATATTGGGTTTATTCGCCACTTCGAGCGGCGTTTTGTCGCCAAGAGACGGGATGGGGTAATCCGCCATGCCGTCGCCCAGCATTACAAAGTATTTCATGGTAATTCCTCTATTCTTCCCAGTTGTGCCACACGTTCTGGACGTCGTCGTTATCCTCAAGCATATCCAGCATCTTCTGCATATTCTTGAGGTCGTCCTCGTTTGTCAGTGTGATATAGGTCTGGGGGATTTTGTCTTTTTCGGCGGAGATGATGGTCATCCCCTGCGCTTCCAGCGCATCACGGACGGTTTCAAAATCCTCAATCGAGGTGTAGACTTCGATTGCATCGCCGTCGGTCTCGATGTCCTCCGCGCCTGCCTCCAAGCACAGCATCATGATTTCGTCTTCATCCGCACCGGTCTTTTCCAGCAGGATGACGCCCTTGTCATCAAACTGCCAGGAAACACAGCCGGTTGCACCTAAGTTTCCGCCGTATTTGTCGAAGTAATGGCGGACTTCGGATGCGGTACGGTTGCGGTTATCGGTCAGCGCTTCCACGATGACAGCGACACCGCTCGGGCCGTAGCCTTCATAGACGATGGTTTCGTAGTTTGCATCGTCGCCGCCGGCCGCTTTTTCAATAATGCGCTTGATGTTATCGTTCGGGACGTTGTTTGCCTTCGCCTTTGCGATACAGTCGCGCAGTTTGGAGTTGCTTTCCGGGTCCGGGCCGCCTTCCTTGATTGCTACCGCCATTTCACGGCCGATTTTGGTGAAAACCTTGGCTTTCTGCGCATCGGTTTTCTCTTTTTTATGAAGAATGTTTTTCCATTTGGAATGTCCTGACATAATCTTTACACCTCTCACGATACTTAATCACTGTATTGTATCATACTTTCTCATTCAATTTCAACCCCATTGACGTATTTTGTTCCCCTCATTCTTGACTTTGAAATTTATTTTTCGTGTAATTCCCCTCGGAGGTGGCAATATGAAAAAAACATGTCTGTTTTTTATCGATGATGTGATTTGGACCTTCCGTGATTTGCGGGAGAGGATAGTTTTACCGCGGCAATCGTTCCGCATTGGCTTCCCGTGAGTTATGACGGGTGCCGCGCGCTCAAGGACCTCGGAGTGAAAACAATTTCCGCGACCTACGGGGTGCGGCGGGAATACAACGGCGACCTGTCTTCCCTGCCGTTCGGACACGCGGGGCGGCTGTATGATGCGGGTTATGAATGTATTTTTATTGAAAATTTATGCAACGAATAATCCAAACGGTTTGGCACAAACTAAATCTGCTCATACGAGATGTGAGAAAAAACAGATGAGGTGAAATGCCATGAACAAGGAAAACAATAAACGCGAGAACAATCAGCAGAACAAACAGAACCAGCAGAATCAGCAGAACAAGCGCGACAACAACCGTCAGGAAAACAAGAAGAACGATCAGTATCAGCACTAAGCACCGCCGCACGCCGCAAAAAGCGGCGTGCGGTATTTTTTAACAAGTCATGAATTTTACAGAAAACCGCTTGCCACAAGAGGCGGAATACGATAGAATAAGAATACAGCATGGAAGAAAGGATGTGGATACCATGAAAACTGTAAATGTCATGCTCGATACCATCGCAAAGGTGAAGGATTTTGTCAACCAGCTTGTTGCGGTCCCGTATGATGTCGATTTGGTCTCCGGTCGTTATGTCATCGACGCGAAGTCCTTTATGGGCATCCTGAGTCTGGACCTGGCAAAGCCGATTGAACTTCGCCTTTACAGTGACGATTGCGACGAACTGCTCGCAAAACTCGCACCGTACATCGTATAAAGCAGACAAAAAACGCTCTTTGTGTCACACAAAGAGCGTTTTTCTCTTGCAGAGGAAGTAAAAATCGTGTAGAATAAACTCAGTTTGAATAAAGGGGTCATATTATGTTGGAAGTCCTGCTGCAGCAGCTTGGGAAATTCGCGCTTTTTTTCTGTATCGGTTTGTTGGGATACCGCTTCAAGCTCTTCCATTCGGGGAACATTGACGCGCTCTCCAAATATGTGATGCGAATCGCACTTCCTGCGCTGGTACTCAGCAATCTGGTCGGAAACACCACCCGTGAAGACCTCACCAATTCCTTCTCGGTGGTGCTCATCGCGTTTGCGGTCATTCTGCTTTTGTACGTATTCGGTATTCTCGTGTCCAAGGTGCTTCGCTTAAAGGGTGAGCGTGCGCGGGTGTATCAGGGGGTGTTTACATTCAATAACATTGGGTTTATGGGCGCGCCGCTCATTGCCGAGGTGTTCCCCGGTGTCGGGCTTTTGTGCCATTCTCTCTTTACCTTGGCAGACCAAGTCTTACTTTGGACGCTCGGCGTGTATCTCACCACCCCCAAGGAGCAGTTCCACGGGGTAAAGCCTTCTGCGATTTTGAAGAAGCTTGTAAACCCTGCCATGATTGCGCTGGTCATCGGTGTGATTCTTGTTGTGTCGGGTGTAAAACTCCCGCTCGTTTTGGATGACACGGTCTCCTCCATCGGCAAGTCCTCCTCGCCCGTCTCTCTGATTTATCTGGGCGCACTCCTCGGCGGACTCAACTGGAAGGAATCCTTCTCGCGGCTTGAGTATTATCTCATTGTTCCGCTCAAAATGATCGGGTTTGCCCTCGCACTCTATTATCTGCTCAAATTCATCGGTCTGGACGCAAGCCTCATCGGCCCGCTTGTCACTCTGGTTGCCCTTCCGTCCATGACCTCGATTGCCATGTTTGCAAAAGAGAACGGGTCCGACGGTGAGTATGCACTCGGCGCGATTCTGGTCACCAGTATCTTAAGCCTTGTCTCACTCCCCATCGTATTCGCTCTCATGCGATAAAATTTTTAGGAGGTACATACCATGAAAAAGTTTTTCCACGAGTTCAAAGAATTCATCTCCCGCGGCAATGTCATGGATCTCGCTGTTGCGGTCATCATCGGCGGCGCGTTTCAGGCAATCGTCAAATCCTTAAACGAGGACATCATTACCCCGCTTATCGGCACCTTTGCAAAGACCGATTTCACCGCAATGGTCCTCACTCTGCGCGGTGTTGATATCCGTTACGGTGCATTCATCACCGCGGTCATCAACTTCCTGCTCATGTCTTTTATCATCTTCCTCATGATCAAGGCGCTTTCCGCGCTGCAGAATCTGAAGAAGAAGGAAGAAATCAAGGAAGAAGAGCCCACCACCAAGAAATGCCCGTTCTGCTGCTCGGAGATTGCAATTGAAGCAACCCGCTGCCCGCACTGCACCTCTGTTTTGGAGGAGAAGGAATAACCCATGCAAATTTTCGATTTCCATTGCCATATTTACCCGGATAAAATCGCTGAGCGCGCATCCATGGCAACGGGTCGGTTTTACGATACCCATGAACCGAAATGTAAAGGCACCGTGTCCGACCTGCTCTCGGTTTTCGATGCGGCAGGCATCGGCGGTGCGTTGGTACAATCGGTCGCAACCACCCCTGCGCAGGTAAAATCCATCAACGAATTCATTGCACACGAGGTGTCCGCGCATCCCGACCGCTTGGTCGGTTTCGGGACCTTGCACCCCGAAAGTGAGGACATTGAGGGAGACATCAATCATCTCCTTGAGCTTGGTCTCAAGGGAGTCAAGCTCCACCCCGATATCCAACGGTTTGCGCTGTGTGACCCGCGGTGTATGAATCTGTTTGAAGCGTGTGCAGACCGCCTGCCGTTTCTCGTTCATGCGGGCGACTCCCGTTTCAATTACTCCAACCCCGCGCAAATTTCCCCCGTGCTCGATGCATTTCCGCATACCATCGTAATTGCCGCCCACCTCGGCGGTTGGTCGGTTTGGGACGATGCGATAAATACCCTCTACGGCAAATACGATCAACTCTTTGTTGATTCCTCTTCTTGCCGTTTCGTGCTCGAAAAAGAGCGGTATTTGTCTCTCATCCGCCGTTTCGGAACAGACCGCGTGCTCTTCGGCTCGGATTATCCCATGTGGAATCCCAAAGAAGAACTGGAGGACTTCCTCACACTCCCCTTCACCGATGCGGAATTTGAGAAAATCCTGTCCCAAAACGCAAAAACTTTGCTTTCGCTCTAAAAACATCTTGCAAAACGCTTTCGTTTGTGATATGATAGCAGAGTTCAAGGAGGCATAGCTCAGTCGGTTAGAGCGCTCGCTTCACATGCGAGAGGTCGCGGGTTCGAGTCCCTCTGTCTCCACCAAAAAGGAATGACACCATCCAACGGATGGTGTTATTCCTTTTTGTGTTAAATCGAAGGACTCGAACAGCACGGCACTCGTG
>JAZQIE010000106.1:0-2151 GCA_045540975.1 Eubacteriales bacterium
AAAGGGAATTGAGCCGTCTTTTCGCGGTTTGACCGAGGTTTCCGCGCCGCGCTCGATTTCCTCGGCAAAGCGGCGTTTGATGACCGGAACGCTTGCGAGTTCTTCCAGCTTGGTGGGGTCATTCGGGATGACGGTGAGTTGACCGAATTCGCCCGCGTAACCAAACGCGCCGGTATAGAGCTTATCGCCCAAGATGATACCGCAGCCGATCCCTTTATTGATATTGATATAGACCAAACTGTGCAAATCGCGGCGAAGTTCGGACTTTTCGCTGTATGCACAGAAGCAGGAGTCCACACCCATTTTGACCGGGATGTGACGGAATCTGCTTTGCAGGATTTTGAAAAAGTCGTTATTCTCATCAATCGGGATGACCGAGGAGGTGACCACACGCTTTGCGTCTTTATCGAGCAGTGCGGGGACACCCACACAAATGCCCTGCAATTTTTCGATCGGGCATTTGATTTTGGCGACCGCTTTTTCGATTGCCGCAACCAGAATGTTCCCCAGATTGTCCCAATCCGCGACTTCTCTTTGGCGGGACTCCACACAGAGTCCGCACAAATCGAACAGTTCAAGCAGGAAGCCGTCTTCATTGAGTTCGATTGCCGCAACAAAGCCGCCCGACGGGTTGACCTCGATGAGCACGGGTTTTCTGCCGCTGGTGGCGGATTCGCCCGCACCGCACTCGACCACCATCTCGCTTGCGATGAGTTCATCGACCAGACTCGATACCGTGGTGGGAGAAAGGCCTGTGATGTGCGCGATTTCGGCACGCGAGGTTTGACCGTACTGGTTGATTAAATGGAACACCAAGGATAAGTTTGCCGCCTTAACAAGTTGGAGGTTCGCTGTCCTTTGTTTTTTCATTTCTTCCCCTTCATTCCTATGTATTATTTGGAACGCTCTTCGATGAATTTCTTGATTTCCGCATACGGACGGATGCCTGTGGTTGCGCCGACCGCCTGCACACAATGTGCGCCGACCGCGTTACCGATGGTGCAGCAATCCTTCATCGGAAGACCGATGGAGAGTCCAAAAAGGAAGCCCGAGCACCAAGAATCGCCCGCGCCTGTGGTATCCACCGCGTCCACGGTAAAGCGCGGGATATAATTGCCCTCGGCTTCACGGCTTTCGCGATAGTAAACGCCCTTGCTGCCCATCTTGATTGCAACGTGCTTGACGCCACGGTCAAAGAAGACGTCCGCAATCTTGTCCGGGTCAGTTTCACCCGAAAGCTCGATTGCCTCTTCGATGGACGGGATGAAATAATCCACATATTCAAGCGCCGGACCGAGGATTTCCATCCAACGGCCGCTATCGTCCCACGCGGTGTCGAGCGCAGTGATTTTGCCCATTTCCTTTGCCTTTTTGAGGACTCTTGCGCACGGCTCACCGTCAAATCCGTCCATGAGCATGGAGCCTGCGACAAAGACGATTTTGGAATCGGCGATGACGTCGAAATTGACGTCGGTATCGGTAAATGCCGCGTTTGAGCTCTTGCAATGCAGGAAGGTGCGCTCACCGCTCGATTCCACCAAAACCACGGATGCGGAGGTGTCAACGGTCGGGTCTACCACCAAACCGTCGGTATTGACATTGTACTCATCGAGGACACCCTTGAGGTGCATACCGAAGCCGTCGTTTCCGATTTTTCCGAGGATTGCGGTTTTTGCGCCGAGGATTGCGAGGTCCGCCGCCGCACTCATGGCACAGCCGCCGTTATACAGACGCAAGCTGTCGATGAGGCCGAGTTTTCCCGATTCGGGAATCTTGTCCACGGTTTTGCAGATGACATCGGCTACCAAAATGCCGATACAAGCAATATCGTACATAAAAATCAACCTTTCTCTCTAAAATCTCAAACAGAGCACAACAGACACCGCACGATGTCTGCTCTGCTCTGGTTCGGATGCCGAAGGAAGCCCTCGGCATCCGAAAAAAACGGGTTTACAGGGTGATGACCTTGCCGGTCTCGACAGATTCGTATGCAGCCTCGATGACCTTCTGAACCTGAATTGCATCTTCAGCCGGAACTTCAATCTTCGCACCGTCGGTGATGGAGCGGCCGAAGGATTCGATTTCCTTGGTGTACATATTGCCGAAGTCTGCTTCGATTTCCAGCGGAGCAACATCGTTGCGATTCTGCTG
>JAZQIE010000107.1:0-2257 GCA_045540975.1 Eubacteriales bacterium
AGACCGATGTTGTCATAGCCGTGGCGACCGCTCTCCAAGAAGCCCTTGTCACCCATGATACTGTAAGTGCAAAGACCCGGCTCACGAAGTGCGACCGAGCTGCGGAGCACCTTGATGGTAGCACCCTTTGCGGTTTCAAACAGCGCAACCTGAGTGTCGATGTTGCCGTCGGTCTCAGGGGTCAGGCTATGATGCTTGCCCGATGCGGTGCAGCGGACGATATAGTCATCCATCCAGTAAAGCAGCGGGCCGAGGGAGTGCGAGCAGTAGTGCATCGGAGCACGGTTTGCACGCCACTTATCTTCAACCAGATGACGGATTTCATGGACATAATCCGCCTCCGCATAGAACGGAGTACCGATGCGGCCTGCATCGATCCACTTCTTCCACTGCAGGGAGAAGTCCATAAACACGCAGTTTTCCGCGAGCATGTACTTGGTCTTTGCCTTGCGGACCGCATCCACAATCTTAGAGCAGTTTTCCACGGTATCCGCCGCGGTGACTTCGCTGAGAACGTGCTTTTTCGCTTCCAACGCCTTGACCACCTGCTCTGCATGGAGCGGAATCGGAGTGCCCAGCACAACCACGTCAATATCCGCATTCAAAAGGTCTTCGTAGGAAGTATAGAGCGCGCTGTCGGGCAGTTCAAAGCTCTTGCCGTTTTCCGCAAGCTTCTCTTCGTCCACCTCGCACAGTGCGACAACTTCTGTCTTCGGGTTGTTGGAGAACACGCTGCCGTAAGAGGTTGCACGCGAGCCGCCAACCATGCCGATTTTCAATTTATCCATATTTTTCTCCTCCTGTCAGATACAGATTTCTCTACCATTATCATACACGTACCCAAGAGTTTTCACAATACGTGAATGTTAGTTCTTTTCGCGTATTTTCGCACAAAATGTTGGGTCTTAATTTTTCCACATTCCGAAAAAATGCATTGATATGCTTTCGTTTGTTGACAAAAACGTTGCAAAATGTTAGAATGATAGCACCAAGCACGAGATGGAGGTGGAACAAAATGTTAACTTTTCACGGACCAATCCAAAGTCCGGATGACCATGAATTTTCGGTAACGAATATTTTCTGCGGTTGTGACGACCCCCTGCCCGCAAATTATCAGTTCGGCCCCCTCCTGCGCGACGTGTATCTCATCCAGTACTGTACACGCGGAAAAGGCACCTTCACCCTCAACGGCCGTGCCTTCCCCATCCATGCGGGGCAAGCGTTTTTCTCCTTCCCCAACTCGGTCATGATTGAGCACTCCTCCGCGGAGGACCCGTGGGGGCTGATGTGGATCGCGTTCAAGAGTCCGCAAGGTCTTTCTCTGTTTGAAAAAATCGGAGTCTCCGAGCAGTACCCCATCTTTTCCGACCGTCTGTCCGCGGTGGTTAAAACGCACCTCTCCGAGATTATTGCCACACCGCACACCATGGACGCATTTGATTTGACCCAAGCGGGTCGATTCTATCTCCTCTTCGGAGAACTCCTTTATACCGCGCTTACCGTGTCGGAAACCTCAAAAAATATCTCCAACCGCAAGTACATCCAAGCCGCAATTCAGTATATCGAGCAAAACTACACCCAACCGCTTAAAGTGGCGGACATCGCAAGCCACTTGGGTCTCAACCGCAGTTACTTTTACAGCCTGTTTAAAAAGCAGTTTGGGATGTCGCCGCAGGAATACCTGCTCCACTTCCGCATCAAGAAGGCGTGCGAACTGCTTTCCAGCCCCCATGCAACGATTTCAAATGTCGCCTCCTCGGTCGGTTGTGAGCCGCGTGTCCTCTCACGTCTCTTCAAGCAGATGGTGGGTCTTACCCCCTCGCAGTACAAAAATCAACTGCGAAATAAGAAAAATAACCGGTAATTTTGTTGTGATTTTCCTCAAAAAACCTCTCGTTTTCCTCAAAAAACGGGAGGTTTTTTTCGTATTTTTCTCCCCAAACACGCGGAAAGACCGAGTCAAACCGACTCGGCCTTTCCTGTTTAAGAGGATAAGAATGAAGATCGAAACTCACTCTATTTGTTGAGGATACGGTCGAGTAAGACCGCAACTTCAGCGCGGGTTGCATTGCCCTGCGGATTGATCTTGCCGTCACTGCCCTGAATGAAGCCGTTTCCGACCATGGACTTGACGGATTCGACCGCGTAGTCCGAAATCAGGTCTGCATCGGTAAAGGATTCGAGGACATCGTCTTCGACTTCCTTAACCTCAGCCTTGACTGCTTCCAAGGTGCGAGAGAGCATGACCATCATCTGC
>JAZQIE010000108.1:0-3899 GCA_045540975.1 Eubacteriales bacterium
TGCTGCTTCTGGTCATTGCCGATGGGGACCAGGTTTGCCTGATAGAGCAGGATATCCGCCGCCATGAGGACCGGGTAATCAAAGAGACCCGCATTGACGTTATCCGCATGCTTTAAGGACTTGTCCTTAAACTGGGTCATACGGGAGAGTTCGCCGAACATGGTGTAGCAGTTGAGCACCCATGCGAGTTCCGCGTGCTGCGGGACCATGCTCTGGATGTACATGATGTTTTCTTTGGGGTCAAGACCGCAAGCGATGAGCAGAGCCAGTACCGCAAGGGACTGTTCACGCAGTTTTTTCGGGTCCTGACGGACGGTGATTGCATGCATATCCACCACACAGTACAGGCAGTGGTAATCGTGCTGAATCTCTACCCAGTTTTTGAGAGCGCCGATATAGTTACCGAGCGAAATATCGCCGGACGGCTGAATGCCGGAAAATACGATTTGTTTATCCATTGGGATTCACTCCTCTTATTTGACGTAATCTTTGAGCACTTCTGCCATAAGGTCGATTCCCTTACGAATCTGTTCCTCTGAGGGCAGAGAGTAATTCATGCGGAAGGTCGGGGTGACTTCGCTTTCATCCACAGAGAAGGAAGAACCGGGCACCGCAACCACTTTCTTTTCGCCGGTCTTACGGCAGAAGTCCATCGCATCGTAGCCGTCCGGCAGCGAGCACCACAGGAAGAGACCGCCGGTGGGACGGACATAAGTAACTTTTCCGTCAAACTTTTCGTCGATCAAGTCGCACATGAGGGTTGCGCGCTCGCCGTAAAGTTTGCAGATTTTTGCGATGTGTGCATCCAAATCATGGCGCTCAAGATAGCGCGCCGCAATCATCTGGAAGAACAGGTTGGTATGGACGTCGCTCACCTGCTTTGCGACCGTAAGCTTTGCAACAAGGTCACGGGGCGCGATGCAGAAGCCGATACGCATACCCGGAGAGAGGACTTTGGAATACGAGCCCGAGAACACAACACGTCCGGTTTCGTCCAGACTCTTAATGGGCGGGACATACTCCCCTGCAAAGCGCAGCTCGAAATACGGGCTATCCTCCAAAATCAGAACATCGTAGGTTTCCGCGAGTTCCAACAGTTTTTTTCTGCGTTCCAAACTCATCACATGACCGGACGGGTTTTGGAAGGTTGGAATGGTATAGATAAATTTCACATTCGGGGTGGTTTTGAGGGTGTTTTCCAGCACCTCAAGGTCCATACCGTCATGGTCCATCGGGATACCGATGAGTTTTGCATTATAAGAACGGAAGGCATTGAGCGCACCGATGAAGCTGGGCATTTCGCAGAGAATGACATCCCCTTCGTTGACCAGGGTCTTGGTGAGCATCTCAATGACCTGCTGACCGCCGCTTGTGATGAGGGTATCATCAAAGTCACGGCCGATGTTATATTTTTCTTTCATGCGCTTTGCGGTGAGGTTACGGAGCGGAGTATAGCCTTCGCTCACACCGTACTGCAGCGCGCTTGCCGCTTCGGTTGCAAAAATCTCTGCCGCAATCTCCGCCATCTCCGCGGCGGGGAAACTCTCGGGCGCGGGGTTGCCTGCCGCAAAGGAAATCACGGTCGGGTCCTGCGTGACCTTCAGGATTTCACGGATTGCAGAGGGCTGCAAGGTGGAAATACGTTCGGAAAACTTGAAATTCAAGTGAATCGCCTCCTTAAAGATAACTTATATTTTACCACATTTGTCCTCTCTTGGCAATAGAAAAAGACCGAACGGAAATTTCCGTTCGGTCTTTGTGTTTTCTCTTATACCGCCATCATCTTGGAGGTCAGATACATTTCGTTCGGGAGATCCTTGTGCATCTCAAGGGCTTCGTTGATGTCCATATCAACGAGTTTGTCGTTGACCACACAGACAACACGGTTACTCTTTCCGTTTAGGATGCCTGTGACCGCATATTCGCCCATGCGGGTTGCCCACACGCGGTCTTCCGCGGAGGGACTGCCGCCGCGCTGGATGTGACCGAGGATGGTGACACGCGCATCAATGCCGGTTTCCTCTTTAATCTGCTCGGCAACCTTCATTGCACTGCCGACGCCTTCCGCAACAATGATGATGAAGTGGGAGCGCTTGTTGATGCGACCGAGACGGATTTTTTCGATGACGTCCTGCTCCATATCGAGTTCCTTTTCCGGGACCAGAATTGCGGTTGCGCCGGTTGCGATACCGACATGGAGTGCGAGGTGGCCCGCATTGCGACCCATGACCTCAACCACCGAGCAGCGCTCATGGGATTGCATGGTATCACGCAGTTTATCGATTGCATCCTGCGCGGTATTGCACGCGGTATCAAATCCGATGCTGTACTGGGTGGATGCAATGTCGTTGTCGATGGTGGCAGGGATGCCGATGGTGGGGATTCCGTGTGCCGCGAGGTCACGCGCACCGCGGAAGGTACCGTCACCGCCGATTGCGATGATACCGTCGATACCAAGGTACTTGCAGGTGCCGACTGCTTTTTTGATGCCCTCTTCGGTCATAAACTCGGGGCAGCGCGCGGTGTACAGCATGGTACCGCCGCGGGAAATCACACCGTTAACACTTCGCGCATCCATGGTGACAATGTCACCGTTGATGAGACCGTTGTAGCCGCGGTGAATTCCGAGGCAAGTAATTCCGTAATAGGCGCAGGAGCGGACAACCGCACGGATTGCGGCATTCATACCCGGTGCATCGCCGCCGCTGGTCAGGACACCGATTCGATTAATCTTAGTCATAATTCTTTCTCCTTAGAACAGCAAATCTGAATAGCTGTTGATTTCAAAGACAAGTTTACGCACGGTACGTGCATCCAAGCGCTCAACTTCCGAATGGTTTTTGCAGTATTCGTCGCACTGGTCCGCGCGGAAAAACTCAAGCTTTGCCTCTGCGGGAAGCTGGACCTTATAGGGACGGATATCCTTGACACGTTTGAGCCCTTCACAAACCGCGGCGCGGATTTTTTCTTCCGCCTCTTTGAGGTCGATGCATCTCGCACTTGCCCAGCCCACACCGTATTTCACGGTTGCGGTTGCAATATCACCGAGGAATGCGCGGCCTTCCACACAAGCCGCCTCATCGCCCGAGACCATGACCATCGGGACCCCGAATGCGCCGACAAACTGCGCGCCCTGCCCGATTTCGCCGGTCTTCTTGCCGTTGACATAGTAGTTATACCAACTCTTGGAGCTTTGGGTATGGTCAAAAAAGCCGTTCATTGTGCCTGCCATCGCGTGGCACCCGACTTCCATATATGCATCAATTTCCCCACTGCGAATGAGGTCTTGCCATTCGGCAACGGAAAGCTCATTTTGATCCAGGGTAATGGTATCGTCGCCGTCTAAGTCGCAGTAAAAGCCCATCAGCACATTGCCGTCAATGCCCCAGGGCTGGCTTTTGTAGTAGCGGATGTTTTTGACCTTCAGGCCCACTTCCTCCATAACCTCCCGCTGGACGGTCTGTTCCAGGGTTTCGCCAATTTCCGTAAAGCCGGCTATGAGGGCATAGCGGGTATAGCTCCGGCCCGCGTATTTGGTAAACAGGATCCGGTCCCCATCCGTCACGCCCACAATCACCGCAGGATTGATTCGCGGAAAGATCATCAGCCCGCAATGGGGGCAGCGCATCATCCGCTCTTTTTCATCATGGACTGTTTTTTCTCCGCAGCGGCCGCAAAAGCGGCTGGATGCGTACCAGTTGTACAGATGCCAGGCAGTCATGGCGGCGTAGCAGATATCTTTGGAAATCAGCTGCCGCAGGCCCCGGGCCGGTTCGTAGGAGAATTCCCCATCCGGGCAATCTCCCGCCGTGCCCATCCACAGAAAGTAATTCACGCCTTGCAGCCGGAACACGTACTGAAATTTTGCTTCATTCCAGTGTTCCCATGCCTCTGACCAC
>JAZQIE010000109.1:0-1831 GCA_045540975.1 Eubacteriales bacterium
GGAGTGCATTTTTCTTTCAGAACAAACAATAAAATCGCAGATAATCCTGGCGGATATCAAGATTTTTTGTGCAGTTATGGATGAAAAATGCCTCTTTCAAGCGATTTATCCCTGAGACCAACCGCCTTCAACTGAGGTCTGTTTTTTCATTGAAATCGGTATAGATTCGTTTGGTGCAGACGGGCGGCGAATATTCCCACAAATCGAGATGCCCGCTTGTGAGAAAATACTCCGCGCGCGAAATCGGGGTGTTTTGCCCCTTGCCGAAGACATCAATGACCACAAGCTTGATTTTCATGCGCTCGGGCACAATGCTTTTGAGAAAGACCGAAACCGCATCCCCTTCGCACACGCCCTCCTTCCGCTCGGCAAGACCCGAGAGGTTGGGCGCAAGCTCGACAAAGATGCCGTACTCCTCCACGCCGCGCACCACACCGCGTACGGTTTGCCCCGCTTCAAATCGCACGGCATTTTCCTGCCATGTGCCCAAAAGCTCGCGGTGTGTGAGTGTGATGCGCTGTGCCTCATAGTCCAGACTTCGCACCGCGGCGAAAATCTCCTGCCCCACCGCAAGGCGGTCCTTGGGATGGGAAATGCGCGAAACCGAAAGGTTTTCGATCCCGATGAGCGCAACGTTGCCGCAGCCCACGTCCACAAACGCGCCAAACGGCTCGAGATGTGTGACCCGCGCGGGGATGATGTCCCCCGGAGTGAGGGTGCGCATCAGATACACGCGTGCGCGCTCCTGCGCGATGCGGCGTGAGAGATGCAGAATCGGGGTTTCGCCTGTGCAGTCAATCTCGCGCACCACAAAGGAAATCGGCTTTCCCACGCGCGATAAAATCGCAATGTCGCGCGTTGTTCCGTCCTCAATCCCGAGCGCGGCCTCTGTGCGCGGAATGATTCCGCAAAACTCCCCCACCTGCACGGTGAGATTGTGCGCGGTGTCGCACATGACCGCGACCCCCTCAAGCACAAGCTCCTGCTCTGCTGCGGTGCGAAGCGATGCAATGCTTTGGGTGAGTTCAAGGTTGCGCGGTGTATGTAAGAGCGCCCCTTCGGGCAAAAATCGTTCCATGTTCATCCTCCTTGCAAGATTCCCTTATGAGACTATATGCAAGGAGGCGGAAGATTATTTCGGTAAAATGTGGCGCACGCCCTTGTAGGTGACAAAGGTGACCGCGGAGTTTATAATCACGCGCAGGACGTTAAAGAGCATGATAATCGGCATGAAGCCGAGCACCGCGGAGGTGGGCATCCGCATATAAAACGGGGTGATGATGAGGTTTGCAAAAAACATGACCACCACCTGCGCAAGCGAGCCGAAGCAGAGCGCGACCGCCGCGCCTTTTTTGGTGTGGTTTCTGCGGTAGAGGTTGCCCGCGGTCAGGACATAGCTTCCGGTTGCGAGGATGTGCATCACAACCCCGTACCAGCTGCTTGCGACACTCACGGTCACGCCTTGGATGAGGCTGACCACCGCGGTCATGCTAAGACCCGCAAGCGGGCCGTAGGCAAAGGTGCCGATTAAAATCGGGATGTCTGCCATGTCGTACTCCAAAAACGGAGCGCCCGGCATGGGGATGCGCAGCAGGTACATGAGTGCGACGGACAGCGCGCTCAAAATCGCCGCGCCTGTCATTCTTTTGAGTTTCACTAAAAAACCTCTCCTTTCGGTTTGGGAGCAAAAAAACGCCCCCGACAAACGTGTGTCAAGGGCGTTTGGACAAACTTACTTTGCCGTCTTCTTTCATCCGGACTGTACCGTCGGCATCGGAATTTCACCGATTCAACCGTGAAACACGGCTCGCGGGCTTTACCGCCGGTGGGG
>JAZQIE010000110.1:0-11004 GCA_045540975.1 Eubacteriales bacterium
TTCGGCATACGGTTGCGCTCACGGTTACTGCTTGCGCCGTAGAGGTACCACATCTTGTCACCGTAATATATGGTAATCGCGCCTGCGAGCACTTCCCCGTTATATTCCATTAAATAAAGGCGCAGATGCTCGGGGCCCAAGGTGTCGTACATCTCCTCGAAGTAAGAAAGCGAGCGCGCCAAAAATCCGTCGCGCACCGCGGTCTCCTTCATCACTTCCACAAACGCGGGCAAATCCGCCTTTGTCCCGATACGGCAGGTGACCTCCTTGCGGGTGGCGAGGCGGACATTGTAACGGGTCTTGGAATGGAAGTTCGAGAAAATCTCGTCTGCGGTCATCCCTTCCATATATAAACGGAAGACATAGCGCGCCTGCAAGTATTCGGGGCGGCGCTTGGTGTTGTTGAGCGCAAAGCCCGCGCGCACCAAATCCGCAAAATATCCGGTGTCACGCTCGGTGATGTCCGGGTCAATCGAGAGTTCATACGCATTGAATTCCTTTGCAATCTTCCGAGCCTCGTCGCAAAGCTCTTTGAGGGTTTCCCCGTCCCCGTCATCCACCACAGGTCCGCGCGGACAGTAGAGATGGGTGTACTTGGTTTTCGGGATGCGGCTTACATAAATCATCATACTGCCGCGAATCTTGTCGTTTTCATCTACCGACACAAAGACCTTTGTCTTCCACGGCTTCTTAAACTCCGCCCATTTCAGGCTTTTCACAAAATGTCCCTTGGGATGCGCGGAGATAAACGCCTCGTATTTGCTTTCCCAATTTTCTGTTATATAACGAATCATGCGTACTTCTCACTTTCTCACAAGATGTTTCACTTTTCGTAAGCCGTCGATCACTTTGCGCTTCCACGGGGTGAGAATCAAATCCATCCGCCCAACGAGTGGGACAAGCTCACCGCCAAAGCGCTTTTTGAAGCGGAGGAGACCCTCGAGCGGGGTTGTTTTGTCCTGCTCGCCTGCCACACCGCGCATATCATAAAGGAGACAGCCCTGCTCAATCGACCAGGTCTGCATCGCCCATTGCATCAGGTAATTCGGCTGGACCTCTTTATGCTCCCCACTGCAGCCGCCAAGGAGATGCCAAGTCTTTTTCCCCGTGCGGAGCAGCACCGAGCCTGCAACCGCCTCGCCGTCCACTTCCACCAAGAAAAGCAGGAAGGCGTCTTTCCCCAGCGCGTCATACATCTCATATAAATACTCAATCGGTCGGACATGAAACCCGTCCTTGCGCCCGGTTTCTTCCAAAAGCTTTTGGAACACAGGCAGTTCCTCCCGACCCGCAATCCGCCAAGTCGCGTTGGAATTAAGCGCCGCGCGGACACTGTAACGGGTCTTGGAATGGTAGGACGCGAGCAGACTCTCCTCGTCCTTTTCCGCAAGGTTGATGCGATAGCAAGCGAGCGGCTGCAAAATCGCATTGTCTGTTTTGTTGTCCCCCAAGCGGAAACCCGCAGCAAGAAGAAGCGAAACGAATCCGTCCTCTTTTTGTGCATCCGGGTCCACCGTCAGCTGATACGCGCCCTGCGATTTGGCGTATTCGACCGCGCCCGAAACCAACGCCCCGATTACCGCAGGGTCATCGTCGCAAACGGGACCGCGCGGACTGTACACCGTGCAGGTGGAGAGAATCGGCGCTTTTGCCGAAAACAAACTCATCCCGCCGCGGATGTTCCCTTCGCCGTCAAAAAACGCGAGTACCTTGGGGTTTCCCTTGGTCTTAAACCGCGCCCATGCGTATGTCTGCAGGAAGTGTCCCTTCTTATGCGCGGCGACAAACGCCTCATACGCGGAAACCTCCGCCTCCGTGATAAATCGAACCATACTTTCAAATCCAATCAATCCATAGTTAATTTTATTATACCAGTTTTTCTCTCCCATTGCAACAAAAAAGACCCTCGCGTGAAGCGAGGGTCTTCGGTTTGTGTTTTAGCCGCAGCGACCGCAGCGGCCGCAGTTACAACCGCAGCCACAGTTACAGTTACAGCCGCAGCCGCAGGAGTTCTGAGTCTGTGTGTTGCACAGATTCTCGCACGAGGCGTCCGCGCCGCACTGACAGTTGCCGCAAACCACGGTGGTCTCGATGTCATCGACCCAAGACTCGTCCGCAGAGTTGCCGCAGGAGAAGAGGTTTCCGAGGCAATCGCAAAGGTTACACATAAAAATCCCACCGTCATCAGATTTCGGTGAGGAAACTTGTCCCCCACCTGCTGTATCTTATGCACCTCTCCCCTCATGTGTGCAAAAAAACACAATTCCCGAGGTCCGTAGAAAAAACTTCCAAAGATCTCGGGAATTGTGCTGATTAAAAAAGAAGCATCCAAAACCCCATCGCGTAATAGCATGTAAGCACGGTACTTTGCCGCCGCCAACGAGCCGAAGCTGTAAATTATCTCGTGTACTGTAATTAGTATACCACAAGATATTGCGGTCAGCAATTAAAAAACCGTCACATATAGTTACAAAGTAGTTACATTCTCGGCTGTTTGACCAACGCGAGCGCACGCTGTGCATTCTCCGCGGAAACAACGCCCTTCTCCTGCAAATATTGGAGGAGGGTCTGCCCTGTCCCCTTGCGTTTTGCAAGCAGACTGCAATACGAGAGATAGACCATCTGGTCGCGGCGGAAAGTCCCGCTCATGGCGGATTTTTCCGCCTCGCTGATAATCCCGTAACGTACCGCGGCGGAAAGCGCGGTATCCCAGGTGAAATCCCCCGCGCTGTCGCTGTATCCCAGCGCGCGGAGTAAGAAGGTCATATACTGTGTCGCGGTGACCGCGGTGTCGGGGGTAAACTTCGTCGCACTTGTGCCCTTGGTGTAGCCCTTGTTGTACGCGTGCGCAACATACCCACTCGCCCATGCGGGAACATCGGAAAACGGATGGCGCATCCCACCGCTTTGTGCCACGGTCTCCTCGCCCAAGAGACGGACCAGCATGGTCACCGCCTCGGCGCGAGTCGCATTTTTGGAAAGCTCAAAGCCCGAGTTTGTTCCCTTGAACAGCCCCATGGTCTTGAGTGCTTGCGCGAGGTCAACATATTGGTCTTTGTAACCGATGTTGACCACGCGATAAAATCCTTGCACACCCACGGTCGCGGAAGCCGAGGTCACACGAATGCCCGACCAATTCCGCGCGGGCAAAAGATAGCGCACGTTGAGTGCCGCAGGCTTTCCCGCCGCAAGCGAAAACCCGTTTGTCACATCAATCACCGGGTTGTTGATGATGCTGCCGCTTCCCTGCCGCAAAATCACCTGTGTCCCTGCCGCACCGGAGATTACATCATCCTTGTGCAGCGTGACAAAGCGCACGGCATCCGAATAATACAGATACTTCCCGTTTTGCTGCAAGTATTCGCGGACACGGTCGCCCGCCGCATCAATGAGCCCCGCATTCGAGAGTCTGCCGAGTGCCTCGTTGCGCTTGGCATCCAAGGTGTCAAACCCCACACCGCCCATATTGTCGATGCGGTTTTCGGCCGCACTCATGATATTCGGCTGTACACGGTTTTTGAGGAAACTGAGTGTGAGTACAGGGTCGGAGGCATCCCCGCCCGAGGCGCAGGAAATCCATGTGAGTCCAAACAGAATCACACAAAATGCCGCTATCACAACTCTCATTCCAAACCGTTTCATACTATCCTCACTCTTCGCTGATGCGGTAGCACAACGTCATCATACTGTCGGAGAAATGCACATCCTCCACAGTGACGCCCTCTACCTTCAACTCCACATTGGTAAAATTCCAAATCCCCTTGATGCCGAGACCCGCAAGTCGAACCGCCATATCCTGCGCAAATTTGCTCGGGATGGTGAGAATCGCGGTGTCCACACGGTTTTCCTTGCAGAAACGCTCCAATTCATCAATATGAAGCACAGGGACCTTGTTGATCATATCACCCGCCATCTTGGCGTCGCTGTCAAACGCGGCAACCAGCGAAAATCCGCACTGCGAAAACGCGAAATTGCGAATCAGCGCGCGCCCGATGTTGCCCACACCCAGAATCACCGCATTGTGACTGCGGTCAATCCCGATGATGGAGGCAATCTCCGAACGGAGCGATTCCACATTATAGCCGTACCCCTGCTGTCCGAATCCGCCAAAGCAGTTGAAGTCCTGACGGATTTGCGACGCGGTGAGTCCCATCTGCTCCGCAAGTGCGCGCGAGGAGATTTTGTCCACGCCGCTCTGATACAGTTCATCCAGATAGCGGTAGTACTTCGGCATACGCCGAATCACCGCCATGGAGACATTGTCCCTACGCATAAAAATTCTTCCCTTCAATTAAGAAAGTTTGCTCATGACATAATCCGCAAATTCCGCACAGGTTGCGCCGGTGTCACGTCCGGTGATGACAAGCTTCTTCTCGTTGAACATACACTCGTTGAGTGCCGCCTCAAGACGTGCCGCCTTTTCGGTCTCACCGATGTGCTCGAGCAGCATCACGGAAGCACGCAGCATGCTGCACGGATCCGCATACTTGTCGCGGCCTTCCTGAACCATACGCGGAGCCGAGCCGTGAATCGCTTCAAACATCGCATAACGCTTACCCACGTTTGCGCTGCCCGCGGTACCCACACCGCCCTGGAATTCCGCCGCCTCGTCGGTGAGGATGTCACCGTAGAGGTTCGGGAGTACCATGACCTGGAAATCGCGGCGGCGCTTCTGGTCCACCAGCTTTGCAGTCATAATATCAATGTACCAATCGTCAAATGCAATGTCGGGATGCTCAGCCGCAACCGCCTTGCAGATGTCGAGGAACTTACCGTCGGTTGTCTTGATGACGTTTGCCTTGGTGACCGCGGTCACACGGGTGCGGCCCATCTTCTCCGCATAGTCAAACGCCAAGCGTGCGATACGGTCGCTGCCCTGCGTGGTCGCAATGGTGAAGTCGATTGCAAGGTCCTCGGTCACATTCACACCCAGGCTACCCACCGCGTAACCGCCTTCGGTGTTTTCGCGGAAGAACATCCAGTCAATGCCCTCGTCCGGCACCTTGACCGGGCGCATATTCGCAAACAAATCCAGTTCCTTGCGCATTGCCACGTTCGCACTCTCAATGTTCGGCCACGGATCACCCTTACGCGGAGTGGTGGTCGGGCCCTTGAGAATGACATGGCAAGCCTTCAGTTCTGCCAAAACATCGTCCGGAATCGCCTTGCCGCAAGCCGCACGGTTTTCAATGGTAAGACCGTCAATGTTGCGGAACTCCACTTTGCCGCTTGCAATCTCGTCACTCAGGAGATGCTTTAAGACACGTGCGGACTGCTCGGTGATTGCCGGGCCGATTCCGTCGCCGCCGCACACACCGATAATGAGTTTATCCAGCTTCGCATAATCAATGAAATCGTCTTCCGCCTTCATTTTCTCAATGCGTGCAAGCTGCATATCGATAATCTTTTCAAATGCTGCTCTGACCTGTTCTGTCATCATGTTAAACTACCACCTATCTGTTACATAAAATGAGATACTATTATTGTACTGTTTTTCGCGCAACTTGTCAATTCCGGATTACGCACCCCAAAAAATCCCGATAATACAATTTGTATTATCCAAATTATTCACTCGACTGTATAAGATGCAAGCGCCGAATAAAGTTCAGAATCTTTCTTCCGTGAAAAACTTAACACACGCCGAATCCCTTGCCGTTCCTTGCCTTTTTCCCGCTTCCCCGAAAACCCCCGCAGGAACTTTTTTCGCATGATTTCGCCCCTTGTGTTCCGCGCTTTCAGGTTTACGTAAATCTTTTATTTTCCCCTGATTATGATTAGTTTTCCACATTCTCCACAGAGTTTTCCACAGCCTCCAAACCCAGTATTTCCAATGCTTTCGCGACTTTTCCACATTTTCGTCCACACCCCGAACCCGAATTTCACACTTTTTTCAATTTGGAATTACGGTTTACATAATTATGCCGCTTTCCGCGCCAAATTCCCCCTCCGTAACGCTTTCGTTACAACTTTTTTCGAAAAACCGAGTTTCCCCCTTGATTTCCGTGGGTTTTTACCCTGTTACCGCTCTGTTACTAAATGAATTTTATTCATTGTTTTGCATTTTTATAAATACAAACGGCGAAGGTGAGAAAATCCTTCGCCGTTTTTTCGTTTACAATAATTCTGCAATGGTTTCCATAATTCTCTCATGCGGATACCCTTCAAACTCCGCGCGCGTTGTGGTCCCCGTGGTCACTCCCGCAAAGGAAATCCCCGCGCGCTCCGCGGCAATCGCATCCACCTCGCAATCTCCGATGTAGAGTACCTCGTCTTTTCTCACCCCGAGTTTTTCGCAAATCAGGTTGAGTCCTTCCGGGTCGGGCTTCGCGTGGGACACATCCTCCCCACCCACAATGCAGTCAAAGAGTCCGTGAATTGAAAACTTCTCCACCGCCTCCATGATGCGGTAGCGGTACTTGGTGGTCACAACCCCGATTTTCTTCCCCCGCGCTTTGAGTTCGCGCAAAACGGGAATGGTCTCGGGCAGCAGCGCGGTGTGTTCGGTCATGTGTCGGTCCGCCGCCGCGCGGTAAATCTTCCGAAACTGCAGGATCTTCTCCTTGTCGGAAATTCCGGTGAGATACGTGTACGCCTCGCCCAGCGTCCAGCCAATCGTCTTCCGTATCTCCTCATCCGATGCCCTTTTGTGTCCCAACTCGTCAAAGGTCAGATGAAAGCAAAGGATAATCCCCTCCCCCGCATCCGCCAGCGTGTAATCAAAATCAAATAAGTAAGTGGTATACATCATTTCAACTCCAATATTTTCTCTTGCACCTCGCTAAAAAACCGTGCGAGGTGGAAGCCGTCTGCCACCGCGTGGTGGATGTTCATGGAAAGCGGCATCATGCCATTCTCGTCATACTTCCCCCAAGTGACCGAGGGGCAGAGGTACTTCCCCTCGTCAAACACGTGCATATCCACATGGCGGTACTTGACCCACGGCAGGCAGGAGACGTCAAACGTGTTCTTCGGCGGGGTAAACTCAAATCCGCGCAAATGGGAATACCGCGCACGCGTTTTCTCCACACGCGCGCAAAACTCGAAGATATCATCGCAATACTCGGTCGCGATACGGGAAAACGCCTCGTCTTCGGGATGAAACTCCGCAAAAAGCGGAAATACGGTCTCCCATTCAATCAAATTCCCGTCCTCGTCCCAGCCGTGCTTGAACTCGGAATGGGCGTTTACGACAGTACTCACCACGTGCATCATGGCAGGATAAAATTTGAGATTATATTTTTTGCAAAACGCGATGAGATTTGTCGCATCCACATCCACGGTCAAACTCATCACCATGCGCAGACCGTCAATATATGCGCGAAACAACTTCCCGCGCTTCCATCTGTCAAGGTCAACGATTTTGTAGTTCATCCGACTTCCTCCCATGCGTTTCAAATGCGCGGGTCGCGTTGAGTACCGCAAGAAGTGCGACACCGACATCCGCAAACACCGCTTGCCACATCCCCGCAAATCCAAGCGCACCCAAAACCAAAACCACCGCTTTGACCCCCAAGGTCAGCACGGTATTTTGCCGCACGATTTTAGACGTCCGTTTCGCGATGGACACCGCCTCCGCGATTTTGCGCGGCTCGTCGGTCATCACAACCACATCCGCGGCTTCGATTGCGGCATCCGCGCCGATTGCACCCATCGCAACGCCAACATCCGCGCGCGCAATGGCAGGCGCATCGTTGATTCCGTCGCCCACATACACCAAAGCGCCGTCGCAGACCCCGTAAAGCCGCTCCACCTCACGCACCTTTTCATTCGGGAGAAGCTCCGAGACCACCTCGTCCAAGCCAAGCCGCGCCGCGATTTGCTCCGCCGCAGACCTGCGGTCACCCGTGAGCATCACGGTCTTCGCAACACCTTGTTCTTTGAGCGCCTCCAACGCCTCGCGCGCTCCGTCCTTTTCACGGTCGGAAACCACAAGATAGCCCAAATACACGGTATCCGCGGCAAGATGCACCACCGCGCCCACCGCATCGACCGTATCCGCCTCGATTCCGTTTCCGCGCATGAGTGTCAAGTTCCCCGCATACATCGTGCGCCCGTCAATCTCAGCGCAGATGCCCTGCCCGGGAATCTCCCGCACCGCACCGATTCTGCCGCGGTCAAACTCACCGCCGTATGCGGCGCAAATTGATTTCGCAATCGGGTGATTGGAGCTGCATTCAATATATGCCGCAACCGTCAGCAGCGCGGTCTCACTCATCCCGTTTGCATGGATTTCACGAACGGTGAAGCTCCCCTCGGTCAAAGTCCCCGTTTTGTCAAACACCACGGTATCCGCACGCGCAAGCGCATCCAAAAAGCATCCGCCCTTGACCAAAATCCCGTTTTTCGAGGCACTCCCCAGCCCGCAGAAATACCCGAGCGGAATTGAGAGCACCAATGCGCACGGGCAAGAAACCATCAAAAACACCAGCGCGCGGTAAATCCAAGAAGACCAATCCGCACGGAACACAAGCGGCGGCACCAGTGCAAGCACCGGCGCAACCCCTACCACAATCGGGGTGTAGACCCGAGCAAACCGTGTGATAAAATTCTCCAGCCGCGCCTTCTTCTCGCCTGCCGATTCCATCACGCGCAGAATTTCGGAAACCGTGGAATCCTCGAAGGATTTGACCACGCGCGCGTGCAGTGTTCCACTCAAATTGATGCACCCCGAAAGAATCAAATCCCCGGGCTTCACATCGCGCGGCAGACTCTCGCCCGTGAGCGCCGCGGTATCCAAAGCCGAAGTGCCGTCAATGATTTTGGCATCCAGCGGCACACGTTCGCCCGCCTTAATCAAAATCACATCCCCTGCGGAAACTTCATCCGGCGGCACCGCCTTGATGTTGATGCCGCACACCAGATTCGCGTGCTTCGGGCGTAAATCGAGCAGTTCGGTAATCGAGTGCTTGGATTTCTCCGCCGCCATATGCTCAAACATCTCACCCACGCGGTAAAACAGCATGACCGCCACCGCCTCGGGGTACTCGCCAATCGCAAATGCACCCACAGTTGCCAGCGTCATGAGGAAATTCTCGTCAAATACCTTGCCGCGCAAGAGATTTCGCCCCGCGGAAAGCAGCACCTCATACCCCGCAACCAAATACCCTGCCGCAAACGCGACCATGTGCCACGGCGCGGGAAGGAGGATTCCCAATACAAGCCCCAACACACCGCCGCACAGCCACAGCAGTTCCTTCTTATCCCATCCGTGCGAATGATGACAGCATTCGCATCCGTGTTCGTGTTCACAACTCATATGAAATCCCTCATTCCGTGATATGCGCCAACGCCTGCCCGAAAATCATGTGGACATGGTCATCCGCCAGCGTGTAATAAATAATTTTCCCTTCTCTGCGGTATTTGACCAGTCTCGCCTGCTTCAAAATCCGCAGTTGATGCGATACCGCGGACTGTGTCATTCCGATTCCGTCCGCAAGGTCGCAAACGCAAAGCTCACGTTCGGAGAGCGCGTACAAAATCCGTACCCGCGTGGAATCCCCAAACACCTTAAATAATTCCGCCATATCGTAGAGCAGTTCATCCTCGGGCATCCCCTCTCGAACGCGCTCCACAAACTCCGCGTGCTTTTCGCCGCATGCACATTCCTGCATCTCAACCCCTCCTTGTATTTCCGTTCCGTCTTGTATTTCCGCGCGGTCTTGCCACCACACGCTTTCCTTATCTCTCCGCGCTTTCCCTCTCTCTTCGCGCTCCCTTATCTCTCCACGCTTCCTTATCTCTCCGCGCCTTCTTATCTCTCCGCGCTTCCTTATCTCTCCGCACTTTCAAACATATGAGCATTTGTTCATATGTTTATATTATACCCCAACGTATGCTTTGTCAAGAAAAATGTTCCATCCCCTCGCACCTCCGCAAAGCGAGTACAAAAAAGACCGCAGTTTTTCTCCAAAGCCACGGCCGCACGCAAATATAAATCCATCCCCATCCGCCGCAAGAGGTTTGCGATAAAACGTGGCAAAGCCACACATCATTAGCGCAAGCGTCATCATTGGCAGCGCCAACATCATTTGCCATAGGCAAACATCAAAAAACAGTCCGTGGGTTACTGTTGCGGTGCCCGAAAGAATCCGCGCTAACACTTGATTCTTTCGACCGCTGCCACTCCTTTTTGCTCGCTGTATCTCCCACAGGGAGCGCTCGCAAACGTCCCTACCCGCGGACTAAAAAACCTTCCACCGGAAGCTTTTTTACGCTTCGCGCCGTCCTGTTCGATCCCTCAACAAAACCTACTGTTTCCGCCGGTGGGGATCTACCCGCGGACTAAAAAACCTCCCACCGGGAGCTTTTTTACGCTTCGCGCCGTCCTGTTCGATCCCTCAGCAAAACCTACTGTTTCCGCCGGTGGGGATCTACCCGCGGACTAAAAAACCTCCCACTGGGAGCTTTTTTACGCTTCGCGCCGTCCTGTTCGATCCCTCCGATCAAATCAAAAAGAAAAGGACAGTCTTAAGACTGTCCTTTTCTTTTTGGTGGACCCGGTGGGGATCGAACCCATGACCTCCGCATTGCGAACGCGGCGCTCTCCCAGCTGAGCTACGGGCCCACAGAAACAACATGATTATGTTATCACAATTTCGCGCGGTTGTAAAGAGGTTTCTGCAAAAAAAGAAACTCCCGACGGAGAAATCCGTCGGGAGTGATTGGGCATCGGAACTTACTTGCCGAGGGTGCGGTTATGTGCGCCTTCCCACAGGTCGAGGTACTCTTCAACGCCGAGAGCGTTCATCTGTGCAACATACTCATCCCACTTATCCATGGAGAGGTCGCCGTTGATGAACTTGGAGATCATTTCGTCGGAGTAGGAAGTGATCGCCATGTGGAGTTCGTTGAACTTAGCGGACTCTTCATCGTTGAAGGACAGGTAGAGAGTCGGGTTTGCACGGTCTTCGGTCCAGGTAGCCATTTCCGGATCGATTTCGGAGCCTGCAGCAACAACCTGGTTGAATGCTGCTTCTTCGATGACCTGATACAGACCGTAGGTGG
>JAZQIE010000111.1:0-18967 GCA_045540975.1 Eubacteriales bacterium
CATGACCGCGTCATAGTAGTACGCATCCGATTTCACATCGCTAAAGGGATTTTTTGCTGTAACCTTCGGCTGACCTGCGGTGCGCCAAAGGAAGGTAACCACTTGCGCACGGGTGCAGGAAGCGTCGGGTGAGAAGGTGGTGGCACTTGTGCCGCCCGTAATCTTGCTTCCCACCGCCCATTTCACGGGCTTATAGTAGAAACTCGAGGTCGGAACATCAGAAAACGGCATATCAATTGCAGGTGGCTCGGGGGATGCCACCATTCTGTGCAGGAAGGTGACCACCTGCGCGCGGTTGCAATTCATATCGGGGGAGAAGGTGGTGGCACTTGTGCCCGAGGTAACCCCGTTCTCCACCGCCCACATGACCGCATCATAGTAATATGCATTTGCCTTTACGTCGGTAAAGACCGCCTTCTCAGGCTCGGTCTGAGTCGGTTTCTCGGGCTCTTTTTCGGGGGTTGCGGGAGTCTCGGGCTTCTCGGGAGTTTCGGGTTTCTCCGGAGTTGCGGGGGTCTCGGGCTCTTTTTCGGGTTCCGGAAGCTTTTCAAAGGTGTAGCCGATGAAAAGGCTCTCATCATTGCCTGCGATGATAGAAGTGTTTTGGTTGATTGCGCCCGAAACAAGCAGGTTGCCCGAGGAGTCGATATCAAAGCAATATCCGTCAATGGGTTTTACCCGAATCGCAACATAGTAATACTCGCCTGCCTTGAAGGTGTCGGTTGGCGCCATTTTGCGGGAGTCGCCCACCCCTTCATACCAGGTAATGCCGTTTTTTGTGAAGTTTGTATCGGCTGCATCGATGTAGTACAGACCGTCTTCACGCTGATTCTCTGCGGTAAATGACGGGGTTTCGCCCACAACGGGTTCTTTGATTTTGTAGGTGATGACACCTCCAATCCGTTCTTTTGCGGCACCGAGATTGCCGTAATCCATGCGAGCGGAAAGGTTTCCTTCGCCATCGTCGTCCACATAACTCACAACGTAACCGTTGAAGGTGACCACAACATCGAAGCCGCCGTTACTTTTACGGGCAAATTCATAGCCGTCCTGCGGCTTTAAGACCACCTCAAACAGATACCGCTTGTTCGCTGCAAACACACCGGAAAAACGGTTGTTATAGTTGTTGTTTTCATACCACGAGGCTTGGATTCCTTCCACACCCTCGCTGTATTTGAGGTAATGCGCACGGGCAACGGATTGCCTGCCGATTTTCGGCGGAATCACGTCGGTAATGGAGATGGCGGTGATTTTCTTGCCCACCGTCACGGCAGGGAAGGTGTAAGATACAACCACTCTTGCCCATCTCTGATATTCAAAATCCTTGCTGAGTTTTGCTTCCTTGCCGTTTAATGTGCCCGTCATGCTGTAAGCGGTGGCGGTGGAAGCAAATTCATATCCGTCTTTTGTGTCCAGACGGACGTTTACGGTATATACGTGTCCTTCCTTGAAGGTTGCATTCATCGGTAAGAATTTCTTGTCGGTTTCGTCGTACCACTCGGTCTGCCCATTCACCGTGTACGGCGCGTCATCTCTCACGGTTGCGGTCGAGTCCCATACTTGACCGGCGATTGGCGGTCGGATATTTTCGACTGCAACCGTGTCAACGGTTTCCGCCGTGGAAGGGGTCTTGCTTTTGGGGAAGGAGTATTTTTTTGCCACGAGCATCACGGTACGCCCGCCCTTTACCTTGTCCTGCGGCGGTGCGGATGCATCGACCGGACTTCCGTTTAAGAACACATCCGCAAGCACGGTCTCACGGTCCGATGCATATTTGAAGATGTTTCCGTCAATCGCCTTCAGCGCGATTCCCAGCACGTATTCATGCCCTTCTTGGAATAAGTCGGCGGATTTAAGTTCTCTCTCTTGGGTCAGGTCCATCCAGACGATGCCACCCGGGACATCGATGGAATCCGAGTTGATTTTGTAACCATCGCCCACTGTGACGTTAAAAGAGGGGTGTGCGCCGACCTTTGGCGCTGTGATGGTGATATCCACCCGATCGAGCTCCACCGCGCCCGCAAAGGTGGGGAGCATCCCAACAAGCAGTACAAGGGTTAAAAGAAAACAAACAAACCGTTTCATTGTGTCACCCCGCATACATGATATTGTCAAAGCATTCTTCCTCAGGCATACCGTTTACCAGCTTCGGCCAACCCGAGGTATCCACGGTGAGCCGCACCTCGCCGCCGTCGGGCAGGCGCGCATCCACATAGGTCATATTGTCGGTGCGAAGAGGAATCAGCTCGACTCCTTGCGGAATCTCGGTGGATTTCTCCTTCGGCAGCAGTTTTGCCTCAAGCGGAATCTTTGCGGTCACAGAAAAACCGCCTTCGATGTTGTAGAAGTCTTCCTTGCGCTCAGGAAGTCCGAGTTCGTTTACCGAATACGTCGCAAGCCCGTTTCGTGTGCCCAAAATCTCGACGGTGGTGGAAAGGACAAACGCGCTCGGGTCATTGAAGAAGGGACGGTAGACGATGAAGTTTTCCGCATCGCCCGACATCTCGGATGCAAACTGAGTGCGTTGCAGGCGCATAATCTCGGAAACCCCGTCGTTAAGGTCCAATGCCACAAATTCGTTGTAGTCCCCGTCCGAATAGGAAACGCAGTATAAATAATACTTGCCGCCCGAATAGACCAGGAATCGGTCAAACGAATAGGCGTAGTTGACCTCGTCGTTGTAGGTCACGCCGTTTACCACCACGTTGAGCATCTGATATGAGCCGCCATGCGGGTCCGGTCTGGTGCCCGAGAAGACCTTTTTGGTGTTCTCATAACCGAATTCCATCTCATGGTCGGAAAGCAGCGTGAGAGCATATGCCTCGGGTGCTTTGGTGTAATCGGAAACAAACAGGTCGGGCATTTCTTCGTAGTAAATCTTCGCGGTGAGAAGACCTGCCGCAAAGGATGCAAGCTCATACGGAGCAAACCAGAAGGTGATGCCGTCATAGTCAATGGTCCAAACGTAGTTGTCCGCCTCGTAATAGGAGAAAATCTCAAGCAGATTGTCGAGCGCGACCTCATCATATTTCACGGTGAGTTTCTTTGCCAAAATCTCGGGGAGCGCGGTCAAATCGGTCACAACCGCGTCCAATGTGAGCGCTTCGCCGCTTGCGGGGGCAAAGTTATAGCCGCGGTAGACGTACATTCCGTGTACACCGCCCTCATAGACGAAGACACTCTCAAGACAACTCACCGCGGTTTCGTCCGCGCGTTGGGGGAGAATCTCGGCGGTTGCTTCCAGATTGGTTTCGTACTCGAAGTCTCCGACCATCCCGTTAAATTCATCCAGCATATCCTTCCCGTCGCTCGCCGCGGTGGCGTTTATGGTGTCAAACGTCGCCTGCAATTTGGGAAATCTCTTTGCATCCTCCTCGGTGAGGGTGAGGTTGTCCCAAGAAACACGGCAGATGCCGTCTTCCCCGTGCCACTCCTCCAAAACCGATTCGCCCACCATGAGGTCAAGGAAGGGGAACGACTCCTTGGCTTCGGTGACGGGCTCAATCGGTGTGTCCGTTGTGACCGTGCAGCCCGAAAGTGCGAGGATTCCTGCGAGAAGTACGGCAATCAAGCGCTTGTATGCCATGTTCATCGCTCCTTTTCTTATGCCCACGGATCATCCGCTGTCGGGATTCGGATGTCCGCGAGATATTGAATGTCGTTTACAAACCATTGCCCGGTGGAGGGCTTTTTGCGAAGCTTGATTGAACGGAGATTATCGCCTCCGCTGCTTTTTACCCAGAGCGTCGCCCAGTTTTCGTTGTCGAAGGAATACGGATTTTCATACACGGTCACGGTGTACGGAGTGCTCGGACAGTAGCCGTTTTCGGGGGTTGCACCGTGGAAGAACGAGAAGGGTTTGTATTCCTTTCCCTTCAAACGCTCGGTGAGAAACTGCTTTTCATAGGTGCTGACCGTATCGGGGCCTTTGAGGAAATCGAGCATGGCAAAGACCGCCTCGGGGTCGTCCCCAAAGTGACAAAGCACAGCAAGAGAAAGTGCGGCCGCTTTGAACGGAGAGTCCAGACTTGCTTCGGGAAGCGCCTGCAACTCGGCGAGGGATTTGGGGAGTGCTTCAAACTTGAATTCTTCGGAACGATTTTTTCCTGCTCCGACCGAGTGTACCGCGCCGCTTACCGCTTTGGTCGCCTCGGCTTTGAGAGTGTGCTTCAAACTGTCAAAAAATCCCATACTACTTCCTCCTCTTAATCAACTTTTTGAAATCTTGTGGTGAAAACGGTGAAAAACCCGTCTTCGTCGATTGCTTTCACCCATTCCCCGTCGCCCATGGCGTAATACAACTCGTTGTCACGAATCTCCCACGGAATGGCACGGTCTGTCAGCATTTGATCGTACAAAATGAATTCGCCGCGATCCAATGCCTCGCGCAGTTCGGCTTTTGATACGTCTTCGGGAATCGGGACTAAGAGATAAAGGGTTTGATTCTCGAAGACCTGTACCCGCATATTCACCGTCTGCATCCGTTCTCGCACCTCGTCCGCGACCTGCTCCACATCGGTTTCGTCGATGTACGGCATGGGTGAGGCGAGGTATTCCTCGCGGTTTAAGTACACCAAGTTGTTTTCTTCGTCATAGGTTGCGATGGAATGAAATTCCCATTTCCCAAGAATTTTCATAACAATCCCTCCTTCTCCAAATGTTCCGACCGAAGTCGGAATATTTGGAAAAGAAGGGAGCAAAACTGCTCCCTTCGTGTGTGTTTTAGAATCCGCTGACCTTGAAGAGGACGATTTCATCGCCGACCAAGTTGGAGTTATACAGCTGAGCCAGTACCAGGAAGCCGCCGTCGACCGGGGTCATTTCATAAATCCACATACCGTCATCAACAATGCCGCAAAGTTCTTTCGCATCCGCTTCGCCGATGATTGTGCCGTCAGCATTGACAAAGGTCATCTGGTTGACGGAAGCGGAAACATAACCGTTTGCGGTCTTTGCACAAGCGTTCGGCAGAGAGCCTGCCAAACAACCGCTCGAGAGCATCAGGCGGTTGCCGGAGAGGTCAAACGCGCCGATGATGTTGTTTTCCGCATCCGCACCTGCGAGGAGTACGGTGTCGCCGTTGATTTCGATGTTGGAGATGGACTCAAACGCGCCGATGCCTGCCGCACCTTCGAGCATCCAGTCGGAAGCGGCGCCGTCTTTGATTGCGGTGATGGTTTCGCGGCCGGTGAAGTAGGTGAGTGCGAAGTTTGCGTTCTTGGAAGCGGTGTAATTGCCGCTTGCAACCGCTTCGCCGGTAGCACCGGTCGCGGGGTCTACAACGGTTGCTTCAAACACGCCGCCGTCCACATAGAGCTTGCCGTCGGCGCCCACACTGATTTCATCGCCGGTGTCTTCCACCGCAATCGCCTTGTCAAAGGTGAGGGTAGAACCGTTTAAGGTGTAAACCTTGACTTCCGTATCGCCGTTGGAGATGTAGACCTTGTCGCCCAGAACGTCCATGTCCGGGTCGCCGGAGACGTCAAGGATGAGAGGTGCTTCAAACGGCAGGAATTCTGCGGTCAGAGTGTAGTTTCCGACCAAAACCGAGCCGGGGGTGGGGGTGGTTGCTTCTCTCGGAACAGCTTCAACTACCGGTTCGGAGTTGTCGCACGCTGCGAGGGAGAATACCATCACGAGTGCCAAAACAAGTGCCAAATACTTTTTCATTGAAAATTCCTCCTGTAAATTTTATGTTGGGTGTAAACTGATTTCTTATTTCACGGTTGCAAGTGCCGCGTCCGCCTTTGCGATCCATTCGGTTCTGTCGCCGTACTGTGCGGCATCCAAAACATCCATGGTTTCCGCCGCTTTTGCTTCATCCATCGTTCCGTCCTTGGCCGCTTTGAATGCGCCTGCAATTGCTTTTGCGGCATCCATCTGATGCTTGAAGGTGTTCTTCATGTTGCCGAGTGTCTTCTGGATGCCGAACTGGGTGTCGAAATACTTTGCCATCTCGTCAAACTCTTTCGAAGTTCGGATTTCCAAACGCACCTGATACATACCCGGTGTGTTCTGGAACATGAGAACACAGTAGTGCTTGGTCTCTTCCTTGCCGTCGGAATTTTTTACCTTTTCGTAATCGTAATCGTAGCCGTACAAGTCAGCAAGACGGTAGACACAAGCGAGGGTGGATTTGCCGAAGATGAAAATTTTGTAGCGGTTTTCCGTAACCGCAACAAGCCCCGTGGAAGGAGAAACATAGAGTTCGCCGTTTCTTCCGAAGCGTTTCATCTTTTCTTCTTTGACCTTGGTTTTTTGCAGCGGTACGAAAATCTGATTCCATGCCTTGGTACCAAACTCGACCTGCGCGATGTGGGAGTTCACCGAATCCAGCGTTGCCTCCACTTTGTTGAAGATTTTCAGGCATTTTTTCGAGCAGACCTTACGGCAAATGTAATTGCCGTCTGCCAGTTTCTGCTCGGAAATCAGACCCACTTCTGCTCCGCAGATTGCACATGTGTGCTTTGCCATAATAATTCCTCCTTGAAGTTTTGTTTACGATATTTCACGCGCCGACTTGCGGCCGCGTTATCGTCTGTTAAAACCGCGCGTCGTGATGTTTTCCCGTTGACCAAAACCGCCGCTGTGTGGTATAATAGACTAAAATACGGGGTGTTCTCTGCCTTCGTTGGCGCGGCTGCAGAGAAGCTTGCACCTGTTGGTACAAACGGGGTACCCCGTTTCCGAGACAAGACGATACCCTCCTTCTGTTCTTGTAATATTAATTGTAGCGATTGCTTAACGACAAGTCCACACCACTTTTCCAAAAAGTTTTCCGAAAGTGTGGGAAATTGGGTGGGAAAACGGGTGGGACTCGCTGATTAGAGGGAGAATGACTATGAAAAAAGGCGTTGTGCAGATGTGCCTTGCCACACTTTTGTTTGGCATGCTCGTTGGGTGCGCTCCGGTCGGAGCGAAGAGTGCAAGTGTGTCCACGGTCTATGCTGTGACCGCGGTGCTTGCCTTACTTTTGGCAGTGGGGTATTGTGTGTTTATCAAGAAGAAGGAAATTTGGTTCCTCCTTCTGTTTTCCTCTGTCTTTGTGGTGAATATCGGATACTTCACCCTTTCGGTTTCGGGCAACTTGGAGGAGGCGCTGCTTGCAAACCGCATTGCCTATCTCGGGTCGGTATTCCTGCCGCTTTCCATGATGATGACCATCCTCAATGTTTCCGGACTGCGCTATCCGAAATGGGCGCCGAGCGTCTTGTTTGTGATTGCGATTGCGGTATTTTTTGTTGCTGCAAGCCCGGGGTATCTGGATATCTATTATAAATCCGTCACTTTCGAGAAAATCGGGGGTGTAACGGTGCTGTGTAAGGAATACGGTCCGTGGCATGTGGTGTATCTCATCTATCTGCTCGGATACTTCTTTACCATGGCCTCCGCAATTGTTCATGCCATTGTAAAAAAACGGATTGAATCGGCGGTACATGCGGTGGTTCTTCTTTCCGCAGTGTTTGTCAACCTTGCGGTCTGGCTGTTGGAACAGTTGGTCAAAATCGACTTTGAGATTCTGTCGGTCTCCTATCTCATCAGCGAGGTGTTCCTCATCGGCTTGTATCTCATGATTGAGAATCAAGAAAAACTGGTGGCGGAGATGAATGTCCCGCCCGCGCCCGCAGAGGAGCATAGCACGCATACCGCGGTTGAGCAGAAAAACTCGCCCGAGTACCTTGAGCATTGCGCGTTTCTGCGCGACCATCTTCATACCCTGACCCCCGCTGAGCGAAACATCTTCGATCTCTACCGCGCGGGGAAAACCACCAAGGAGGTCATGGCAGAACTCCATATCTCGGAGAATACTCTCAAATACCACAACAAAAATATCTACGGGAAACTCGGCGTTTGTTCCAGAAAACAACTGCTCGAATACGCCAAAGCAATCGATTGTAATTAATAAGATGCCCCCGACGATTCCGTCGGGGGCTGTCTTGTGTATGTTTTGTAAAATAACACTTGCATCGTACCCTGATGTATGATGTATAATATTGGAAGATACAGAAAGATTGTGGAGTGAAATTTCGTGAAAAGAATCCCGGTTATTTTATTATGTATTGCAAGTCTTTTGTCATCCGCATTTGCCGCGGCGCCGTGTTCGGTTGTTCCGACAACGCCCGAAATTGAGGAAACGGTTGAAGTTGAAATTGAGGAAACGGTTGAAGTTGAGGAAGACCTTGGTGTTCCGATTATCGTCAACGGCAAGACCGCGGACTTTACCGCAACGCTCCGTGATGAGATTTTTTATGTTCCTTTGCGCGCTGTATTTGAAGCCGCGGGTGCACGTGTGTATTTCAGAAGCCGCGATGCGCAGATTTTGGTGTTAACGCGTGACGGGGATATGATTCGCCATCACGTGGGCACCAATACCGTCAATGTAAACGGCATGGTGAAGACCTGCCAAAATAATACCGTTTCCGAACAGCATACCACTTACATACCGATTGATTTACTGACCGCAGCACTCCGCACGGGCGCGGTGTCTGTTGGCGCGGAAGAGATTTGTGTGCAAACACCAATCCCGAATACCGACTACGGCAAAGCGGTGAATGATACGCTGTATATGGCAACGTACGGCACCTTCAATCCGGAAAAATTCCAACGCTACATCGATTATCACATCCAACACCCGGAATACAACCTGCACAGCGTGGTCTTCACCGTGAATATCGGTCTGGATTTCCCGTTTTATGAAAATGTATCCGTGATTGCAAATCCCCATGACCTGCTGGTCTTGGTGAACAAGTACAACCGCCTGCCGTCGAACTTCCGCCCGTACAATCTGGTTTCCATGGACCCGAATTACACGGTGCGTGACGGAAAACAGTACCTGATGGAGAAAACCGCATACGACAGTTTTGCCCGCATGGCGGATGCCGCGCGGAAAGAGGGCGTTTCCATCAAAGCAATCTCGACCTACCGCACAGAAGACTACCAGAAAAATCTCTACAATAAAAAAGTTCGGGCAACCGGCTTTCAAAACGCGGAGAACTATTCCGCACGTCCCGGCTTTTCCGAGCACCAAACCGGACTTGCGGTGGATATCAACTCCACAAGAGCATCGTTTGAGAAAACAAATGTGTTCAAATGGCTGCAAGTCCATGCCCATGAGTATGGATATATTCTGCGCTATCCCAAGGGTCAGCGCTGGATCACAGGCTATGAATATGAGCCGTGGCACTACCGCTATGTGGGTGTTGAGACGGCAACCAAAATCAAACAAGAAGGCTTAAATTACGAGCAATATTGCGCCACCTACCGCGCCAACCTCGAATTTAAATAACAAAAAAGAGCTGAATGGAAAGATTCCCATTCAGCTTTTTTTGTTATTTCACACTTGACGTGTAAATGAATGGTGGAGGCGATTGGTGACGAGATGTTTTTTCGAAAACGATAAAATGGATTTCCTTGGTGTTTGGTACGCAAATTGTAGAATGCCAAGGAAACAAAACAGCGTTTTCACTCAAAATCACTCGATTTCCGCGAAAGTGGAAAACTGAGGTTTGGGCAGGTGTTGAAAAGAACGGAAATTGAGTGGTTAATCGCCGCATATTATGTTTTTTTCTTTATAATACGGACTTAAGTTGATAAATAGTTTCTTCATATCATCTGCATATCCGATTTTTACATACTGCGGAAATGACGGATTTGTAAGTATATAAATTACACCTTTGTTCATTTGACTTTCACCTCAGCATCATCTTTCCTTTTCAAAACAGCAGTTAACAAAGTCCTGTCCCATTAGTGTTAACTCGATACGGTATTTTTTTATGTTAATCTTACTTTCCGCCTTAAATACACGCCCAAAAGCTTTATACATCCAGTGATTTCGAAACTTCTCATAATCATAGTCAAGTTCTATTACGTTGCTGTTTTTGATAAGCAGTCCTAAACGCTCAAGGTTTTCGACAGATTGGGTTAATTGCAACTCTTTGGATGCATCAAAGCTATGTTTAACACCTTTAAAATCAAACATTATGTGGGGATATGGTGTGATCTTCCCATCTTTATGTGTTTCGTTGATGGTACAACATGGTAATGTGTGAGTCTGTCCCAACACTTCCAGCAGTTTTATATCTAAATATGACATTTGCTTAATCATTTCGGGGAAAGCCGGATGCACTTTATTTGCGCAATCAGCATCACAAGCTGAAGCAACCAGTTCAGCAAATAGTTCTCTGAATTCTGCTTCCTCGATATAGAACTTACTCGCTTCAATTGCTGGGCCTACAATTCTAATATTGGGTTCATTAAGCTTTCCTTCTGGAATACCAGCTACTTTTTCAGCAATCTTTTCCTTATAATCTGAGAGATATACCTCACGCTTAATCTCCTGTTTCTGTCCCCAATAACCAAGCCACCCCATTACTCCATCTACAAGAAGTCCAAGGTTTTCACCAATACTCTTTGATGACGGGCGAACAATATCCTCAGCAACCTTTTTACCGACGTCTATCATGGCTTCTGTCACTTTTTCTTCAACCATTTCGCTTCTCCTTTCTATG
This sequence comes from Eubacteriales bacterium, assembly GCA_045540975.1. Taxonomy (GTDB): domain Bacteria; phylum Bacillota; class Clostridia; order Oscillospirales; family JAAYXM01; genus SIG510. The sequence goes on from JAZQIE010000111.1 coordinate 10,509, forward strand.
TTTTGAAAAAGCTTTTTCTATTATTTTTTAGCCGTTCGCACAGCGGCAGGATTTCTTCCAGTTTGGCAACGATGCGCTTCTGCTCGGCAACAGGAGGAAGTGGAACAAGATAATTCTTGAGAATATCAAACGGCGGAATATTCTTAATGGCAGAACCTTTGCTACTACTTCTGGCGTCTTTCTTTAATACAAAATCAAAGAACACCAGAAAATATGGAATATATAGGGGGTTGAATATCTTCATTCGCATTAACGCTTGATTGATGATGCCTTGTTCAATTTGTTCCGGCATAACATAGGTTTCTCCAATTGTGCCAGCACAGCTAACAATAATATCGCCCGGTAGTACTTCAAAACCTGTCATCTTAGTTTCAAAGTATTCTCTGCTGATGTAGTAATCTCCAAGCGTTGCATCTTTTTGAATGGCATTTTTCTGTTCATAAACCTTAACAGCGCCATTCCCTTTTGGGACAAACATACTCTTAGTTATTGCACTACCAAAAGGCCCTTTTTTATAACTGCCAAGTTCACCAAACCTTACCCATGTCCAGTTAACTGGAATCTCGTAAGGCTTTTCATCCTCTGTAATTTCAGGCAAAGGCTTTTCCTTTTTTATGATGCCTTCTTTGATGAGGCGCTGCTTTTCTGCTTGAATCTGTTGGAACAGTTCTTCGCCTGTGCCTTCTTCGGGAAGTTGAGGTACCAGTTTCCCCTGAATTGCCATCTGGAGAATGGATTTCTGCATATCCACAGGGAACCGCTTGTTGAAATCTTCCAGTTTGCTCCATGCCTGCTCATAGCGGTCGATAAGAGGTAACAGTTCCTCAATCTTCGCTACAATCCGCTTCTGCTCGGCGAGGGGTGGAATAGCAATTGGGTAGTTCACGATTTTATCCTTTGAAATATTAGGTTGCGCTCCGCCTTCTCCCATTTTGATGAAATTCTTGCGACTACCCATTAGAAAATAGAATAGATACTTATTGTAAAGTCCATCAAAAGGGATGCAAGCACAACATGCTTGGTTGGTAGTCATCGGAATTTCCAATATACCTAATTTCCCAATTGTTGCACCATACATCGCCATAAGGACAGATCCCTTAGGATTTAAACGCACTGATGTTTTTTGCAACGCGAGTTCGGATATGTACTCTGGAACTTCTGAAACATATCCATCGTTCAAATCACCTGTTTTTAGCCATGGAATATTGCCGCCATAATATTCTGGATTTGTACGTGAAGGTGTTGCTCCTGCACTCCATGAACCAATGTTTCCAACACGTTCCCATGCCCAACTTTCTGGAACATCATAGGGTTTCTCATCCTCAGAAACGGCTGGTAACTCTTTTTCTTTTTTTATTATCTTTGACTTTAGCAACATGATTTTGTGCTGTGCCATTTTTTCTATTTCTGCGCAACCAGAGCCTTCAGCAAAATCTTGTTCTACAAGTTTCCCCTGAATGGCAAATTGTAAAATACTTGCTTTTAATTCCTGCGGCGTCATTCTTGAACACCTCCGAGGATGGCAGTGATATCAGCCAGTACGCGGTCAATCTCTGCATTAAGAGAGGAACGCTGCTCCTGATACCGCTGGATCAGATCCATGGGATTGAGGATTTCTTCTTCTACATGGGGATATCCGCACTGGTCGAGATTATATCCCAATTCCTCGGTAAGCTGTTCTGCAGTATAACATTTTGACTTATCGAAACCGTCTACAGTAATCTCTTTACGATTATTCCACCATTCAACTACGGGAGCAAAATGTTCCAACTTCATAGGCTTTGTTTTGGAGAAGTGCTTATAACCTTCAGGCATATCCATGCGATAAAACCATGTTTTTTCGGTTGCCCCTGTGCGGTCGAAGAATAAAATATTTGTAGTAATAGAAGTATAGGGCGCAAAAACACTACCCGGCATACGAATAATGGTATGCAGGTTGAATTCTGACAATAATTTCTTTTTAATATTAACTTTGGCATTATCTGTGCCGAACAAGAAACCGTCAGGCAAAATTACAGCCACACGACCGTCCTGCTTCAAACGGTACATAATAACAGACACAAAGAGGTCGGCAGTTTCAGAGCTTGCAAGGTCGGACGGGAAGTGGTTTTTTACATCTGCCTTTTCGTTACCGCCGTAAGGAGGGTTCATCAGAATAACGTCAAACTGATCATCTTCTGTATAATCAAGCACATCTTTGAGTAAAGAGTTGTCATGGAATACACAAGGAATATCCAAACCATGCAACAAAAGGTTTGTGATACAAAGCATATACGGAAATTGCTTTTTCTCAATACCATAAATAGAATTTCCATATTTCTCTGCATCGGCTGTGCTGCGCACTTGTTTCTGCAGTTCCTTCAACCAACTTACAATAAAACCACCGGTACCACAAGCAAAGTCTGCCATGGTTTCGCCAATCTTCGGCTGAATCATTTGTGCCATAAAATCGGTTACGGCGCGAGGTGTATAGAATTCACCGGCACTGCCTGCGCTTTGGAGTTCTTTTAATATAGATTCATATATTTCTCCGAATGCATGGCTTTCTTCATAGTCGGAAAGGTCCAGTTCGTCAATAACATTGATGACCTGACGGAGCAGGACGCCGTCCTTCATATAGTTGTTGGCGTCGGCAAAGGTGGTTTGCACAATTGCTTTTTTGATGGGGGTAGAAGCTGTGACGGGAAGTTTTTTCAGGGTTGGGAATAATGTGTTATTCACAAAGTCAAGCAATCTATCACCCGTCATTGCCAAACCTGATTTATCATCAACTGCCCAATTTGCCCAACGGCATTCTTCGGGGATGATTGATATATAACTATCATCATCAAATTCCCAATCCTGCTCTTTGGCATCATATACTTTCAAAAAGAGCATCCATGCGATCTGCTCAATGCGCTGGGCATCACCGTTGATGCCTGCATCATTGCGCATAATGTCACGAAGCCTTTTGACGAATCCTGATAAATTGCTCATTTTGTTTAACCTGCCTTATATAATTCTCTTGCGAGTTCTCTGACTGCGGCAAGGTATCCCTCTTTGCCGCCAAAATAAGTGGCGATTTTTGAGGGCTTGCCGAGTTTGTTAAAGGGATCAAGCTGAAGAATCTCGGTTTTTTCAATTTCATAGATGCCGACGTTCATATATCGGTCAAGAAGAGCCTCGAGAACTTCTCTTGCCACACCGCTATACTTGCTGAGGAAATCGCGCTTTTTGACATTGTTTGCACGTTCACGGCGAGTGAGCGGTTTTTGGTCGAAGGCAACGTGGCAAATAAAATCAAAATCGTCCACATCCGTCATTCCTTGATCTGCCTTCATTTGTTCAAGATCAATGCCTTGGTCTTTCAATAGTTCTCGAATTACTTCTTTTCTTTGCTCGGAAGTCCACATTGAAATGAAGTTGTCAAGGGATGCGTATTTGCCGAGAATGTTGGATTTGGTGTAGTCTACAATGCTCTCTTGGCGGAGGAGTTTTCCGTCTGTGTCATAGACTTCGACCCGTTTGCCGATGATATGAACATCGCAACCGTTTTGATCTACGATGAATTTGTCAACGGTCGGTGGTGTGACCGGATCATCGCCATCTCCGCCTTTGGGTGGCTTGCGGGTCGGCGTGTGATTTGGATCAAACCCGTCCACAATTTCGATAGGGCCATCCCATTCGGGATCTGAGAATAATCTTGTTACATTACGGAAGTCCATCACGACAAAGTGGTTCTTTCCTTCTTTTTCACGTAAGCGGGTGCCACGACCGATGATCTGCTTGAATTCTGTCATGGAACTGATCATTTCATCAAGAACGATAAGCTTTGTCATTTTGCAGTCCGCACCGGTAGAAAGAAGTTTTGATGTGGTTGCAATCACGGGGTAGGGCGCAGCAACGGAAATGAAGTAGTCAAGCTTGCTTTTTCCGTAAGTGTCAGAACCTGTGATTCTCACAACATAGTCGGGGTTTTCCTTCACCATATCGGCGTTGAGATTATTGAGCGCAATGCGCATGCGTTCTGCATGATCTTCCGTAGCACAGAAAACGATGGTTTTTTGCATTCTGTCCGTGCTCTTTAAGTATTCGGTGATTTCGCGTGCGACTTCATAGGTGCGGTCTTCGAGAATGATGTTGTAATCAAAGTCGCTATTGGTATAAATGCGGTCCTCGATTTCATTTCCGAATTTATCAAGCTGGCCTTTGCGCGGACGCCAACCGTCTGAAATATCAGTTTTGATATTGATGACTTTGAACGGTGCGAGGAAGCCGTCTTCAATACCTTCTCGCAAGCTATAGGTGTATACGGGTTCACCGAAGTAATTAATGTTGGAGATATACTTGGTTTCTTTTGGGGTCGCAGTCATACCGATTTGAGTTGCAGAAGAGAAGTAGTCAAGGATTTTGCGCCAATTACTATCTTTTTTTGCAGACCCTCTGTGACACTCGTCAACAATGATGAGGTCGAAAAAGTCCTTGCTGAAAAGTTTGGCAAATCTTGCCACGGTTTCTTCATCACTTGCATCGTCTTCGGACTCTTCATTGCCTGCAAGCTGTTGGTAGAGCGAAAAATACACTTCATAAGACGTGATTGTTGTGGGGTCGTCTTTGGCAAAGTTGATTTTGTGGATTGTTTTTTCGAGCGGAGCGAAGTCCTGCTGGATCGACTGGTCCACAAGAATGTTGCGGTCTGCCAAATACAGAACTTTTTTCTTCAGTCCGCTTTGTAATAGGCGATAAACAATTTGGAATGCGGTGTACGTCTTACCTGTGCCGGTCGCCATGACCAACAAAATGCGTTCTTGTCCCTTTGCAATTGCTTCGACAGTGCGGTTGATGGCATTTCGTTGGTAGTATCTTGGGTCATAGGTATTTTGACTCGAGTAGTAGGGCTGTGCAATTACTCTTTTTTCTTGTTCAGAGATGCCTTCCCCGGAATTCGCCTCGTTTTCCCAGCGCATGGTCAACTCTTCAATAGTCGGGAAACCGTCCATGGGTAATGTGCGTTCCAGACCGGTGAGAAGATCGTGTTCTTGAAAACCATCGCCGTTGGAACTGTAAGCAAAGGGGACGTCCAACATTTTTGCATAGGTGATTGCCTGTTGTAATCCGTACGATATAGAATGCTTGTTGTCTTTTGCTTCGACAATGGCAATTGGTTTATTTCTGTTCAAATATAGAACATAGTCAGCTTTTTTCGGAGTTTCGCGAACAGCGAGATTGCCTTTCAGGTTGATGCGCCCGTCTGTGATTCTGGTTTCCATGGTAATGCGTTCTAATCCCCATTTTGCCTGTATTGCGGGTGTGATATATTGAAGCTTAATATCTTCTTCTGTCATCAATTTTTTGTGTAAGATCATTTTCTGACCTCCTTGACAATCAAATTAATTTTCCACAAACTCCATAATATCGGTTGAATTGCAATTGAGTATTTCATGCATCGTCAAGCAGAAAATGCCATAATTTGTTGTAATTAACTGGCATATTATTCATACTTTCGAATGGGTAAAAATATATAATAATCCTATTTTAAATTATATCACGCGCGCTGTCAGGCGGTCAACGAAAATGTCGAAATATCGATATTTTCAAGGGTATATCCATTCGTCTCCAACGTGCAATCAGACAGTCACGGGTTTTGAGCTCATCGGACTTTGCAAATTTACCGTTTCCCTCGCAATCCAATCCCAACAAACAAAGACACCGTTTGGCCAGTAAAGGTTGGCTAAACGGTGTCTTTCTGTAATTTCACACGTGACGTGTGAATGAGTGGTGGAGGCGAGGGGAGTTGAACCCCTGTCCGAAAACACTTCCACATAAACTTCTCCGGGCGCAGCCTGATGTTTAAAATTCCCGCTGCCGGACGCCTTCAGGCAGGCTTCCGGGGTTGGTAGCTTCATGTTACATGCTACGCGCAAAGCTTAGCGTAGTCACGTTCACCACTGTGTGACGCCTCAGCCCGAGCCGTGGTCCTCACGGGGGAGACGGCCGCTTAATTAAGCAGCGAGTAAAGAATTAGAAGTGTTAATTCATTTATAAAGGTTGCGACTTTTTAAGAGGATTCGCGCCTCTGCCCGCTATTCGTGCTTCTGTATCCCCGTCGAAACCCGTACGCCCCCACGGAAATATTTGGCTGCGACTCAGTCGCAGAAAGCAAACATTGTTTTTAAATACTTATCGCACAAGTCAAACCACTGTGCCGCATGCGGATTGATTCTGTCTGCCGACGGACTGCAAGTTTCTTCGTTTGCAAGGGAGAGTCCGTGCGGACCTTTCGGGAAAATGTGCAGTTCAAACGGCACGCCGTGTGCGGTCAATGCGCTTGCGAACATCAAACTGTTCTCGACCGGGACCGTATCGTCGGACATGGTGTGCCACAGGAAAGTCGGCGGAGTGGACTCACTCACCGCGTTTTCGAGCGACAGTTTTTCGAGAAGTGCGGCATCACCGCCGGTGACCGTGTCAAAGCTTCCGCGATGTGCCTTCTCGCCGCCCGAGATGACCGGATAGCACAAAAGCAGCGCATCGGGGCGAACGTCCTTTGCCGCGACACCCAAGGTTCCCTCGATGACAGGCTCATGCCAAAGTGTTCCGATGGTTGCGGCAACGTGACCGCCTGCCGAAAATCCCATGATACTGACAGCATCGGGGAGAACGTGAAACGCATCCGCGTTCTTACGAATCAGCGCAAAGGTCGCCGCCGCTTCCAAAAGCTGCGCGGGATATGTGACTTGAACGCTGTAATTCAAAACAAATACCTGGTATCCGCGTGCCAACAGAGCGAGCGCGACAGGTTCGTTTTCACGGTCGGAGCGGAAAAAGTATCCGCCGCCGGGACAGATGATGACCGCGGGGCGCTTTCGGTTGGGCGCAATCTCCTCGGAGTTATCCCGGAGATATGCGGTAACGGTTGTCGAATACGGCAGGTTGGGGAAATGCTCCTGCAAATTTAAAGTTTCAAATCTCATGATATCATCTCATTTGCTCTTTGATTGCGCGGTCCATCTCACGCTTTGCATCGCGTGCCGCGATGGCATCACGTTTGTCGTGCAGCTTCTTGCCGCGCGCAAGTCCGATTTGTACTTTGACCAGGCTTCCTTTTAAATAAACCGAAAGCGGAATGATGGCATACCCCTGCTGGGCGATTGCGGCATCCAGCTTCCGAATCTCGCTTTTGTGCATGAGGAGTTTTCGGTCGCGCATCGGGTCGCGGTTGAACACATTGCCCTTTTCGTACGGACTGATGTGCATTTGCTTGATGATAATTTCACCACGCTTGACCACACAATAGGAATCCTTTAAGTTTAATGTACCCAATCGAATGGATTTTACTTCTGTGCCCGCAAGCGAGATTCCGGCTTCAAAGGTTTCTTCGATGGTGTAATCGTGCCACGCCTTGCGGTTTTTCGCAAGCTGTTTGATGCTCTGCTCGGCCACAAAAGCAACCTCCTTTCAAGTGAGTCGTTACAGTTTCGATATCCTGCATTCATTATAATATAAAGAAAATAAAATAGCAAGCGGAGAAAAGTTTTTTTATACGTCGCGATTCGCTTGGTTTCGACTAATATAATGTAAGAGAATAAACGGCGGAGGGAATGCTATGAACATGGAAGACCTGTTTTCGCGCTATTTACCGATGACACACTTGCTCAGTTACTTGCTTCTCGGATTGACCGAGCCGCTTGCCAAGAATGAATTGTGCCAGACCATCAGCGAACTGTCCGAGGGAGAGTTTGACGACGATCCGGATTTTGTACGGACCTTGTGGGCGACGGTTGATGAACTTGTGTCGTATGGGCTGGTGGAAGAACTTGAAATAGACGGAGTGGAAGCGCTTGTTACCACGGGTGCGGGGAGCAAGTTGATTCTCTGCGACTTGAATCGACGGCACTGGCTGAAGGGGGAAAAAGAATTTTGTCAAAATTTGAAATTAGGTGTTGACAAACCCCAAGAACATGAGTATAATTAGAGACCGTTGCGCGACAAGCGGAACGGAAAATACCGCGAAAAACTTTTGGAAAAAAGTCGAAAATAAGTGTTGACAAATGATGGAATCCGAGTTATAATAAAATTCCGCCGTTTGCGAAGCAGCACTTCAAAGCGGTGACCGGAAAACCAAATAACAAGCTTGAAAAAAGTTTTTGAAAAAACGGAAAAAAACTCTTGACAAATGCTTGCGGATTTGGTAGACTGGTTGGGCGCTCAAACGAGAGCGCGAGAGTTGTACCTTGTAAATTAAACAACGTAGAAGACAAACAAACGCCAGCGACACCTTCGGGGGGCCCCGGGGGAGTGTCGCAACAAAGAATTAATTGATGCTTGGAAAAGCACTCAAAAAGTAATGAGCAGATAGCTTGTTAGGTTATCTGTTAAAATTTTGCTTGAGAGTTTGATCCTGGCTCAGGATGAACGCTGGCGGCGTGCTTAACACATGCAAGTCGAACGAGGTACCCATGACTGCGGCTTCGGCCAAA
>JAZQIE010000112.1:0-7622 GCA_045540975.1 Eubacteriales bacterium
TGCAGGCTATGCTCACATGGGTGTCGGTCATGCTTCCGGTAAGGATAAGGCAAACGAAGCGGCTAAGAGCGCAATCGAAAGCCCGCTGCTTGAAACCTCGATTTCCGGTGCGCAGGGTGTTATCATCAACATCACCGGCTCGCTTGACATCACGCTTGACGAAATCACCGCAGCTTCCGAAATGATTCGTGAAGCGGCACATCCGGATGCAAACATCATCTTCGGTGCTGCAATCGATCAGGGTATGGAAGACGAAATCCGCGTCACCGTCATCGCAACCGGCGGCGAAGCAAACAAGGGCATCGTCGATAAGAAGACCACCGGTGTCATGGACCTTGGCAAGATCGAGTCTCCGTTTGTTGAAGACGATCCGTTCAAAGTCATTGAGCGTATGTTCGACACCAAGTAAAAACATAATAAAACGGCACGGTCGATTGGCCGTGCCGTTTCTTCCTATCTCATCCTGCGGAAGTCAAGATACCCTTCAAGGATTAAAGTTGCGGCAACCGCATCCACCGTGCCTTTGTGCTGCTTGGTGCGTTTTCCGCTTTCACGCAAAATTCGGTGCGCATCCACCGAAGTACGGCGCTCATCCCAAAGCTGTACCGGGACTCCGGTCTGTTCGGTGAGCAGGGAAGCGAGGTGCTTGCTCTTTTCTCCGCGTTCACCGATTGTGCCGTCCATATTCTTCGGGAAGCCGAGCGCAACCTCCGCGATGTTTCGCTCGCGGATTAAATCGCACAGTCGCGCAACCGCTTTCTCGAAATTCGGCTCACGGACGGTAAATGCCTCGCCGGCAAGAAATGCCTGTTCGTCGGAAATCGCGATTCCGATTCGGACATCGCCAAAGTCAATCCCCATGATACGCGGCATGAAATTCCTCCTTTTATTTGCGTTTGTTTTCTATATTATATAGGAAGATGAAAAAAACCTCAAGAAAAATTAAAAATTTTGCTTGACCTTGTGCAACTGTTGTGGTATAGTTAATATTACCTGTATGGGGTCTTTTTTTTGTGCGCTTTTTTGCGGACCGAAATCAAACACCCATTTGCGGGAATATCCATCTCGCAAACGCCGCTTTGACGGTGGTCAGGGAGGCAATAAAATCTTAGGAGGTGCCGTTACATGAGAGTCAAAATCACATTGGTTTGCCAGGAGTGCAAACAGAGAAACTACGATACTGTTAAGAACAAGAAGAACGATCCCGATCGTTTGGAAATGAACAAGTATTGCCGTTTCTGCCGGAAACACACACTCCACAAAGAAACTAAGTAATTTCTGAAATTACGATTGAGAAGAAAGGGAGTGCACAAATGGCTGAAAAGAAAGAAAAGCTGGGCGGTCGTATCGCAAGATGGTTCCGCGAAATGAAGAGCGAACTCAAGAAAGTCGTTTGGCCGACTTGGAATCAGGTTCGCAAGAATACCACGGTTGTTATCGTGGCGGTTCTGGTCGTTTGCGTATTCATCTTCGTGTTCGATGTTCTCTTTGGCTTTGGCCGTGATTTGCTTCTGGGCCTGCGCTAAAGGAGTACCGTCATGTCAAATGAAGCAAAATGGTATGTGGTTCACACATACTCCGGCTATGAAAACAAAGTAGCCGCTACAATCGAAAAGACCGTGGAAAACCGCAAACTTCACGATCTCATTCATGAGGTCACCGTGCCCACCGAAATTGTTGAAGAAATCAAGGACGGTACACGTAAGCAAGTGGAGCGTAAGGTATTCCCGAGTTATGTCCTGGTGAAGATGGACATGACCGACGAGACTTGGTACATTGTCCGTAACAGCCGTGGCGTAACCGGCTTCCTCGGTTCCAAAAGTGACCCGGTTCCGCTTACCGAGGAAGAAGTAATCGCACTCGGTGTCGAGAAGCATGAAGTCGTGGTTGACTACCAAGTCGGTGACAGCGTCAAAATCATTGACGGTGCTCTGGAAGACTTCGTTGCAATCGTGGACGAAATTGAGCTCGACAAGAACAAGGTCCGTGTCATCGTTTCCATGTTCGGTCGCGAAACTTCGGTCGAACTGGAGCCCGATCAGGTTGAACTGGTCAAAGAATAACACTTGTATGCCAGCCGTTACGGCTTTGCATAACGTGGGAGGGTGCACAAACGTGCATACCGCCAACTACCACAATTTTCATAAGGAGGTGCTACCACAATGGCTCAAAAGGTTATGGGGTACATTAAACTGCAGATTCCTGCTGGTAAAGCAACACCGGCTCCCCCGGTAGGTCCGGCACTTGGTCAGTACGGTGTGAACATCGTACAGTTTACTAAGGACTTCAACGAACGTACCAAGAATGACATCGGTCTCATTATCCCGGTTGTCATCACCGTTTATGCGGACCGTTCGTTCTCCTTCATCACCAAGACTCCGCCGGCTTCCGTCCTCATTAAGAAGGCGTGTAAGATCGAAAGCGGTTCTGCTGTCCCGAACAAGACTAAGGTCGCTCAGATCAGCAAAGAAGATCTCCAGAAGATCGCTGAACTCAAGATGAAAGACCTGAATGCCGGTTCTGTGGAATCTGCGATGAGCATGATCGCAGGTACCGCTCGCAGCATGGGCATTACCGTCGCAGAGTAAGATTGAAACGGAAGATCCGTTTCCGTGGGAGGGTTTGAAATTTCCACAAACCCGAAAAACCACTTGAAGGAGGATAAACAGTGCGTAGAGGTAAAAAGTACATCGAGAGCGCAAAGCTCATCGATCGTTTGAAACAGTATGATACCGCTGAAGCAGTTGATCTGGTCATCAAGTCCGGTAAGGCAAAGTTTGATGAAACCGTCGAGATTCACGTCAAGCTGGGCGTTGACTCCCGTCATGCAGATCAGCAGGTTCGCGGTGCGGTAGTTCTGCCGCATGGTACCGGTAAGACCGTTCGCGTCATGGTTTTTGCTAAGGGCGATAAGGCTAAGGAAGCAGAAGCAGCTGGCGCAGATTTTGTCGGTGCAGAAGATATGGTTGCTAAGATCCAGGGCGAGAACTTCTTCGATTTCGACGTTGTTGTCGCTACCCCGGATATGATGGGTCTGGTTGGTCGCTTGGGTAAGGTCCTCGGTCCGAAGGGCTTGTTGCCGAACCCGAAGGCAGGTACCGTTACCATGGATGTCGCTAAGGCAATCCAGGAGCTCAAAGCCGGTAAGATTGAGTACCGTCTCGATAAGACCAACATCATCCATTGCCCGATCGGTAAGGTTTCCTTCGGCGCTGAAAAGCTCACCGAAAACCTGGAAACTCTTCTCGGTGCAGTTATCAAGGCTCGTCCGGCAGCTGCAAAGGGTCAGTACATCCGCTCCTGTGTCATCGCTTCGACCATGGGCCCGGGTGTCAAGCTGAGCACTGCTAAGTATCTTGGCTAAAAAATATCCTTGACAAACAAATATACCTTTGGTATAATGTTTTTTGCGTTCTTAAGACAGTAGGTGTCGCGTAAGTGGCGTAATTCGAGAATTCGTGCCTACCGAGGAAATAGCATTTGTAACATACATCTGTCTATTTTCCCCCTGCGTCTTAACGGACGCAGGGGTTTATCTTTTACTACGGAGGTGAAATTTACAGTGCCGAATGCAAAGGTTTTAGAGCAGAAGAAGGCCATCGTTGCTGATCTTGCTGAAAAGATGAAAACTGCAAGCAGCGGTGTTTTGGTCGACTACAAAGGCATCAACGTCGAAGACGATACCAAGCTTCGTGCTGAGATGCGTAAGAACAACGTTGAGTACACCGTTATCAAGAACAATCTGATCCGCTTCGCTGCAAAGGAAGTCGGTTTTGACGCTCTTGACGAAGTGCTCCACGGAACCACTGCAATTGCAATCAGCATGGATGACGTCATTGCTCCGGCAAAGATCATCGCTGATTACGCAAAGAAGGACGAAAAGGTCTTCAACATCAAGGCAGGTTTCGTCGAAGGAAGAGTTATCGATGCAGCAGAGGTGAAGCAGCTTGCTGCTACCCCGAGCCGCGAAGTGCTCCTCGCAAAAATGCTGGGCAGCTTGAAGGGCCCGCTCACTTCTCTCGCTATTGCGCTTAACGCAATCATTGAGAAGAAACAGCAGGAAACTGCATAACTTACAAAAATATAAATTTGGAGGTATTTTGAAATGTCTGAAAAGATCACTAACATCATTGAAGAAATCAAGGCTATGCCGATTCTCGAGCTGGCTGACTTGGTTAAGGCTATTGAAGAAGAATTTGGCGTATCCGCAGCTGCAGTTGCAGTTGCTGCTCCGGCTGCAGGCGGCGATGCTCCGGCTGCTGCTGAAAAGACCGATTTCGATGTTATCCTGGCTGAAGCTGGCGCTAACAAGATCAACGTCATCAAGGTTGTCCGCGAACTGACCGGTCTGGGCCTGAAGGAAGCTAAGGAACTCGTCGACGGTGCACCGAAGGCTGTTAAGGAAGGCATCGGCAAGGAAGACGCTGAAGCAATGAAGGCAAAGCTCGAAGAAGCTGGCGCAAAGGTCGAACTCAAGTAAGACCAACTGCTCTTAGCAGAACTTTTGCGGTAACAAAAGGTCGAGGTGCCATCAGGTTCCTCAAAGCACCTTTTGTTACCGCTTTTTTGATATTTTCCGTTTTTTTGGATATGAATAAAAACTATTGACGAATTGATTGTTGTCTGCTATAATGATAAATTGTGCTAGAGTGATTAGCGGAGGCTATATTCATGTTAAGCGATTTAACCGATAAACAGATTTTGGTCGGTGTCAAGCAGTCCCGTCGTGCTTTGAAGGACGGGGTAGTGCAAACGGCATATCTTGCGCAGAATGTCGAAGACAGTGTCCGAATCCCGTTGGAAGCGCTTTGCAAGGAGCTTGGAGTTCCGGTCATTTCGGTTCCGACGATGAAAGAATTAGGCAGTGCTTGCGGGATTTCCGTGGGTGCGGCCGTTGCTGTCGTTTTGCGATAACGTTGCATTTCCAAGGCTTTTTTGCCTTTGAAATATCATCTTTGAGGAAAGGAGGAACATCCATGCCTACAGTTAACCAGTTGATCAGAAAGGGAAGACAGGTTTCCACCTACAAATCCACCGCTCCGGCATTGCAGAAGGGTTTCAACTCTCTTAAGAAGACCGAGACCGATCTCAGCTCTCCGCAGAAGCGTGGTGTTTGTACCGCAGTCCGTACCGCAACTCCGAAGAAGCCGAACTCTGCGCTTCGTAAGATTGCTCGTGTACGCTTGACCAACGGAACCGAGGTTTCTGCCTACATCCCGGGTATCGGTCACAACCTGCAGGAGCACAGCGTGGTTATGATCCGCGGCGGTCGTGTAAAGGACCTGCCTGGTGTTCGTTACCATATCATCCGCGGTACTCTTGATACTCAGGGCGTGAGCAACCGTATGCAGGCTCGCTCCAAGTACGGCGCAAAGAGACCGAAGAAGTAAGAGAAAACTTACAACCAAGACTTTACCACGCGTATTGCAAGGCAAAGTCACGCCTTGCCTGAGCGTTTATATATGAACATCCTTGTTCGGAATATAGACCTCTCGGCAGGCACCTACCGGAAAGCGTTTTTGGCACAATGACCCCGAAATCGGCGGTCATCATCGAACGCTTTTGGAGTACCTATGAAATCATTTCCGATATGAAGGAGGGAAGAAACGTGCCAAGAAGAGGATTTGTCCCGAAGAGGGATGTATTGCCGGATCCGATGTACGGCTCCAAGCTCGTCACCAAGCTGGTCAACAGCATCATGCTCGACGGCAAGAAGGGTGTCGCACAGAAGATCGTTTACGGCGCATTTGATATTGTTAAGGAGAAGTCCGGTAAGGAGCCGATCGCTGCGTTCACCGAAGCGATGGAAAACATCATGCCGCTTCTCGAAGTTAAAGCACGCCGCGTTGGTGGTGCTACCTACCAGGTCCCGATGGAAGTTCGTCCGGAGAGACGTCAGACCCTGGGCCTGCGTTGGCTGACCGCTTACTCCCGCGCTCGCAGTGAGCGTACCATGAGCGAGCGTTTGGCAGGCGAGATTCTCGACGCACTGAACGGCGTCGGTAACTCCGTCAAGAAGCGTGAAGACACGCACAAGATGGCTGAAGCGAATAGAGCATTTGCACATTTCCGCTGGTAATCGGCTTCTTGTTTATTCACAATTAACCGTTCTACCATCGAAAGGAGTACACAATGCCAAGACAGTTTCCGCTTGAATTAACCAGAAACATTGGTATTATGGCGCACATCGATGCAGGCAAAACCACCACTACCGAGCGTATCCTTTACTACACCGGTCGTAACTATAAGATTGGTGAGACTCATGAAGGTACCGCTACCATGGACTGGATGGAGCAGGAGCAGGAGCGTGGTATCACCATCACCTCCGCTGCTACCACCTGTGAGTGGAAGAAGCATCGTATCAACATCATCGACACCCCGGGTCACGTTGACTTCACCATCGAAGTTGAACGTTCTCTGCGCGTTTTGGACGGAAGCGTCACCGTTTTCTGCGCTAAGGGCGGTGTTGAACCGCAGTCTGAGACCGTTTGGCGTCAGGCTGACAAATATCATGTTCCCAGAATGGCATACATCAACAAGATGGACATTATGGGTGCAGACTTCTACAACGTTTTGGATATGATGAAGGACCGCCTCAAATGCAGAGCTGTTCCGATTCAGCTTCCGATCGGTGCGGAAGAAACCTTTAAGGGTATCATTGACCTGGTCACCATGAAAGCATACGTTTTCTATGATGATCTGGGCAAGGATATCCGCGAAGAAGAGATTCCGGAAGACATGAAGGAACTCGCTGAAAAGTATCATACCGAATTGGTCGAAACCGTCGCAGATTTTGACGACGAAATCACCATGAAGTATTTGGAAGGCGAAGAAATCACCGAGGACGAAATCCGCAGTGCGATCCGTAAGGCAACCATCAACGTTGACATCATTCCGGTCGTTTGCGGTACTTCCTACCGTAACAAGGGCGTTCAGATGCTCCTTGACGCGGTCATCGCTTACATGCCGGCTCCGACCGACATTCCGGCGATTAAGGGTGTCAACCCGAAGACCGGTGAAGAAGATTGCCGTCCGTCTGACGATGATGCTCCGTTTGCGGCACTCGCATTCAAAATCGCAACCGACCCGTATGTCGGTAAAATCTGCTTCTTCCGTGTTTACTCCGGTAAACTCAATGCAGGCAGCGCGGTCTTGAATTCGGTCAAGCAGAACAAAGAGCGTATCGGCAGAATCCTTCAGATGCACGCAAACCACCGCGAAGACATCGAAACCGTTTACTCGGGCGATATCGCAGCGGCGGTCGGTCTCAAGAATACCACCACCGGTGATACTCTTTGTGACGAAAGTGCACCGATTATTCTTGAATCCATGGAATTCCCCGAACCGGTTATCCGTGTTGCGATCGAGCCGAAGACAAAGGCAGGTCAGGAAAAGATGGGTATCGCTCTCTCCAAGTTGGCAGAAGAGGATCCGACCTTCCGTACCTACACCGATGACGAAACCGGCCAGACCATCATCGCCGGTATGGGTGAACTTCATCTGGAAATCATTGTTGACCGTTTGCTCCGCGAATTTAAGGTCGAGGCAAATGTCGGTAAACCGCAGGTTGCTTACAAGGAAACCATCCGTAAGTCTGCAGATGTTGACCACAAATACTCTCG
>JAZQIE010000113.1:0-2523 GCA_045540975.1 Eubacteriales bacterium
ATTCAGGAATCCGGTATCGTCTTCCCCGAACTCGAGCCGGAAGCAGTTGACCTCCCGTTCGGCACCCGTTCGGGTGCGGGCGTCATCTTCGGTGTCACCGGCGGTGTTACCGAAGCGGTGGTCCGCCGTGTCGCATCCGACAAATCCCTCGCAACTCTGGATGCAATCGCATTCAGCGGTGTCCGCGGCATGAAGGGTGTCAAGGAAGCAACCGTTCCGTACGGTGACCGTAAGCTCAGAATTGCGGTTGTTTCGGGCCTCCGCAATGCGGAAAACTTAATCCAGAAGATTAAAGATGGCGCACATTACGACCTGGTCGAGGTCATGGCTTGCCCGGGCGGCTGTGTCGCAGGTGCAGGTCAGCCTGTTTCGGATGCGGCAAACAAGGAAAGCCGCGGTAAGGCGCTCTATGCGGCTGACAAGCTCAGCAACATCAAGCGTAGTGAGGAAAATCCGCTCATGCTCACCTTGTATCAGGGTCTCCTCAAGGGCCGTGTCCATGAACTGCTCCATGTTGAGTACAAACCGAAGGAGGACTAAATCATGGTTTCTGTCAATGTTTGCATCAGCGCACATTGTCATCAGAAGGGCGCATACAATGTCATGCACACCTTCCAGCAGATGATTGAGGAGTACAACCTCCACGGGAAAGTCGAAATGAACGAGGGCTTCTGCACCCGTCATTGCGGCGAGGGTGTCTCCATCACGGTTGACGGTGTCTCGGAAAATGTCCGCCCCGAAGCGGCGCGCGAGTTTTTCAAGACCAATATTCTGCCGAAAATCAAGTAACCCGAAACTCCCCAAGTGTTCGCTTGGGGAGTTTTTCTGTTTTTCTTTTGATTTTTTTTCTAATTTTTGCGAAAAAGGTTGTATCTTGCGAAAATTTATTGTATCATATTAAATAGAGTAAATATGGTGCCAAAGTGTCCTTTGGTATCCTTCGAGAAGCATCGCGCTTCGAAAAAAGGGAAACATCCCGTATATTTTCAGGAGGTAGTGAAAATGGGAAAGGTAAAAGTATTGCTGATCGGCGCAGCATTCAGCGCGGATCTGCACATGGACGGGTACTCCAGATGTACCGACATCGCTGAGATCGTCGCAATCTGCGATAAGGATCTCGATCGCGTCAAGGCTCTGGCAGACCGTTACAACGTAACCGATTATGTCGCATACGACGATATGTTCAAGGCAATCGAAGAGGTTGATTGTGACGTTGTCGATATCTGCTTGCCGAACTTCCTGCACGTGGAAGCGGCAAAGCGTGCTTTCGCAAAGGGCAGACATGTCATCTCCGAAAAGCCCCTTGCAACCACCGTTGAAGATGCAAAGGCAATGCTCGATGCATCCATCGCAGCAGGCAAGAAGCTCTACTACGCGGAAGACTGGCTCTTCGCACCGGCACTCCAGAGAGCGCTTCAGGTTGTCGAAGAAGGCGCAATCGGCAAGCCCATGTTCGTCCGTGCACGTGAGTGCCACTGCGGTTCTCACTCCCCGTTTGCTCAGACCATCAAGTACTGCGGCGGCGGTGCAATGGTCCACCTCGGTGTCCATCCGGTCTGCTTCATGCTCGCGCTGAAGGAAAACCGTTGGACCGAACTCACCGCAATGACTTCCGGCGGACTTGAGAACAACCTCCAGCACAAGACCATGGAAGGCGAAGACTGGGGCGCAGCACTCATCCGTTTTGAGGACGGCACCACCGCTCTCCTCGAGGCAAACTACGTCACCACCGGCGGTATGGAAGATGTTATCGACTTCTACGGCGATAAGGGCTGCATCCATGTAGACCTGACCTTCTCCTCCGCTTTGAATGTATATTCTATCCCGGGCCTTGAATACACCGTTGAAAAGGCAGAAGTCACCACCGGTTGGTCGAAGCCCGCTGTTGACGAAAAGTTCAACTTGGGTTATGTTGACGAAATCCGTCACTTCATGACCTCCGCTCGCGACAACGTCGATGCAAAAATCGGTCTGCGCGGTGTGGACGGCTATGAGGCAATCAAGGTCATCAACCTGATCTACCAGTCTGCTCGTGAAGGCAGAACCATCAAGAACGATAACCTTTAATATTTTCGCAGGAGGCATACAGAGATGAAAAAGAAAATCCACAATTTTGATCTGCCGGTTGAAATCGGCGGCGTAAAGTTCAGAAACCCGTTCTATGTCGCATCCGGCCCGACCACCAAGAGCGTTGAACAGCTCAAGGTCATCGAAGAGTGCGGTTGGGGTGCAGCTTCCATCAAGCTGACCATCGACCCGGCTCCCTACATCAACCGTAAGCCGCGTTATGCAATCTTCAAGGATCGCAACGCACTCTGCTTCACCGTTGAGAAGCGCCTCACCTTCGAACAGGGCCTCCAGCTCATGATCGATGCGAAGAAGGAACTCAAGGGCGACCTCAAGCTGTTTGCAAACATCACCTATGCGGGTGACGAAGGTGCAGCAGGCTGGGTCAACATGGCAAAGAAGTTTGAAGAGGCAGGCGCAGACGTCATCGAGCTGAATATGTGCTGCCCGAACATG
>JAZQIE010000114.1:0-3688 GCA_045540975.1 Eubacteriales bacterium
ATCCTTACCGGAAGCATGACCGACACCCATGTGAGCATAGCCTGCAGCATGCATAACCTTCTTGACATCTGCGAAGTCGAGGTTGATGACACCGCGGACGTTGATCAGTTCAGAGATGCTCTGGATTGCCTGACGGAGAACATCGTCAGCAATTTCGAACGCGTTGATAAAGGTAATCTTCTGCTCGGAAACCAAGCTGAGGCGTTCATTCGGGATGACAACCAAAGAGTCAACCTTTTCCTGAAGGGTTGCAATCCCTTCGGTAGCCTGATTTGCGCGAACCTTACCTTCAAAGCCGAACGGCTTGGTAACCACACCGATGGTGAGGATGCCCATTTCACGAGCCATATCCGCAACAACCGGAGCAGCACCGGTACCGGTACCGCCGCCCATACCTGCGGTGACGAAGACCATGTCGGTTCCTTCAAGAACCTTCTTGATTGCCTCGCGGCTCTCTTCTGCAGCTTTGCGGCCGACTTCCGGATCGGAACCTGCGCCCAAGCCCTTGGTCAGCTTCTCGCCAATTTGAATTTTGTAGGTTGCGCTGGAATCACGCAATGCCTGACGGTCGGTGTTTACTGCGATGAACTCAACACCGCGGACACCCGACTGAATCATGCGGTTGACCGCATTGCTTCCGCCGCCGCCGACGCCGATTACCTTAATCGAACAAACTACATCGCGTTCTGCATCATATTCAAAAGCCATGATATATCCCTCCGTGCGTAAATTTTCTTTATCGCATGTAATTTAGACAGTCTTTTTACCTATTCTACACTTTTTTTTGCGATTGGTCAATAGATAACTTCGCATATCTGCAAAATTTTGAAAAATTCTTGTTCCGAACACCACGACCGCGGCGAGGAACAAATCCAAATCCAGCCGTGTACCGACCCAGGTCAGCACCCCCGCAAGCAGTGCATTCCCAAAGAATCCGGAAAGAAAGATTCTAAGTTGAAACCGACCGCGCAGATGCGAGGTCACACCTCCGATGGTGGAGTCCAGCGCACCGAGAAGCGCAATGGCAACATACGGAGACCACGCGGCAGGAATGGTAATCGGGAAAAGCAGTGCAAGCAGTGCTCCCGCAATCACACCGACAAACATATAAATTGCAATCATGAATCTCCCTCCACAACGGTTGCATGTCGGAATACAAGCGGATTCTTGACTCCTTCAATCACCAGATTCTCATGCTTTTCAATGGTAATCTCAATTAAGAAGCGCTCAAGCTCCGCCACGATTCCGGAGCGCATCATGAGTGCTTGCTCCATCACATCCGGGTCACCGATTGCGCGGATGACAAACGGTGCGGAATAGCGGGTGTTATTGACGCTGACCGTATTCCCCGCACAACGGATTTCACTTGTTGCAAGGATTCGCTCACCGTTTAAGCTGAGTGCTTCCGCACCCGCGCTGCGCAATTCATTGATGACACCCAACAGGTCGCTGTCATGCACCACAAATGCGTTTTCTCCGATTGCACCGCCGACCGTCCCCTGACTGTCAGACAAAGTAACGGTTATCCCGGGGCCTTGCACCGCGGTTGCGCCGGAGAGAATCTCTGCGCGCATCAGTTGTTCGGAAAGGGATTTTGCAACACCGCCGGATTCCGCGGCGGATGAGCGCATCGCTTCCAAATCTTTTTTGGTTTGTTCGAGCTGTGCGCTAAGCTGCGCGTTCTTCTCTTCCATTTCCACCAAACGGCTCAAAAGCTGTTCGGTACGTGCGGGCTGCGCTTCGGTCTCCGCCTCGTTTACGAGAACGCTGCGGAATTGCAGCATCAAGAGAAAGCCCAAAAGCGCACAAGTCAGAATCAGCGCAATTTTTGCTTGTGTGTTTTCCAAATCTTTTCCTCTCATTCTCAACCTCCAATCCCGATGCTGCTGTTGGGTTGGAATCTGCCCTCAGGCGGCAGAGACACATCCAAAACCCCTCGATCGGTCGGATACAATTCATTTAAGATGGTATGGAACAAACGAAGTTTCTTTTCCATTCGTTCCGAATTTCCCAGCTGCACCTGCAAGCGGTTTTGATACAAAAATGTGAGGCGGTAAAGTTTGCTGATATCGATTTGCGATACATCGGCTACAATATCGAGTTCAAACAGCCCATCCATAATCAAATCCAATGCATCCACCGCGGTTTCCTCCGGAAGCACCAGACGTTTGCCCGATGCAGGCTCCACCGCTTCGGATTCACTCACAATCCGCAGATACGGAACCTCTTCGGAAATCGAGAGCGGCTCCAAGAGATACGCGTGCTTGTCCAAAATCCAACGCTGCTCACCCACATCCAGATACGCAACCGCAACACGCTCGGTCACGGTAAAGAGGAAGGTATCGGGCAAGCGGCGGCGAATTTTCACCTCTGCCACATACGGATACTGTTCCTTGATTCTCCGCTCCACTTCAAATTTATTCATCGCAAACAGATTGTCACCCACTTGGATTCCGCTTGCCGCGATGATTTCGTCCGCTGTATATTTGGAAACGCCGGTCACTTGAATTTCCGCGGTCTGAAAAAACATCGTGACCGACGCAACGATCACACCAATCATAACGAGGATTAAGAAAAAGGAAAAGATGCGTCTTCCCCGTCTCCTGCGGGATTTTCTTTTGTTGTGTCTCACGTTTCTACTCCTCTCTTCGCACGATGTTTGCGCCGAGTTTGGAAAAACTCGTTTCAATCGCCTCGTATCCGCGGTCGATATGGCAAACCTCGTCGATTCGGCTTTCCCCTTCCGCGCACAATGCCGCAAGCACCAACGCCGCGCCACCGCGCAAATCGGTCGCACTCACACGTGCGCCGTGCAGTTTTGTCTTCCCTTCCACGACCGCCACACGACCTTCCACCTTGATGTTTGCACCCAAACGCGCAAGTTCGCAGACATGACGGTACCGATTATCAAAAATATTTTCCACAAAGATACTTGTGCCCTCACATTGTGTGGTATACGCCATCATGGGCGCTTGCGCATCGGTCGGAAACCCCGGATACGGGAGGGTCCGCACGGTCTTGCACGGGCGCAGTTTCTGTTTTCCTTTGAGGAAAATTCGGTTTTTCTCACACAAAACTTCACATCCCGACCCGATGAGCAGCGAGGTGACGGGAGTGAGATGTTCGGGGGTTAAGTCAGAAATCAGCGCTTCTCCCCCGGTCATTGCAACGCCGATTAAATAGGTTGCCGCAACAATGCGGTCCGGCATGATACGAAACACAGGGTCGCGCGTTTGTTTCGTACATTCCACTTCAATGACAGAGCTTCCCGCACCGCGCACCGAAACACCCATGCATTGTAAAAAGCGCGCCAAATCCTCGATTTCAGGCTCACGCGCCGCGTTGCGGATACAGGTCACACCCGCTGCGCAGGTTGCCGCAAGCATGATATTTTCGGTTGCACCGACACTGGGAAAGCACAAATTGATTTCACGCGCGTGCAGAGACTCTGCGGTGCAGCAGATTCGTCCGCCTTCCTCCTCCACGGCCGCGCCAAGCTCACGCAGGGCGGAAAGGTGCAGGTCAATGGGACGATTCCCCAATTCACAACCGCCGGGGAAATACATCTTCGCCGCATGAAGCCGCGCTAAAATCGCTCCGAGGAAAATGACCGAAGAGCGCATTTCTCTCATAAGCGAGTCCGGGATATCCGACGCGGTCAATACCGACGCATCCACCGTGACACGGT
>JAZQIE010000115.1:0-2465 GCA_045540975.1 Eubacteriales bacterium
TTTGGAGGGTGTTTTGTATTACTTCACCCCGGACTTCTCCAAGTTCTCCGCTACGACCGTGCTTGCCGCGTTGGGTCAGATGTTCTATTCCATGTCCATCGCAATGGGAATCATGATTACCTACGGCTCGTATATGAAGAAAGAAGTCAATCTGATTTCATCCGCAAAGCAAATTGCACTGTTTGACACGGGAATCGCGTTTATTGCGGGTCTTATGATTGTTCCTGCGGTGTTTGTTTTCTCGGGCGGCAGCCAGAGCGCGCTGGGAAAAGGTCCGAGCTTGATGTTTGAAACGCTTCCGAAGGTGTTCGAAAGCATGAACTTCGGTACTGTTGTCGGTGCCGCGTTCTTCCTCTTGGTTCTTTTTGCGGCACTTACTTCCTCCATTTCTCTTATGGAAACGGTTGTGAGCGTGGTGCAGGACCAGTGGAAACTTGGGCGTGTTTCTGCGTGCTTTGTTGTTTTGGGCGTTTCGATTCTGCTCGGTGTTCCGTCCTCTTTGGGATTTGGAGCCTGGAGTGAAATCACCGTCCTCGGATTCTCGTTCCTCGATTTCTTTGACTTTATCAGCAACAGTGTCCTCATGCCGATTGGTGCACTTTTGACCTGTCTGTTTGTCGGATACGTTCTCAAACCCAAAACAGTGCTTGATGAAATTGAGGTTTCCGGACCGTTTAAGGGCAAACGGTGGTACACTTTTGTCATTCGTTATTTGGCGCCCATTTGTATCCTTTTGGTGCTCATCAGTTCTGTTCTTGATGCTTTCGGAATCTTCAAAATTTAACACTTCTGTTACGGCTTGGATGAAAACATCCAAGCCGTTTTTTGTAAAACGAAAACCACGCGATAGTCGCGTGGTTCAAAAGAGGTTAACCGGTGAACAAAAATCCTCCAATGTGTTAGAATAACTTGACCTGCCAGTCAAAATAAAAAACACATTGGAGGATTTATCTATGAAAAGAGAAACCATAGACAAAAGTAGTTTAGCACACACAAAATGGAATTGCAAATATCATATCGTGTTTGCGCCAAAATACCGCAGAAAAATATTTTACGAAGAAAAGCGTTTGGAGATACGAGAAATACTAAGACAACTGTGCCAATGGAAAGGTGTTGAAATAGTAGAAGGTGAAGTATGTCCGGATCATATCCATATGTTGGTAAGTATCCCGCCCAAAATGAGCGTTTCGGGGTTTATGGGATATTTGAAAGGAAAGAGTGCATTGTTGATATTCCAAAAATGGGGAAATATGAAGTTTGCATACCGAAACCGCGAATTTTGGTGTAGGGGATATTACGTTGATACCGCGGGGAAGAACACAAAAGCAATTAAGGAGTACATTTCAAATCAACTGAAGCACGACCAAGAAAGTGATCAGATAAGTTTGTATGACCCGCGGGACCCATTTATGGGTGGTAAGTAACAGTTGCGTGGCTGGCAGGCCAATGTGAAAACGCACTTGTGCGTCGCCAGTATCCATTAGGGCTATGCCCGAAAATGAAATACCCCCCGTTATACGGGGGGATTTTTATTTGCGCATAAAATCGAAAAGTCGGGAATACTAATTGCAAGAAAATGAAAGGAATGACACAGTATGAAACGACTTGGAAGAATCACAGCGTTGGTTTTGGCACTCCTCTTGATAGGTGCTTGTTCTCCGATGGAAAATACGGGAGAAGATACGGTCGAAATCGGAGTCTCGATTTATAAATTTGACGACAATTTTATGACCTTGTATCGAAATGCGCTTGAAGACTATATCACAGAATTAAACGGTGAAAGTAAGCAATACCGCGTGACTGTGGTGGACGGTAAGGGTGACCAAGCCGAGCAAACCAATCAAATCGATACGTTCATTGCAAATCAAGTGGATGTTATCATCTGTAATCTTGTTCAGGCATCCAGCGCTGCGACCGTGATTCAAAAATGTAAGGCGGCAGATATCCCGGTCATCTTCATCAATCGTGAGCCGAGTGCAGATGATTTGGCAATTTGGGATAAAGTGAGCTATGTCGGTGCGGATGCGCGTCAATCGGGTAAATTCCAAGGCGAGATTATTGCTCAAACCGAGACACGCGGAGACATCAACGGTGACGGTACGGTATCCTATGTGATGATTACGGGTGATCCTGAAAATGTCGATGCGCAATACCGCACCGAGTTTTCGGTCAAAGCACTCGAGGATGCTGGAATCAAGACAAAAGAACTCTTTAATCAGCGCGGCGATTGGGCACAGGAAAAAGGGCAGGAACTTGCTGCAACCGCACTTGCGAACTTCGGACGTGAGGTAGATGTCATTTTCTGCAATAACGATGCAATGGCGCTAGGCGCGGCACAAGCGATTGCCGCGGCGGGACGCACGGTCGGGAAAGACATTTATCTGGTAGGCGTTGATGCGCTTGAAGAAGCACAGTCTTTGGTCGAATCGGGAAAAATGACGGGAACGGTGCTAAATGACCATGTC
>JAZQIE010000116.1:0-9917 GCA_045540975.1 Eubacteriales bacterium
AATGCAACGGGGAGGCGAGGCTTTTGCAGACGTGCCACCCCGATGAAGAATCGCGAAAGTCCCACGCGAAGGGGGGACACCACCAACCAATACAGCAAAAGCATCACGCCGCAGCGCAGCAGGAATTTCTTGGTAATCGGCTCGGGAAAGAGCTCCTGAAAGAGCAGCTGCAGTGTTTCGGGCGGATTCTTGACGAGTTCCGGGTCAATATACGGGGCAACCATCCCGAGTGTAAACGAAATTGCAAGCGAAAAGAGGACCGCAAGAAAAATCGAGCGCATCCAATTTCCGGGAAGCGCGCGCTTTGCATGGAACTTCATGCGAATACGCCGCATGGACATTGCGGAAAAGGAGTTGTGGTCATTCGGCATAAATCTTGCCTCCTTAATCTGGAAAACTGATATTAGTATACCAAAAATTTTCCGTGATGTAAATATAAGAAAAACACCGTGGCGTGCGCCACGGTGTTTTGAATTTCGGATTACTTGGAGAGGCGATCCTTCAAAGCGTTCAGCTGCTTGGTCATTTCTGCCGGCATTCTGTCGCCGAAGTCTGCATAGAACTCTTCCAGACCCTTGACGTCTTCCATCCAGAGCGCCGGATCGACGGTCAGGATGCTCTTGAGAGTCTCGATGTCGAAGTCCTTGATGCCCTCGAGGTTGATGTCTTCGGCATTCGGGACATAACCGATTGCGGTTTCCTGAGCGCCAACCTTGCCTTCGCAGCGGTTGATGATCCACTCGAGAACGCGCATGTTGTCGCCGAAGCCCGGCCATACGAAGTTGCCTTCGTCGTCCTGACGGAACCAGTTGGTGTGGAAGATTTTCGGCTGCTTGCCGATCTTGCCGCCCATTTCGACCCAATGTCCGAAATAGTCAGCCATGTTGTAACCGCAGAACGGCTTCATAGCCATCGGGTCGCGGCGGACAACGCCGACTGCACCGGTAGCTGCTGCGGTGGTTTCACTTGCCATAGCGGAGCCAACGAAGACACCGTGGTTCCAATCGAAGGATTGATAAACCAGCGGAGCGGTCTTTGCACGGCGGCCGCCGAAGATGATAGCGGAAATCGGAACGCCCTGATCAGCTTCGAACTGATCGGAAATGCACGGGCACTGTGCTGCCGGAGCGGTGAAGCGGCTGTTCGGATGAGCACCCTTCTCGCCCTTGGAAGCATCCCACGGCTCGCCCTTCCAGTTGAGCGCATCTGCCGGCGGGTTCTTGTCCAGGCCTTCCCACCACACGGTGTTGTCAGCGAGGTTGTGGACCACGTTGGTGAAGATGGTGTTCTTCTGGCAGGTGAGGAGAGCGTTCGGGTTGGACTTCATGTTGGTACCCGGAGCAACACCGAAGAAGCCTGCTTCCGGATTGACTGCCCACAGACGGCCGTCGGAACCGATGCGGAGCCAAGCAATGTCGTCACCGACACATTCGACTTCGTAGCCGTTCTTACGATAGCCTTCCGGCGGAATCAGCATAGCCAGGTTGGTCTTGCCGCAAGCGGACGGGAATGCAGCGGTGACATAGAACTTCTCACCGTTCGGCTTCTTGATGCCGAGGATGAGCATATGCTCTGCCATCCAGCCTTCCTTCTTTGCCTGATAGGAAGCGATACGCAGAGCGAAGCACTTCTTACCGAGCAGAACGTTTCCGCCGTAACCGGAGTTGATGGACCAAATGGTGTTGTCCTGCGGGAACTGGACAATGTAACGCTTCTCTTCGTCGAGGTCTGCACGAGCATGGAGACCGTGGACGAAATCCTCGCTGTCGCCCAGAACGTCGAGAACCTTCTGGCCGATGCGGGTCATGATAGCCATGTTGAGAACAACATAAATCGAGTCAGTCAGCTCGATACCGATCTTAGCAAACGGGGAGGTCGGGACACCCATGCTGAACGGAAGGACGTACATGGTGCGGCCCTTGTAGGAACCGTCGTACAGCTTGCCGAGCATATCGTATGCTTCAGCCGGATCCATCCAGTTATTGGTCGGACCTGCTTCTTCCTTGGTCGGGGTGCAGATGAAGGTACGGTGCTCAACACGAGCAACGTCGTTAACTGCAGTTCTGTGGAGATAGCAGCCCGGGAGTTTTTCTTCGTTGAGTTTGATCATTTCGCCGGTCTTCACTGCTTCAGCGCGCAGTTCGTCCAGCTGTGCTTCGCTACCGTCAATCCAAACCACGTTTTCCGGCTTGGTGAGAGCGATCATTTCGTCAACCCATGTGTTGACAGCTTTGTTAGTAGTTAAGCTCATTGGTGTGAACTCCTTTCCAAATTAGGTCATTATATATTATATTGTAGTTTGTGCAAGAATGCAAGCCTTTATTTGCTGATTTGACAGAAAATTCACGATTTTTCTTGCCACGCGCGATAGAATCCGCGTGCGGAGGGTGTTCCGACCACCGAAATTGAGGCGCGCGAGAAGTCAAACACACGCTTTGCGAGTGACTTCACATCGTCAAGCGTCACCTTGGAGAGTGCTTCCACCACCTCGTCGGGGGTCACAATCCGACCCTCGCGCAAAATTCCGTTTGCGAGTGTGTTCATATGCGCAACCGTGCTTTCCAGCCCCATATAAATATTCGAAATCACCTGATCGCGCACCCGTGCCAGTTTCTCCTCCGTGATACTCTCGGAGAGTGCGGAGAGCTCGTCACGAATGCGGAGCAGTGCCGCATGCTCGGTGCTTGGGTGGGTCGCGGTGTAAATACAAAACGCGCCGATATCGTCATATGTGCCGACAAACGAGGAAATCGCATAGCAAAGCCCTGCCTCCTCGCGCACGGATTGGAAGAGCAGGGAGGACATTCCGCCGCCCACCAAGGCGTTGAGCAGCCGCATGGCAAACCGCTCGGGCGCGCCGTACGGCAGCGCGGGGAATGCGATGCACAGATGGTTTTGCTCGATTTCCTTTTTGCACAGGGTGACCGACGGGGTGTAGCTTGCGGTGTCAAACACGGGTGCGGGGGTATTCGGAAGGAAGGAAAACCGCGCCTCGATTTCGGTGAGGAGCGCTTCGTCAAAACTTCCCGCAACCGATACCACCACCGCGGGGCCGACATAATGGCTGTCGCGGTACTGCCGCAGAGTCTTCCCGGTCATGGCGCGCAAGGTTTTCTTGGTGCCGAGAATGGGACGTCCGAGCGCACTGCCGCTGTAAATCGCGGCATTCAAGCGGTCTGCCGCAAGGTCCTCGGGCGAGTCTTGATACATCCCGATTTCCTCAAAGACCACACCGCGCTCAAGCTTCAAATCCGCATCCGAAAGGCGCGCGTGAAACACCATGTCGCACAGTAAATCCAGCGCCTGCGCCGCATGGGTATCCAAAACACGCGCGTAAAAGCAGGTGCAATCCATCGCGGTGAACGCGTTGATTTGACCGCCGATGGCATCCATTTCCTCTGCAAGGACACGCGCGCTGCGGCGCTCTGTCCCCTTAAATACCATGTGTTCCAGCAGATGCGAAATGCCGCAAAGTTCCTCAGGCTCGTGCCGTGCGCCCGATTTCACCCACACCCCGAGCGCGGTGGTGCGGGCGGCGGGGATATGCTCGTACGCCACGGTCACGCCGTTTGATAATGTTCGAAGTTCCTGCATATTCTTCTCCTGTGTAAAAACATCGGGCAGTTTTCACTGCCCGATGTTGGAAAATCAGTCTTTCTGTTCCTGCTTTGCAAGTTCGTTGTAAGCATCCTTGCGGGACAGGTTGATTCTGCCCTTATCGTCAATCTCGACAACCTTGACCCAAGTCATGTCGCCAACATTGAGGACATCCTCGACCTTTTCAACGCGCTTGTTCTCGAGCTTGGAGATGTGGACCAAGCCGTCCTTACCCGGAGCGATTTCGACAAATGCGCCGAACTGCATCAGGCGGACAACCTTGCCGTAGTACATGGAGCCGACTTCCGGATCCAGAACAATTGCTTCGATGGTCTTCTTTGCCTTTTCGCAAGCCTCCTGCTCAATGCCGGAGATGTAGACGCTGCCATCGTCTTCAATGTCAATCTTCGCGCCGGTGTCAGCAACGATCTTCTGAATCACGCTGCCGCCCTTACCGATAACGTCGCGAATCTTTTCCGGATCGATGGTCATGTGAATCATCTTCGGAGCATACTTGGAAAGTTCTGCTCTCGGCTGGTTGATGCACGGGAGCATGATTTCGTCGAGAATCTTGTAACGTGCATCACGGCAGGTGGTGAGTGCGCTGCGGATGATTTCCGGAGTCAGACCGTCAATCTTCAGGTCCATCTGAATCGCGGTGATACCTGCCTTGGTACCGCCAACCTTAACGTCCATATCACCGTAGAAGTCTTCCACGCCCTGAGTGTCAACAAAGGTGAGCCACTCGTCGTCACGGGTGGCCAGACCGCAGGAGATACCTGCACCCGGTGCCTTAATCGGAACACCCGCATCCATCAGCGCCAAGGTAGAGCCACAGATGGAGCCCTGAGAGGTGGAGCCGTTGGAGGAGAGAACTTCGGAGACCAGACGGATGCAGTACGGGAACTCATCCTCGCTCGGAATGACCGGGACAAGTGCGCGCTCAGCGAGTGCGCCGTGACCGATTTCGCGGCGGCCCGGGCTGCGGCTCGGACGTGCTTCACCGACCGAGTAGGACGGGAAGTTGTAGTGGTTCATATAGCGCTTGAATTCCTGCTCGTAGATGTTGTCGTGCTTCTGCTGATCTGCGATGGTACCCAGAGTTGCAACGGTGAGGACCTGAGTCTGACCGCGGGTGAACATACCCGAACCGTGGGTGCGCGGCAGGATGCCGACTTCCGCAGCCAGCGGACGGATTTCGTCGAGCGCACGGCCGTCAACACGCTTGCCCTGAAGGAGCCAATCGCGGACAACCAGCTTCTGAATCTTGTAAAGGACTTCGCCGAGGTTTGCTTCGATTTCCGGGAACTGCTCGGAGAACTTCTCAATCAGTTCGTTGGAGAGCTCTAAGAGACGAGCGTCACGGACGAGCTTGTCATCGGTGTCCATGCAGTAGCGGACCTTGTCAATCGCGTCTGCCTTGACCGCTTCAAAGAGATCTGTGTCAAACGGATTCTTTGCGTAGTCGAATTTTGCAAGGCCGATTTCAGCCTTGATGTTGGAAATAAAGACAACCAACTTCTTGATTTCCTCATGTGCGAGCATGATTGCATCGAACATGGTGTCTTCCGGGATTTCGTTTGCACCCGCTTCGATCATGACAACCTTCTGCGCGGTGCCCGCAACGGTGAGAGCAAGGGTGCTCTTTTCACGCTGAGCCGAGGTCGGGTTGACCACAAACTCACCGTCCACCATGCCGACGTTCACGCCTGCAATCGGGCCTGCCCACGGAATGTCGGAAATGGAGAGCGCAATGGAAGTACCCAGCATTGCAACGATTTCCGGAGCGCAGTCATTGTCAACCGAGAGGACGGTTGCGGCAATCGCAACGTCGTTTCTCATGTCGCTCGGGAAGAGCGGACGAATCGGACGGTCGATGAGACGGGAGGACAGAATTGCGCGCTCGCCCGGACGACCCTCGCGGCGCATAAAGCTGCCCGGGATACGGCCGACCGAGTAAAGGCGTTCTTCAAAATCAACCGAGAGCGGGAAAAAGTCGATTCCTGCGCGCGGCTTTTCGGAAGCGGTCGCGGTGACGAGAACAACGGTGTCACCGTAGCTGACCAGGCAGGAGCCGTTTGCAAGGCCTGCCATTTTGCCGGTCTCAACCACGAGAGCACGGCCCGCAAGCTGAGTTTCATACTTGCGATACTTGGTGAATTGCATTTCTTTCATGTGTCTTTCTCCTTTTTGATATATTTCTTGAGAAAGACCGCGGTGGGTTTAGCATTTGAACATACAGCCGACCTTTTCGGCAGCACATTCAACTGCTAAACGGTACCACGTGCGGCTTTCTCGTGAAGACAACAAAAGGGTAAGAAGCGCGGAAAGGACTCCTGCTTCTTACCCGTTTCGCTTCTTACTTTCTCAGGCCGAGCTTTGCAACGATTGCACGGTAGCGCTCAATATCCTTCTTCTGGAGGTAGTTGAGCAGGCTGCGGCGGTTACCGACCATCTTCAAGAGGCCACGACGGGAGTGGTTGTCCTTCTTGTGGACCTTGAGGTGCTCGGTGAGCTGAGCGATGCGCTCGGTCAGGATTGCGATCTGCACTTCGGGAGAACCGGTGTCGGTCTCATGCAGGCGGTTGTTTGCGATTACTGCGGTCTTTTGTTCCTTCTGGATCATGGTACATTCACCTTTCAAAATAAATTTCCCAAAAGCAGAGTATGGGGCGGGTGAAACCCTCGGATACAACCGAGCAAATGTCCCCAAACTGTGACAATGGGTTTGTTCGTGAATAGCATTCGCTATCACACGCTCTGCTATTCTAACACGTTTTTTATAAAAAGTAAAGGGGTTTTTTACATAAAATCCGACTTTTTCGGAAATATTGGAGGGGAAAGGGGGTGACGGCGTGAAAGCAACCGTTGAGAAGGACGGATGTATCGCGTGCGGCTTGTGTGTGAGTATGTGCCCGGATGTCTTTTCGTTTGATGATGACGGCAAGGCGCAGGGCGGCGAAATCCCGCCCGAGACTGTCGCGTGTGCAAAAGATGCGCGCGATGCGTGTCCCGTCAGCGTCATCGACATCAAGTAGGGACAAGAGCGGCCGTCTATCCGAAAAACACCTGCCATATACTGAAACCATCTCGAAAAAAGGCGGTGTTTTTCTTGTACATAACCGTACACAAACGTGTCATCCTCACCTTGTTTGCCTGCCTCGCCCTCATCCTGCTCATCCCGTTTGGGTCGGAGCGGCTCGGGGAGAGCGTCCCTGCCTCCGCAGTCGATTGGGGACTCAGCTTCGGAAAAAACGGCGAGGCGCCGATTGCAAACAAAAGCGCGGACTACCTCGGAAAATTTGATGCCTATTACATGGGAAACCCAAACGAAAAGAAGATTTATCTCACCTTCGATGCAGGCTATGAAAACGGGCATACCGCGGCCATTCTCGATACCCTCAAAAAGCACAATGTCCCCGCCGCATTCTTTTTGGTCGGGAATTATCTGAAAACCGCGCCCGAATTGGTGGTGCGGATGTGCGAGGAAGGGCATACCGTGGGAAATCATACCTACAATCACCCGAATATGTCCAAAATCGCCCAAAAATCCGAGTTTTGCAAGGAAATTGAGGCGCTTGAACAGGAATTTTATCTGCTCACCGACCGTGAGCTCCCCAAATTCTACCGCCCGCCGCAAGGGAAATTCAGCGAGGAAAACTTAAAGCAAGCCCAAGAGTTGGGGTATAAAACCGTGTTCTGGAGTCTTGCCTATGTGGATTGGAAGAACGATGCCCAGCCAAATCCCGAGGCGGCAATCAAAACTTTAACCGAGCGCATCCATCCGGGCGCAATCGTCCTGCTGCACAGCACCTCGGAAACCAACGCGAAGATTTTAGATACCCTCCTCACCAAATGGACCGAGATGGGTTATACCTTCGCGCCCCTCTCCGAGTTGACAAATTGAAAAAAAGTATTATAATGAAGATAGCATTGCATCCCCGTGTGGGAGCGGTAGCTGTTGTGTGAAATTGAGAAACGGAAACGTCTTTGCGCTTTATCACTGGTTGAAAGGCAGCGAATCGGGGCATCCGTTTGTTTTGTTGTATTTTTTCACGGGCAGTGCTGTATGCATTGCCCGTTTTTTGATTACGAAAGGAGGAAGCCTTGTGGTTTTGGCAATCGGCATCAAGAATCAGTCGGTGCAGTTTGGTGTCTATCAAAACGGTACCTGCACCGCCACCTTCCGCCTCGCCTCCGACTCCGCAAGGACCGCGGATGAATACGCGGTCTTGCTTGCAGGCAGTATGACCCTCAAGGGCATCGATGCAAGCGGTATTGACGGCGCGATTATCGCCTCCGTCCTTCCGCCGCTCACCGAACGGATTCGGGACGCGGTCGGGCGTGTGTGCGGTGTTACCCCGTGTGAGGTGGGTCCGGGCTTGAAAACCGGGCTCAATATCAAAATCGAAAACCCCGCCCAGCTGGGGAGTGACCTTGTGGCAATGAGTGTGGGCGCGCTGAGTCGCTACCGTGCGCCGCTGCTCTTGGTGGATTTCGAGGTCGCAACCACCGTGAGTGCGATTGATGAAAACGGCGCGTTTTGCGGTGTGGTCATTGCGCCGGGGGTAACCGAATCCCTCTCCGCGCTTTCCAAACACGCGGCAAAGCTCCCCGAAATCTCGCTCTCCGCTCCCAAACGCGTCATCGGGAAAAACACGGTGGAAGCCATGCGCTCGGGCGCGGTTTACGGCGCGGCGGCAATGGTGGACGGTCTGGTCTCCCGTATGAGCGCGGAGCTTTCCGCCCCGCCCAAGGTACTGCTCGCATCGGGCAGTCATTGTGGGCTCATTTTGGACAAATGCAATGCCCCCATCCGCGAGGACCAAATGCTGGTGCTTGACGGACTCTATGAAATCTACCGTAAGAATTTTGAAGGAGGAAATTAACATGAAACGAAACGGAATCCAAAAAATGGTCGGCATCGCGCTCCTCATGGCGTTGGTACTCGTCATGCAGGCAATCGGCGGTATGATTCCGCCCATCGGCGGCGTCTCCATCTCGCTGGTGCTCATCCCCATCGTCATCGGTGCCGCGGTCTACGGCATCGGCGCGGGCGCACTCCTCGGCGCAACCTTCGGCGTGATTGTGTACATCAACTGTGTCACGGGCGCAGACCCCGGCGGCGCAATGGTCTTCCATGCAAACCCGATCCTGTGCTTTCTCGTGGTCATGGCAAAGGGCATCCTCGCCGGTGTCGCGGCAGGCGCGGTCTACCGTCTCTTCAAAGGCAAAAACGGGTATCTCGCAATGCTCCTTGCCGCGCTGGTCTGTCCGCTGGTCAATACCGGCATCTTCATCCTTTGTATGCTCACCTTCTTCATCGACGTCCTCTCCGCCTGGGCAGGCGGCGGCGCGGTTTTGGGCTATGTGCTCACCGGTCTGATTTTAGCAAACCTGCTCCCCGAAATCTTAATCAATATCATCTTCAGCCCCGCATCCGCCCGCATCGCCAAAGTGGTAAAGAAGTAAATAAACAAAGAACCCAACCAAACGGTTGGGTTCTTTTGTTGATGCCAAATGAAATCCCCTGCGGAGAATTCCGCAGGGGGGCGAGGGTTAGTTGCGAATTTTGCTGATTATTTGATTTCTGCCCTCTTGATATTCCTCTTCAGTAATAATGCCTTTTTCGCGATATTCATTTAGACAGTTAATTTTTTTATAGCATTTCATTCTATAGCTATGTGTTCCGTGATACTTTTCTATACAACATTTTATGATTTTGCATATTTCACAAATCAACAAGTATAATGTAGTCAAGCAAATTGGTAACCCCATTTCAATATCACAACCCAAACTACAACACATCATTATTAATAGAGAAACAACTATAATAATTGTAGCTATAATATTATTCTTTAGCTTTACAACATTTAATATTTTTAACAATAAAGGGAGAAAACCAATAAAGAATATCACAGCAAAGAGTTCTTCTTCTAAATAATCAATTATGCCTATTAAACTGAATATGATTGGTAGCATTAGGACAAAAATATTGATTATATCCAATGGAGATTTTTTTGTTTTCGGTTTTTGTTTAACAAGTGTTGTTGGTTTGGGTTCTTTTACTTCCAAAATGACAGGTGTTATTGGGGTGAATTCTTCGTTTGAAGCTGAATTCGAATCGCCAGTGTTATCATGTATTTTGCTGCCGCAGTATTGACAAAACTCGCTATCATCAGGAAGAGTTTGATTGCATCTGTTACAAATCATATTATTCACGATCCTTTTCAATTACTTCAGTTCCGCACTGATTACAAAACATCGCGCCGTCGAGTAACTTTGCACCACACTTACAAGTCGGAGGCCAAGCGGTCTTA
>JAZQIE010000117.1:0-30926 GCA_045540975.1 Eubacteriales bacterium
CCATCCGCGGTCATTTCCCATGTAAAGGCGGGGGTTGTGTCATACTCGCCCAGAAGCGTTAAGGTGAGGGTGTCGTTTTCGTCAAGCGACCAAGTGCCTTCAAAGGCTTCCAAAACCTCGCTGTTTCCGATACCATAGGAATACTTTGCCGTGCCGTCCCCGTTTAAGGAGAGGAACAGGACACGCTCCTCGCCGTTTCCGTCATTTGCAATCGCGCTCCAGTTTCCGCAGAAGACCATGTCGGGGACTTTGTCCACACCGCCGAATTCCTCCATATACTCGTACGGAGTGAAGTCATAGACCAAATTTGCGCTGTTTTCGAGTCTGCCGTCCATACCCGACTGAATCGGGGTGTATTTCACAACATCTTCACCGTTTTCCGCAATGACCAGAAGATTTGGCATGGTATCACTCATCACGCCGCGAACGAGAATCGGTGCATTTGCCATGACCAACTGCTCACCTGCATACGGCAGGAAGTCATCGTCAAATTCGCACTTGGAAACCGAAATCAAAACACTCTCGTCTGCGGGCACGATGGCATACATACGGTAGCCGTCATACTCCGCGTAGTGTTCAATATCCTTGATAAAGCCAAGCCCTTTGTTTGCGATGAAATCCTTCGCAAACAGTTCTGCTTTTGCGGTTGCGGCATCGCCTTCGATCCAGCCGAGATAGGCGACACCGATGAGCTTTCCCGACTCACGGATTTTGGCTTGCAGGGTTTCGAGCGCGCTTTCCTCGACCACGGGGTCTTGGGTTTCGGGCTCGACCACGGGCGCTTTGGTGCAGCCCGCGAATGTGAGAATCAGCGCAAGGGATACTGCTATCAAACGTTTCATTTGTAAAAGCCTCCTTTTATGGGCAAAACGGGGTGCATGAAAGCACCCCGAAACCAAATTACTTATCGTTTTCGTCGCAAATATCGCCGCATTCGGGGCAGAACTTCGGGGGATTTGCGGGGTCTTCCGGGGTCCAGCCGCACTTGTCACACTGATAGAGCGGTGCGCCTGCGGGCTTCGGCTTGCCGCAGTTCTGGCAGAATTTGCCCTGATTGGTTGTTCCGCACTCACAAGTCCAGCCTGCCGCAGGCTGCGGCTTGCCGCAATTCTGACAGAACTTGCCCGAATTGGTTGTGCCGCATTCACACTTCCAGCCGGATGCAGCACCTGCAGGCTGGCTGACCATGGTGTCCTGCGTGGTGGATGCGCCCTGCATGAAGTTTGCCATGCCGCCCATCATATTACCTGCCATGCCCATGCCCATAAATCCTGCCATTGCGCCGTTTTCGTTGGCTGCTGCGGTGTTCATCGCCTGAGCGGTTGCACCTGCCATATGACCGCGGAGCATATTCGCATCGCGGCCCATTGCGGTGGAGCGCTGGTACTCGGTGATTCTTGCTTCGTCTTCTTCGGTCGCGTTGACCGCGGATACGCCAAATTCCACAATTTCCACACCGCGGCGGTCTCTCCACTTGGAGGAGAGAAGTTCGTTGAGTTCTTCCGCAAGCTGCATGGTGTAGCCCGGGATTGCCGCGTAGTAAATATTGTTCTGCGAAATCTTGAACATCGCGGGCTGCAAAGCGGTGAGCAGCTCGCTCTTTAACTGGCTGTCAATCTGGTCACGGGTGAAGGAATGCTCCACATTTGCACACACGTTGGTATAAAAGAGCATCGGGTTGGTGATGCGGTAGGAATACTCCCCGTGGCAGCGAATCTTGATATCGAGCGGGAAGCCGATTGCGGTATCCATGATACGGAAGGGGATGGGGGAGGGAGTGCCGTACTTGTTGCCGTAGATTTCCTTGGTGTTGAAGAAATACACTCTCTGGTCCTTTGCGGGCTCGCCGCCAAAGGTGAAGCGCTTGCCCACTTCCGCAAAGCTCTTTTTGATGTTCTCACCGAGAGAGCCGTAGAACAAGCTCGGCTCGGTGCCTGTGTCATATACAAATTCACCCGGATCCGCGCACAACTCCACAACCTTACCGCTCTCCACGATCATCATGCACTGTCCCTCGTTGACGTTGATGATCGAGCCGTTGGAAATGATGTTGTCGGTGCCCTTTTTGTTGGAGGAGCGACCTCCAACTCTCTTTTCACCCTTGACCACAAGGGTGTCCGCATCCATGCTCTCGCAGTAGAAATAGTCGCGCCAGGAGTCAGCCAAAACGCCGCCCATTGCGCCAATGCCTGCCTTTAACAGTCCCATAATAATTCTCCTTTCGGTTATTTATGAATCAAGTCTGTGATGTCCCACACATTTTCGTCGGTGCCGTCAAGTTCTCCGCTTTCGGTGACGGAAAGTAAATAGTTGATTTCTTTCGTCTCAAAAGTGTTTACGGTGATATCCTGACCGCATCTTAAAACAAATGCCTCGCCGGCGTAAGCCGCCTTTGTCAGCTCCGCGCCGTCTTTTATGAGAGAAACAAGGTCTCTGTATTTCGGAATCACAAGAAACCAATCATCCCCCTCATATTCAAAGGTTTTGATTTGACCGATTTTCTCATCATCAAGACCTTCGAAAATCTTGGCTATGGAAGCATCTTTGTTTGCTTTGCCGTCTTCCCCCTTGCCAAGATACGCGATTGCAAGATACGGCGCGCCTTGTATGTCCTCAAAGGGGAGGCAGTTTGCATATTCGGTCCGATACTCGGAATCCGCATAGACCATGCCCGGACCGTCTAAAATAAACAGGTCATGCTTACAGCCGCAGAGGGATGTAAGAAATGCAAAAAGTGCCATAATCTTCACAAACCTCAAAGAATCTCATCCTTTCGATACTCTCATTATACAACGGCAGAGACACATCTGACAATACCGGATTAATTTATGACATCACTTGTGTCGATTACGTGATACTCCAAAAATCGCATGACGGTATCGCCGGATTGCGGACGGACACCGTCGGTTCTGTTGAATACAATCCCGACTCGGTCACCCTTCACCGCAGAATCCAACGATTTTCCGAACATCTGCAACTCCTCGACCGTACCGATGGCGATGATTTTACCGTCGCGTTCAACCGAGACCTTATCGCCCACCTTCAGCCAACCGTCCGAGAGTCGGCCGACGAGTACATTCTTGTCGTTTTGCAAAAGCGAGTCTTCCACCGTCATCAAAAACGGGCCGTAGACACTTGCGGTATCGGAATTCACCGAATTGCCCTGCGCATCGGTCACGGTGCAATAGAGCAGTTTCCCGAGCAGGTCCTCCAAGGGATTTGCGGTGAGCCTCAATGTGTCGGTATCCGCACCCTTGACCCAATCGCCGTTTAAGACCACCAACGTGTCGCGGCGGTCACGGTACTTCCAAACGTAGGTATACGGCTTGACACCGCCCTCTGCCTCCACCTTGAGGGTAAGCGGTGCGGAATACCCTTCCGCTTCCATGCTCACAGGCTGGGTCTTGATGGAAAGCGGAGTGACGGTCACACCCGGCAGGGTGGGAGAAGTTCCCGCATCAATGTCCGTATCGGGCTCCGGCGTTACCACAACCGTCTGGGACTTGTCAGAATCATCTAATTCAACATCTCCGCCAATGTCGTACTCCTCTTTCTTCATGGTAAACTTCACGCGCTTTTCCTTGTTGACCATGCGCACCAGAATGGTTGCGACCTCGCTCCGCTTGATGTTGGAGTCGGGCAGGCAACTGTGCTTTGCATCCGCGCCCGTCACAATCCCTGCGCGATAGAGCGCGTAAGCCACGTTGTAAAAATCACTGCCCTTTACCACATCGGGAATCTCGCCGTCTTCAATCAAATTGATTTCGGGGAATTCCGACATGGGCAGAGCGTTGAAGAATACGGTCATAAACCAGGCACGGGTCGCAAATTTGTTCATGTGGTCTTCGGGGACTCCGCCAATGCCGTTTGCGGCGCAGTAGTCAACATACGGCTGATACCACGGGGTGCCGTTTTTCAGCGTGACCTCGCCGTTTAAGTGGCGCTGATGCATGCAAGCCGCAAGTTTCAGCACCTCTGCATAGGTGACAAACTCATCGGGCGCGTAACGGGTCTCACTCTTGCCGTTGATGAGTCCGAGCGAGACCGCCTCGAGGACATCGTCATAGTACCAAGCGCCTTCCAAAACATCAACAAACGGATTTTGCGTCGGGATTGCCAGCGCCACGGAAAGCACGGTTACAACCGCAAGAATCAAAGCAATCAATCGTTTCATCTTAACTCATCCTCTCAGTTAAAAACTACCGCCGCCACCACCGTGGGTTCTACCGGAGGACGAGGTGTGGTTGCCCGAACTGTTGTTTTTCGGCTTTTCTCTTCTGTCAACACGGCTGTAAAGGAAAATATCTCTCGACATTGTAAGGCGCTTACTGCCGGGCTTGACATAATCTGCCGCATAATCGTTTTCCACCGCGGTCTTCATCTTTGCGAGTTTTTTCTTCATCATGATGAATGCGATAAGCAGCGGTGCGAGAAGCAGGCACGCCCAGATGATGAGGAGGGTCTTGGTATCGTACTGCTTTTTGTCAAACGGAGCGCCGCTCTCTGCCATTTCCAAAAGTTCATCCGCAAGGGCTGCGAAGGTGTCCATTGCGGTGTAGTAATCATCCTCCGCAAGATACAGCTCAATGTGTTTCTTTAAGTATGCGATGCCGTTTTGGTTAAAGACCCGCAGTCCGTCTGCATGGGTGGTAATGTGGTACTCTCTCGTGCCCGAGCAGATGTAGAGCAGGATGCCGTCATCGTTTTCGCCTGCGCCGTAGCCGTTGTAATCGTAGATATCGTCCGCCGAGGACATCGCATCGTAGCTCGACAAATCCTCCTCGGTCACAATCGCAACCTCAAACGCATATTTCTGACGGATGCCCTCCAGCTTCGCGGAGAGGTCGAAAAGCTCGCTCTCTGTGAGGTATCCTGCCGCGTCAATCACGGGCGGATTTGCAAATTCGACTGCAAGACACGGGAGTGTCAGCGAGACACACATCAGCAAAACAAACAAGAATGAAATGATTCGTTTCATAGTTCTCATCCTCCCTTAGTGAAGCAGGAAGAATCCCACAACCGCGGCAACAGCGTAGCAAATCCCCGCGATTTTTGCGAAATACTTCCACTTTTTCCCGTTATCTACCGGATATTCACCGACAACCTTGCCGGTTTGACCGTTGATGGCAAACTGATAGTTCTTGTCAAGGTACTTGATGTTGAGCATCCAAACGGGGAGGAGCGAGTAACGAATCTTACCGTTGGAGAAGTTGACGTTTGTCCGCTCGGGTATGACCAGATGATAGGCACCGGTCGTGTCGTTGAATGCGGCGACGGTGGAGTTCTTCACGCGCTCGTTTGCACGCTCGATGCTCTCCTCCGCGCTGACATCGTATTTATCTGCCAGATACCCCGAGAGATACGCACCGTTGAAGGTGACCGCATCCTCGTAGTTGTACGGCTCGACCGCTTCCATATATGTGTCGTCCGCTTTCTTCGAGCCGTCGACCGGGATGTTTGCAAACCCGACACTGCCTG
Source organism: Eubacteriales bacterium (assembly GCA_045540975.1). Classification (GTDB taxonomy): domain Bacteria; phylum Bacillota; class Clostridia; order Oscillospirales; family JAAYXM01; genus SIG510. The sequence goes on from JAZQIE010000117.1 coordinate 5,479, forward strand.
CGCGGAAGAGCTTGAAGTAGTCGGTCTTGGTGTAGTCGTAATTTGCATCACTCCAACGTGTGACACGCTCCGCATTGTATGTAATCGCCGCGTCGCAATCGCAGTCGAACATCCAGAAGGGGACATACACGCCCGCCATTTCCTCGATTTTCTTTCTGCTCTTGAATTCGTCGGGCAAAAACGGCGCGTTTTTGAAATCGTCTTCAAATGCCGCGACCGCCGCTTTCTTATCCACCTTGAACGGGATGATGTAATCCGGCTGCAAAGTGCCTTCAAACTGACCCTTCACAACGGTGGACTGTCCGCAATACGGACAAACGGTTGCGCCCAGGCTTTCGTCACCCGAAATCTCCGCACCGCAGGACGGACAAGAGTAATTTGCAAGGTTGATGTCGCTTGTGTCCTCGTAGCTTCTGGGCTCGTAGTGTTCCCAATCGTACTTGGATTCCTTCCCCGCGGCTTCCATTCCCTCGCTCATTTGCTGCATGGTCTCAATCGGGAATGTGTTGTCGCAGGAGTCACAGTGCAGTTCGCTTCCGGAGAATACCAGCGGCGCACCGCAGCATGGACATTTGTAACTGTTGATGGTGTCCATAAAACCTACCTCCTTGTCAAAATCAATTCCTTCTCAGCGCCGCCTTTGGGGAACTGCGCTGTGATAAGGGTCTGTCGGCACGACCGCTTGCGGTCGGGGCGCACACCCTCCTTAGAATTATTATGCATTTATTTTAATACTCTTTCGCCGTAAAGTCCCCACCCCTATCGGGATTTTGGTGTGGGACGGATTATGTTTTCGAGGAAAATTTGGGAAAATGCGGGATGACTCCGTTGTACGAAACCGACAAGCCTTCGCACAAACAAACCACCGCAATGCTAGTATACCACTTTGCACGAAAAATGTAAAACGCACAGTATTATATTGCAGTACATAGTGTGGTGGAGAGATGTAATAAATAGCAAAACGGAGCAGAAATTCTGCTCCGTTATTTCTCACTCCAAAAACGATTAAGCCTTGCAGAAGAATATCTAAAATCAAGCTCACCTGTTCCAAAAGTAATGCTATATTTTCCGTCCTTATTTTGTTTAATAAATATTTCATCAATAAAATGTTCGGGTGCAATGTCAAAATATTTTATTTCGACATCAAAAAAATCCAAAACAACAAACCATTTATCTATGCTGTCTGTGATTCTTACCGACAATTCTTTCTTTTCGGGATTATAAGCAAGAGCATCAATTTGCTCATCACAAAAATTCACCCAATCTTCCGTTAAATCATAAAGATTATTCTGAAATTGAACAAATTTTTGTATTCCTTCGATTTCCTTTGCACAACGAATTGTTTCGAAACACATTTCTTCGCGGTTGCTAAAGTTTGTTTCAAACATATTTTCACCACCCTCAATTTATTATATCACATTTCGTTTTAAAAGTAAATTCACACAGTATAAATCTCCTGAACATACAAATACTCAGTACAAATTTGTAAAATAAGGAGATTTGAGATATGAAAGCAACCGGTGACGTTGCGAGCGCTCACGGTGTGAGATACAGCGAGCGTAAGGAAGCACCGAGAGCGGAGCCCTGCGTTGGTCGGTGATTCCGGTGCCGACGCTTTCGTTTTATGAGCACTGTGCGGAGAGACGAAACAAAAAAGTTTTGCAAAAAAGCCTCGGAACATTGCTTTTTTTGGAAAATTGCAGTATGATATAATATGTATACATATATCCGAAAGAAGATGTTGTAAAATGGCAAAAACTTATGAACGAAGCAGACGAAAGTACAACAATGTGGTTTACACCGTGATCACTGCGGTGCTGATTTGTGTGTTATTTTTGATGACGATCATCTCGTTTTACAAGGAAGCGGAAAACGAAGCGTATGAGATGCTTCATCTGCAAACCAAGCAGATCAAAGACGACTTGGTGCTGCAGATCAAGTCGGATAAGGAAAACCTGGTCACCATGGCAAACTTTGCGGCAAAGCTCTATGCGTCGGGGCAGGGATATGACCTGATGTTTGACTCCTTCAAGCCAATCGGCCTGTTCTCGCGCATTGGGATTCTCAACCCGGACGGAAAGTTTATCACTAAGGCTGAAACCGTTGATTTGAGCGGGAGAATCTCCTTTGAGGAAGAAGCACGCTTGGGAGATCACATCACCGGACGAACTTACAGTTATTCCGTCCCTGATGAAGAAGTGGTTCGCGCTGCGGTTCCGGTTGTGGTAGACGGGAAGACGGTTGCCATTATCTACGGCACCATCAAAATCGAAACCATCAACGAAAGATACAACAACATGGCAAAAGAACTGGATGCGCAGTTGTTTGTCTATGACAAAGAAACCGGAAAGTTTATCATCGACAGCGTTAATGAGAACCCGGGTGAACTTTCGGAGCTGAAATCCCGCGAATACAATGAGGGATATTCTTACGAGGAACTGGTCAATACGGAAAAGGGCTTTTCCTCGTTCAAATCCATCCGCAACGGAGAGAATCTGTATCTACACTATTCCATCATCGAGCAGCTTGATTGGGGCATCATGCTTGCCCGCTATGAAAGCCAGGTGTTTGCGAAAACACATCAACTCTCTCAAAACCTGCTTTTGATCTTTGCGCTTGTGATGTTGATCATCGGTGCGTATCTGCAGCTTGTGATGAAAAGCGAGAAAAATCGAAGCAGACTGCATTCGGAATCCTCTGCGATCCGGAAACTGCTGCTGGAAACCAATGAGCAGTATACCAATGTCACCGATGCGACCAAGCGTGTCAAAGAATTTGCGGGTGCACGGTCTGCATTTTTCTGTGATACCGACGGTGAGGATTTCGTTTACATCAAACCCTCACTCAAAGAAAAACTCCTCACGAGTGAAGAGCGGACCTATTTCCAAGGGGAACTCTTCCGCTATGCCGCGAATATCCACAACGCAATCGGCATGATGCAAATCACCCCGAATCGCCACCTCGCAAAGACCAATCCAAAACTGTATCAATTCTTGCGGGAGCACGGGATTTATGATGTTTCGTTTGCGATTATTGCGGAAAAGAGCAATCATGTGAGCATTTTGGGTACCATCAACCCGAACAAGAGCTCTCTTGCGAGAAAACTGGTGGAAGATGTCGCGGTTTGCTTCTCGATAGCGATGTACAATAAAAAGCACTTGGGAAAGACCGAACTTGCCGCTACCACCGATTCGCTGACCGGTGCATACAACCGTGTGGCGTATAAGCGGGATGTTTTGGCACTTGACGCAGAGGGAAACGAAGATTTCGCCTGCATTTACATCGATGTAAATGAACTGCATCTCAGAAACAACAAGTACGGACACGCTGCAGGCGATGCCATGCTGATTTATGTTGCAAACACACTCAAAGAGGTGTTCTTCGGGCGCCGTGTTTATCGTATGGGTGGAGACGAGTTCTTGGTGTTTGCGGAAAACATTTCGCAGGAGCAAATGAAACAGCATGTCGATAACTTGATGGCAGAATTGGAAAAAGAAGACTATCACGTTTCGATCGGTGTGTCGTTCCGCAAGCACAACATCTCCTGTGAGGAGTTGGTGCGTGAAGCGGAAATCAGAATGTATGAAGCAAAGGCGCAGTACTATCAGAAGAAATCGCACACCAGCATTTCGGAAGATCACGAATTGCAATATGTGCACATCAAAACCGGCATCCGAGAAATCGACACCATGATCTCGATTCTCTCCGAACATTACAACGGAATTTACCGCGTCTCGCTGGACACCAACCATGCACATCGGATCCTGATGCCGGCTTATCTTGGGTACAGCGAAGATGAGGACAGCTTCTCCAATCTTATGACCCAATACATGAATGACTTGGTTCATCCGGATAGCCGCCGCGCAGTCATGAGCTTCTTGAATTATGACGTTATTTGGCGGCAGCTTTTGCTCGGAGAAATCCCGTCTGTGACGTATAAGAAGATCAACGGTGAAAGCGTGGTTTTGAGTGTGCATCGTCTGACCGATGACCAAGACGCGGTCAGAGAAACTCTTTGGGTGTTTGCAAAAGAATGAAAGGGCGGAAACACAAATTGATGCTGCAACTTTTGAAATTCGGTGTGGTAGGTGTGATTGCCGCACTGGTGGATGTGGGCGTTCTTGTTTTTTTGAAAGAACTGCTCGGTATGGAGGTGCTTCTCTCCTCTGCGATTTCCTTTTGTGTTTCGGTGACCGTCAATTACCTGCTCAGCATGGCGTTTGTGTTCAAAGGGAAAGAGCAGAGCAAGCTCAAAGAGTTTGTCCTCTTTGTCCTCCTCAGTATTGGCGGGCTTCTGCTCAATCAGTTCATTTTGTGGGTCGGGGTCAGCTTCACATCGGTCTATTATTTGGTTGTCAAAATCTTTGCGATGGTAATCGTTCCCGTCTACAATTTCATCACAAGAAAACTCTTTCTTGAGTCGAGGTGAAACAAGATGAACCGCGTGTTCAAACAAGATTTATACCGCTATTACGGCGAGAGCGGAGAGCCGTTTCTCAAACGAGTTTTTCGCCCGTTGGAGCTCAAATACATATCGGTGTTTCGCAAAGCCAACGGATGTAAGTTTTTGCCGCTGAAGCTGTTTTATATGCTAAGGCTCATGCGGCTTGCGAACAAAACACAGATTCAAATCCCGGCACGCACCCGCATCGGGGAAGGGCTTTACATCGGGCATTTGGGGCGAGTGATCGTGCATCCGGATGCGGTCTTGGGGAAAAACGTTAATTTGGGAACCGGTGTCACGATCGGGATGGAAAACCGCGGAGCGCGAAAAGGCACCCCGACGATTGGCGATCGCTGTTGGATCGGAACCAATGCGGTGGTAGTCGGAAACGTGACCATCGGAAGCGATGTTATGATCGCACCGCTCGCCTTTGTGAATTTTGATGTACCGGACCACAGCATCGTGGTCGGAAACCCGGGGAAAATCATCCCGAAAGAAAATGCGACCGCGGAATATATTTGTAATCTGATTTGAGGAGCTGACGACTTGGGCAAGGACACACGCATCAAACGCAATTTAATATCGTCGCTTGTCTACCAAGTTGTGCTGATCTCGCTCGGATTCCTGTTGCCGAGGCTATATCTTGAAAACTTCGGCTCAGAGGTCAACGGCATTCTATCCACCATCAAGCAGGTGTTTACCTATCTGGTGCTTTTAGAGGCAGGTGTTGGACTTGCCACCACCCAGGCGCTTTACAAACGGATCGGAGAGAACGATTACAAAAGCGCAAGCGAGGTTCTCGCTGCCACCCATACTTACTATCTCAAAACAGGATTTGTCTATGCGGCAATCGTGCTCGGGCTTGCGGCAGTGTATGCCTATCTCATCCCGAGCTCCATCAACAGTCACGAGCTCTTTTTCATCGTATTGCTCAACGCAGTGCCTGCGCTGTTTAGTTATTTTGTTCAGGCAAAATATCGGATTCTGATGGAGGTCGACGGGCGAAAATACGTCATCAACCACTCGGAAACAGTGCTCCAAATCGCGTCCAACGTGGCAAAGATTCTGGTGTTGGTGCTGACCGACAGTTTGATTCTGATTCAGTTGGTGTATTGCATCATCGCCATGATGCAGCTGCTCTTTCTGTATGTCTATGCCAAACGCAGATACCGTTGGCTGAATTTGAAAGCAACTCCCGACTTTACGGCAATCTCGCAGAAAAACTCGGTTTTGGTGCATCAGGTCTCGGGCATGGTATTCAACAATACCGATGTGATTTTGATTTCCGCGCTGTGCGATTTCAAAGCGGCCAGCATTTATGTAATTTACAACATCTTCTTTGCACAGGTGCAGAGTTTTATCACAAGCGTGGTCTCATCATTTACCTTCGCGCTCGGGCAGATGTTCCATATAGACCGAGAAAAGTTTGACCGTTTGTTTTCTGCATATGAAACGGTTTATATCATGGGCACGTTTCTTATCTATACCCTGATGGGGGTGTTTTTGATGCCCATCATCCGCATTTACACCAGCGGAATCAACGATGCGGAGTACTTAAACCCACTTTTGATGTTTTTGTTTGTCGTGATGAATCTCCTCGCCAATGCGAAACTTCCTGTCAGCGGGGTCATCGAGTATGCGGGCGAGTTTGCCAAAACCCGCACCCATGCGATTTGGGAAATGGTCATCAACCTTACGGTCTCTGTGGCTGCGATCCTGTGCTTTGGCATTTGCGGTGCGATTTTCGGCACGGTTGCAGCGCTCTTTTACCGCACGGTAGTGACGGTTTCTTACGCAAACAAAACGGTTCTGGGAAGAAGTCGGATGTGTACCTATAAAATTATGCTTGCCAATGCCGCGGTGTTCGCGGTGACAATGGCGGTATTTTTCGTGGATACCTTCCGCGATGTTTCGTTTGGAAAACTGATTCTGTTCGGTGTTGTCCATTCGCTTTGGATCATCGGGTTGTATCTGGCGGTGAATTTTATGATCAACAAAACCGCGTTCCAAACGCTGCTTGAGTATTACAGGGGGAAACAACAGATATGAGGATTCCGAAGGTGATCCATTATTGCTGGTTCGGAAACGGAAAGCTTCCCGCGCTTGCCGAAAAGTGCATTGCAAGCTGGAGGAAATACTGTCCGGATTACGAAATCATCTGCCATAGCGAAGCAAATTTCGACGTTTCTCAAAATCGATATGCAAGAGAAGCCTATGCGGCGAAAAAATGGGCATTTGTCAGCGATTATGTGCGCTTGAAAGTCTTGTATGATGAGGGCGGAATTTATCTGGATACCGATGTGGAGCTCTTAAAGCCGCTCGATTCTCTGATTGCGGAGCACGGGTTTATGGGCTTTGATGATCACGGATTGATCTCTACCGGCCTTGGGTTTGCCTGCGAGGCGGGAAACCAAGCGGTCGGCGCAATCCTTCGGGATTATGACAACATCCCGTTCCTCCGTGCAGACGGGACGTATGATCAGACCCCGTGTCCGAATCGAAACACCGAGGTCTTAAAACAACTCGGGATGGACATCGCCTGCAGCGATCAAGTCTTTCTGGGGCTTCGGATGCTGCCGGAAGAGTATCTCTGCCCGATGAAATATGAGAGTGGGAAAAAGCACATCACCCAAAATACATATTCGATTCATCATTTCTGTGCATCGTGGACTTCGCCCACCGCGAAACGGACCTTGTTTGTAAAGCGTCTCATCGGCGTGAAGTTATACGAGAAACTCTACGGAAAATTTTTACATAAACTCAACTGGTTGGAGTGGTAACTGTGCCCGAAAAAACATTGGAAAAACTGAAAAAGACGATTCAGCCTGAGTGGAAGGCTTGCTTTTTCGCTGCACTTTTGGTGGGGTTTCTTGCGCATTTTTACAAACTCACAAACCATCTCCCAAACTGGGACGGGCTGGTGTTCCGCTATGATCCGCAGAATATGCTGGGGCTGGGGCGCTGGTTTTTGCCGGTAGTATGTGCACCGAGTTCTTTTTACGATCTGCCGTTTCTAAACGGCATCATCGCGATTCTGTTTCACGCATTGGGTGCGGTCTGCATTTGTGAGGTACTCGGCGTGCGGGAGAAAACCACCGCAGGGTTGATCGGCGCGGTCGTCGTGTCGTTTTCGACCGTCACCTCGGTGTTGATGTACAACTATGTTGCAGACGGGTACAGCATTGCGTTTTTCCTCGCTTGCCTTGCGGCGTTGTATCTGACAAAAGAAAAACCGAAATACTGGCTTGGCGCGGTGCTCATCGCGCTGACGACCGGGATTTATCAAGCCTATGTCACGGTTACGATCATGCTGATTCTGCTGAAAATGATCGACAAAATCATTTACGGAAATGTGTCCTTTGGGAAGATCCTCAAAAAGTGTGCATGGATTCTTGCATCCGGAATTTTGGGCATGGCGCTCTATGCGGTCGTCCTCAAAGTACTGCTTGCGGTCTCTTCGACAGAACTGCTCGAATATCAAGGGATCAATGATTCTGCAGCCCTTGCGGGGCTTGATTTGTTCGCCGCCCTCTATGTGGTGAAGGAAACCTTCCTCAGTTGTTTCTTTGATGCGTCAAACGGGCCGAATGTCTATGTGATTCTCAACCTCATTGTTTTGGCAGTAACAGTAGGCTATTATCTCAAATATACCGTGCGAAACAAGGTTTACAAACACCCCGCCAATCTTGCGGTCGCGCTTTTGCTGGTGGTCTTGCTGTTCTTTGGCGCGGGTGCGCTTGCATTTGTCAATGCGTCGGTGGATTACCACAACCTCATGCGGATGGGATACGTGGTGTTTTATCTGTTGTTCCTCTTGATTTATGAGCGGGGGCAGGAGCATACCGAAACCCACACCGCAATCAAGCGCTGGATCGTGCTTGTACTTGCATTGGTCATCGTTGCAAACCAGGTGGTCATCGCAAACGTGAGTTACCACAAAGCACACATGGCTTATGAAAAATCTTACGGGGTTTTGGTGCGGATTGCAGACCGTATCGAGCAAACTCCGGGTGCCGATACGTGTGACAGATTGCTTGTGGTCGGTGCTTTGGAAGACAGCGAGGCATACAGCGTGAATTTGCCTCCCGAAATCACCGGGATCACGGATGGGTATCTCATCCGCGCGGATGACGAAACCGTGGGACAGAGCGTTTTTTGCAGTGCACTGAATGACTATTGCGGAAAACAGTATGTTTTTGTAAGCGGGCAGGAAAAGCAAGCCATGCTTGAAACGGCTGAGGTCTTCTCCATGGGGATTTGGCCCGCAAACGATTGTGTGGCGGTCGTGGAAGATACCGTGGTGGTAAAGCTTGGGGCTGAAGGAGAGCATCAGTGATTTGGTTTTGTGCTGACGATTACGGTTTGAACGAGGCATCTTCGGCGCGCATTCTGGAATGCGTCCGAAAAGGTGCGCTCAATAAAGTGAGTGTCTTTCCCAATTTGGGGAGGGTAGAACTGCAGCCCTTGTGGGAGGTGCCGAATCTTCGGGTTTCCCTGCACCTCAATTTGGTGGAGGGGTGCTGCATGGCTGAGACCGAAGCCGTGGGTCTGCTTGCAGACCAAAACGGGGCATTTCGCCATACCTTTGGCGGGCTCTTCCTACAAAGTCTCTTGCATCCGAAACAACTGGAAGAGCAGCTTTTCCGTGAGATACGGGCGCAAGTGCGCTTTTGGAAACAAGCGCTGCCGCAAGGAGTACCGTTTTGCATTGACAGTCACCAGCACACCCATATGATTCCCGCCGTGTGGAATGCACTGGTTCGGGTGCTCCGGGAAGAGCGCATTCGTCCGGATTATATCCGCGTTCCGGCGGAACCGATTTTGCCGTATCTCAAAGCACCGACAGCGTTTCACCCGATCAACCTGGTCAAGCAGTGGCTGCTCAAAGGGTTATGGGGCATCAACCGCAAACGGGGAGAACAAGTTCCGACCGCATGCTTTTTTGGGATTTTGTTTTCCGGGAAGATGGACGAAAAACGGGTGCAGCGGGTGCTGCCTCACTATGAAACAATCGCAGAGAACCGACAGATGGATTTGGAAGTGCTGTTCCATCCCGGGTATTTGGAAGATGAAGCGTTTGGGGACAAACACATTGTGTTTATCCCATTTTACCGTTCTAAAAACAGAAAAACAGAGTTTGATGCTGTAAACAAATTATCGGAAAGAAGGGGTCTGTGATGCCTTACATTGAGCAGGATCAGGTAGACACAAAGACAAGAGAAAAACTGGAAGCGATCATAGAAAAGTCCTATGGCTCGTACTGGAAAAAGAAACGGCTGTTTGACATCTTTTTTGCAACCCTGATTTTGCTCTTTTTCCTTCCGATCATGGTGGTGATTGCGATCATTATCGTGATTGATGACCCGAGTGCCGGGCCGTTTTATAAGCAAATCCGAGTCGGGCGCCACGGGAAAGAGTTTTATATGTATAAATTCCGTACCATGCGTGCGAATGCAGACCGGATGATCGAGCAGCTTGCCAAGCAAAACGAGATGGACGGGCCTGTGTTCAAAATGAAAGAGGATCCGCGCATCACTCGTGTTGGAAAGTACTTGCGGAAACTATCACTGGATGAGTTGATGCAGTTTTTCAATGTGTTCAAGGGCGATATGACCTTGGTGGGCCCGCGTCCTCCCCTTCCGAGAGAGGTGCAGTATTACACCGATTATCAGAGATTGCGCCTGCTTGTGACCCCCGGGATCACCTGCACCTGGCAGATTTCGAAAAACAGAAACGACATCCCGTTTGAGCAGTGGGTGGAAATGGACATTGAGTACATCCAGACCAGAACATATCTCAATGATTTGAAAATCATGCTGAAAACACCGATCGTAATGTTGACTGCGACCGGACGATAGGAAACGTTGGAGTGAGAAATATGAAAGTTGCGATGATTGGGCACAAGGTGGTTCCGTCCCGACGCGGCGGAATTGAAACCGTCCTCACAACACTCTGCCCGATGCTGGTGGAACAGGGGATAGACGTCACCTGTTATAACCGCTCGTCGGACAAGGTGGAAAACGAATACGTGGGCACGGTGGAAAACCGCATGTACAAAGGCGTGAAGCTCAAGTGCGCGTGGACCGTCAATTTGCGTGGGTTTGCGGCCATGATTGCATCTTTCACCGCTGCGATCTCAGCGGCCTTTGGGAAATACGACGTGGTCCACTTTCATGCGGAAGGACCGTGTGCAGCATTGTGGATTCCCAAATTATTCGGAAAGAAATGTGTTGCCACCGTCCACGGGTTGGACTGGCAGCGTGAGAAATGGGGCAAGGGCTTTGCCTCCAAATACATCAAATTCGGTGAAAAGGTTTTGGTAAAATACGCAGATGAAGTGATTGTGCTCAGCCGTGCGGCACACGATTACTTCAAAGAGACCTACAACCGAGAAACCACAATCATTCATAACGGCATCAGCCGTCCCGAGCGAAAAGAAGCAAACTTGATTTGTGAGCAGTTTGGGCTTCGGAAAGACGAGTATCTCCTGCTGGTTTCCCGCCTGACTGCGGAAAAGGGCATTCATTATTTGATCGATGCGTACAACCGCATTGAGACAAATCAAAAACTGGTGATCGCGGGCGATACCAGCGACACCGACGAGTACGTGGCGGAACTCAAAGCGAAAGCGGCGGGAAATCCCAACATCCTCTTTACCGGGTTTGTATCCGGAGATCTCTTGCAGGAGCTTTATTCCAACGCCTATCTGTTTGTATTGCCGTCCGATTTGGAGGGGATGTCGTTGTGTCTGTTGGAATCCCTTTCATTTGGAAACGCGCTTTTGTGTTCGGACATTCCGGAAAATACCGCAGTTGCGGAAGACCATGCAATGTACTTCCGAAAAGGGAATGTGGCAGACCTTGCGGAAAAACTTGGGGCGCTGTGTGCTGACAGTTCCCTTGTCGAGAAACTCCGAGACGGAGCGGATGAGTTTATTGTGAACAAATACAGCTGGCAGGATGTCGCAGAGGCAACTTGTCGCTTATATCAACGGTAAAGAGAAGGGTTTTACGATGAGCAAGACAAATCAGATGGAAGCGTATAACGCACAAATCAAAGAACTGTTCCGAGAGTTTGCGGGAGAAGCGTTATTTGATGCTTGGGCAGATTATTTTGATGTGGAGTTTGAGGGTGGCAAAACCGTCACCGTTTGCTACCACGGAACCGAGAAAGTCAAAGCATTTCAAAAGGCTTGCAAAGCCGATTTGAAAGCCGCGGTGGTCAGTGCACTGGGCCCGGGCAAGAAAATCAAAATAAAAAAGAGAGCACACAAAGTACCGGATACCAAAACGCGGAAGAATCTCCGTGCGCTCAAATTCTTCGTCATCGGTATGGTGTTTGTTTGCATTGCAACCGCGATTCTGCTTGTGTTGGGCAGTTATATCCAAAATCGGAGCTTTCGAGAAACCTTTTATAACGCAAGCAGCATCAAGTTGGACGGGAGCATGCGTGTGGTTCAACTGTCGGATTTGCACAATACCGAGTACGGTGAAAACAACAAGCGCCTGCTGGAACGTGTGAAAGCGCTCGCTCCCAACATCATTATTTGCACCGGGGACATGGTAAATTCCGCAACCGAAGATGTTTCCTCTGCGACCGCGTTGTGTGAAGAATTGGCGAAAATCGCCCCTGCGTATTACATTTACGGCAACAACGAAGCGGAGAGCATTTACGATGTTTTGCTGACGGAAAAGGAGTTAGACGAGAAATTCGGGTTTGATGACACCAATCGAGACGAAAGCGCCCTCCGCGCACTTTCGGATGCGTTTGAAACAAGTTTGGAAGCGGTTGGCATGAAAGTTCTCAAAAACGAGTGTGACACGATCACGGTGAACAATGTGAAGGTGGATGTTTACGGGGTGCTCAACTCCAACCCGTCTTCCTTCTGGTCGTATTCGGAAACCGCGTTTCTTGCGTATCTCAATGAAAACCCGGATCACCTCAAAATCACCGCAGTGCATGAGCCGTTTATCTTCGAAGCCTTTGAAACCGAGTTTTGGGGCGATTTGATGGTTTGCGGGCACACCCACGGAGGAACCGCACGCCTGCCCGTCTTAGGCCCGGTTTATACCCATGAGGGTGGGCTCTTCCCCGAAAGAAGCGGAAACTTTGTCTACGGGAGATACCAGGTTTCCGGCTGCCCCTTGATTGTAAGCGGGGGACTGGAAAATACCAATGTATTTCGCATCAATAACCGGCCCGAGCTGGTTGTGATCGACCTGAATAAATTCTAAGATCGGGAGGTGGATGGAAGATGCTGATCGCAATTCTTGAAAAGGCGATTCTTTTGGTTGTCGCCGCGATATTTGCACTGGCTTGTTTGCGCATTGTTCTGCGTGCAAAAAACGTCAATCATACAGAGCGTGTGCAGATTTTTAAAAGCGCAGAGTATCTCAATGCGTGGATTCTCCTGCTTTGCTTTGTCACCACCATGGTATTCGGTGTGTTCAATCATTTTGATTTGAAACAATCGGTTCATGCGATTGTCTCGCTGAATTATTCCGAGGCATCCCAGGCGCTCAACTCCAACGGCACCCACTATAACATGGCGGAAATCATCAGCGATGAGGTGGTGGAGCGTGCCATCAAAAAAGGTGCACTGGAAGATGTCACAGTCAAGCAACTGAAGAACTGCCTTGTGGTTTACCCGTGCGTGCAGGGCGGTGTGGGCGATGAAACCGAGTATCATATTTCCACCGAGTTTGCGGTGGAATACCACGCATCCAAAGACACCGCGCACTTGGATTCGGAAAACGTCATCAAGCTGATCACATCAGCTTATAAGGAATACTACATCGAGCGGTATACCGACAATTTCAAACTCGATGCTAAAAAGCCGGACTTTACCAAAATGGAATATATGGACATCGTGCTGTACCTCGATAAGGAGACCCAGGCAATTTTGGATTACTTGTACGGTCTGGCGGGGCAAAATCCCAGCTTTACCACCGAAGACGGAAGCACCTTCAACTCCATTGCAGGTAAGGTGCATCAGTTCCAGCAAACCCAAATCAATCAGAACCTGAAATCTCTCATTTTACAAAACGGGCTCGCCAGAAATAAGCAGGGATATATCGACCGTTTGTCGTATCACAATAAGAATGTAGACTTTACACGGCAGAAAAACGATGTATCTTATCGCCTTTGCAATCAGGCGATTGAGAAGTACAGCGAGGAAATGACCCGCATCGTGCTGGTTCCGACTTGGGACAAAGACGGCAAGTATTACATGGGCAGAACCAAAGTGGGTGTGGATGAACTCTCTGTGATGGCGACCACATTCAGCGATTATGTTGCTTCCAATGAAAAAGAAATGATGGACAACAACTTGATCATCGGGAAAATCACCTCCGGCGTCCAAAGCACGCAGGCGTTTGCCGCGGCAGACACACTCATCGACTCGATTTATACGAATATCCAAAACTTCGGTGCAGAGGCAATCAACGCGGGGAAAGAATGTTCTCGCCATAAAATGAATCAGTGCATCGCGGTCAGCGTTTACGGTGTTTCGCTTATGAGCGAGCTCAAGGAATTGCTGCTGTTTGCTGCGTTTGCATATGTCGCGTTTGTGCTTTCCCGTATTGCGAAGAAATTTCCCAAAAAGGCGTAAAGGAGGAGACCAATGAAAAACTTTCAAGTGTTACGATATTTGAAGAAGCTTCTGCCGTTTATCGTGGTCTTCTGCATGCTTGCGACCTATGCGGTGTATTTCAAACTCTCAAGATCCAATACCTACATAGCCTCTGAGGTCATTCATTACAATGACCCGCAAGCCGAGCAAGGGCTTGCGCCCACCGGCGAGAAACTGGATGTCAATGAGATCAAGTCCTCGGCAGTCATGTCCAAAGTAGTGGACAGAATGGGGCTTGGTGGGATTTATTCGGTTGACAGCTTGATTTCCCGCATCAACATCACCCCGGTTGAGGACAAAGACAAAGTCGCGCAGAAAGAAGCAAAACTCGAAGAGGGTGAAGAGTATATCTACGAACCCAGTACCTTTATTGTCTCCTTCACGGCAACCAGCGGGGAGGGGACAGCGTTTGCGAGAACGATCTTAGACGAGACACTCGATGTTTATTTCGAGCAGTTCAGCCAAAAGTACGTCAATGTCGCGCCCGCAAACAATACCATTGAGAATTTGAACCAAAACGATTATGACTATATTGAGATGATGGAACTCATCGACACCAGCATCGAGAACACCTTAAGCACCTTGTATCAGCGGATCGATCAGAACAACTACTACCGTTCGACCGAGACCGGTCTGTCGTTTGCCGAACTTGCAGCTGATTTTGACTATTTGCGCCAAGTAAAGGTGTCCGCGCTGTTTTCGAAGATTTACAAATTCCAAATCACCACAAACAAGGCGGTTTTGGTTTCCGACTATACCACCCGTATTGACAACAACAACATTTCCAACACCAAAGATTCCAGCTTGATTGAGGATTTGGTCGCGGTCATTGATGCGTATGTCAAAAAAATGAGAGAGTCGGGCAACACCAACATCAGCTATGAATACATCCTCGATAATCTGCACGATCGCAATGTGCAGGACTATGTGGGGGATCAGACGGTAACGTATGACGAACTCATTTACAGTTGGAGAGACCGTCACGAAAGCAGACAGCACGCCACCATCGACTCGGCGTACTGCACCTATCTGCTGAACACATTCACCTCCTGTACCGGCGGTTGCGGCGGGGCATGTCAGACCTCGACGCTCACTTGTGCCGAACTCTGCAATCCGCAATACGCCGCAGTGAAAGCCGAGGTGGAAAGTGAAATCGAAACATTGCTCTCCGAACTCTCTGCACTTTATGATGCAACCGTTCGGACCAATGCAGAGTATAACAAGTATCTCGGCGCAAGTTACATTTCGGTCTGGTCCACGGCATCGGTGAAAGAAAGTGTGAACGTGCCGTTGTATACCGCAATCGCGTTCTTCTTCCTGATGGTGCTGCTTTGCGGCGGTGCGATTCTGTTGGGACGTGCGGGCGACATCATCAGTTACATTTTCTATACCGATCATCTGACCGGGTTGAACAACCGTGCATACTTCGATAAGTACTTGAAATCCAAAGACAAAAAGCTCCTGGACGATGGGGTGGTCTACTGCATGGTGGATCTCAAAAACCTCGCAGAAATCAATGCAGAACACACCCGAGAAGTGGGAGACAAGATTCTCGAACTGTTTACCGCTTATCTCAAAGAAGCGTTTGGGGATTCCAAGACCGAGTTCATCTACAACGGAAACGGCAGCTTTGTCATGCTGACCGAGCAGTCCGACTACATCACGGTGG
Organism: Eubacteriales bacterium; assembly: GCA_045540975.1. Lineage (GTDB taxonomy): Bacteria > Bacillota > Clostridia > Oscillospirales > JAAYXM01 > SIG510. Next base: position 21,223 of record JAZQIE010000117.1, read on the forward strand.
AAGACATCATGCACCTCTTCCGCATGCGTCTCGATGAGAGAGACGAGTTTACAAACGTCGTGCTGGAATACAAAATCGGCATTGCGGAGACCTTTAAGGAAAACAAAACTGCGAGAAAACTGCTTGCTGAAGCGATTGAAAAGAAAAAAAGCTATACTTCGGATCTGACCGAGAAAGGTTCACTTTAAGAGAAGGGAGGGCAAACCGCGTGGAACATAAAATCCTCGCAAAAGCAAAAGGGTTTTATTTTATGGTTGTGGCAGTCATGATGTACTACTTTCTCAACGAGTACATTGATGTCGGACTGCATGTTACCTTCCGCCATGTATTTGCCCTGGTACTCTTTGCATCTGCGGCCGCACTTTTCTTATACAAACCGAATATCGCACGTGGGGTGACTGTGTTTGGCGAGGCATGCGTTTACAGCACACCGCTTTTGGTCACAACGGTGGTGTCACTGTTTATCTGGTTTGCAGGGACGGTGGACACAGGCGTCATTTCACGCGGACTTTCGGGCTCTTTTATCTATGTCAACATGCTCTCCTTTGCGTTGGGGGCGGGCGCGCTGCTGTATGTCTTCGGAAGTCGTGGAGTGTGGTATAACCTCATCGCAATTCTGCTTGCAAACCTACTCATGATTGCGACGGTCATTGCCGAACACGGGATTTACGCGTATTTCTCAGAGTTTGTCACGCTGGTCACCACCTTTGCCGGGGTGACCGGAGACATCATCGTGCAGGCGGAAATCCACGAACTGGCATTTTGCCTTGGAGCGTATTTGATTTATCTGCTCTACAAACCCAAGAAAAGCTTTGTATATTTTATCTTGCTGTTTCTCAGCCTGTTTTGTTTTCTTTCCGCATTTAAGCGAATCGCAATCATTGCAATCGTGATTGCGCTTGCATTTGGTTATCTTTTGAAGTTCATTGCACGGTTTCACCCGAAAACCGCAAGCGGACTGATGACAGGACTGACGGTGCTGGTCATCCTGCTTTTGGTGGGGTATATTGCACTCATTAAGATGGATGCGTTCGAACTGCTCGAAAAAGCAGGCATCAACACCAGCGGCCGTGTGGAGATTTATCAGGCGGTCGATGAGTTTTACGAGTTCAGCCCAAGCTTTTTGGGAAACGGCATCGGCTTTCTTACCTATCAGCTCAACACCTCTATGAACGTGGGTGTTGCGTCGGTTCACAACGATTTTCTCCAGCACTTCATTGATCTGGGCTTTTGGGGATATCTCATTTGGCTGTTTTCCATCACCCTTTTGCGTGTGCGGTATTTTGGCAAACGCGGGAATGTGGAAAACGGGATTGTCACCTTTATGCTGACACTATACATCATCATTGTCTCCACCACGGACAACACCATGAACTACCCGCTGCTGACCGGGGTGCTTGCGATGCTGATGATGGGCGAGGGCTTTTCGGAAAAGGTGCGACACACCGAAACCAAGCTGTTTGGCCATGTTTCGGCGGAGAATGCAGAAGAGGAACGGGAAACGCTGTTATGAAAATTTTGATGGTCAATAAGTTTTTATATCCGCGCGGTGGCAGCGAAAGTTATATGCTCTCGCTCTCCGAACATCTTGTAAAACTCGGGCATGAGGTGGAGTTTTTCGGGATGTATGATGATGCCAACACGGTTGGAAACCGTGTAGGGCTTACCACGCAAAACATGGATTTCCATTCCACCGGCCTTTCTCGTTTTTTGTATCCGTTCAAGATTCTCTATTCTTTGGAAGCGAAAAAGAAAATCATGCAGGTGATCGATGCGTTCAAGCCCGATCTTGTGCATATGAATAACATCAATTTTCAGCTCACCCCCTCGATCATTGACGGGGTGAAGAAAAAAGGACTTCCGCTGGTGCAGACCGTGCATGATTATCAAATGATCTGCCCAAACCATCTGCTCTATAATTTTGAGAAAAACACCCCGTGCGAGGCATGTGTCAACCACTCAAAATTCGCTTGTATTCGCAACAAATGCATCCACGGGTCCTTGGTAAAAAGCATCCTCGGTGTGATCGAGGCGCATCTCTACGCATGGAGAAAGACCTACAAAAAGGTGGATCTCTTCATTTGCCCGAGTCGGTTTTTGGAAGGAAAACTGCTGGGGGCAAAGGGGTATTATCAAGGCAAAACCAAAACCATCCATAATTTTATCAACAAAGAACAGTTTCATGCGGCCGACCGCGACACCAAGCCTTACATCGCATTTGTGGGGCGGCTTTCCAAAGAAAAAGGGATTGAAAACCTTGCAGGTGCGGCAACACTACTGCCCGAGTATACCTTCGCGGTGGCGGGAAGCGGCCCGGATGAAGCGCTGCTTTCCGGCATTTCCAATGTAAAACTTGAGGGATTCCTCACCGGAGATGCACTCACCGAGTTTGTGGGGAATGCAAAACTCCTGATCCTACCCTCGGTTTGTTATGAAAATTGCCCGCTCTCTATTTTAGAGGCGCACTGCATGGGCGTCCCTGTGGTCACCATGAACAGCGGCGGCATGGCAGAACTGGTGCAGGACGGGGTCAACGGCAGCTTGGTAGATCTGCCGACACCCGAGGGGATTGCACAGAAACTGCGGGAGATCATGGAAAATGAGACGTACTACCAAAGCCTTCGAGAGAATTGCAAACATGAGAAGGATCGGATCATGAGCGTGGAAACCTATGCGGAACAACTGATCCGTGAATATGAAGCATTGGTTGCGAGGTGACAGCTGTGCCACAGCCAAAGGTGAGCATCATCGTTCCGGTGTACAATGCGGAACGCTATTTGACACGGTGCATTACATCAATACAAAACCAAACATTGGATGAGATTGAGGTGGTTTTGGTGGACGATTCGTCCACCGACGCTTCGCTCGAACTCTGCAACAGCATGGCGGAACAAGACCCTCGCATCAAGGTGATCCACAAAGAAAACGGTGGCGCGGGGTATGCCCGCAATGCTGCGCTTGAGGTTGCAAGCGGGGAGTTCATCGGGTTTGTGGATTCGGACGATTATGTTGCACCCGAGATGTTTGAAACACTCTATGAGACCGCAGTGAAATACAACTCCGACCTTGTGCTGTCCGGGGTGGTGTTTGTAGACGGTACCATATTTGGAAATGACGGTGCGTGCGAGAAAAAGGTCTTTTTTCCTGCCGATACCGTGTTTGAAAACACAGGAGACTTGCAAGAACTCCGTATGGGAATCATCGGGGCAACCCCGAAAGACGCAGACGACAGTAAATATGGCATGAGTATCTGGAAGAATCTGTTTCGGCATGACATCATCCAAGCGCATCACCTGCGCTTTGTGTCCGAACGTGAGATGCTCTCGGAAGATGCGCTTTTTATGGTGGATTTCATCTCGCATATCAAACGTGCGGTTGGAATCAGCGGTGCGTTTTACCACTATTGCAGAAACGGAGAGTCGATCTCCAAGTCATACAAAAAAGACCGATTTGAGAAGAGTCTTGTGTTCCTGAAAGAAGCAGAGCGGCGCTTTGAAGATCTTGACCCAACCGTGTACCGAGTGTATTTGAGCAGATTTTGGCAGGCAATGTGCCGCGTGATCTGCTCACAGGAGATTTTACACGCAAAGAAAGCCTCCGATTTGAACGCGAGGCTCAAAGAAATCTGCACACATCCTTTGACGGTGCAGGCACTCACGGAGTATCCCATCGGCACCCTGCCAATGGGGCAGCGAGTGTTTGCATACGCCATGAAATACAGACTGTACTTGCTTTTGAAAGTGCTGGTCGGACTTCGAAACAGGTAGGAGAAGAAAATGCTTTTTTCAGTCATCGTGCCGATCTACAAAGTAGAAGAATATTTGCCCGCTTGCATCGAGAGTGTCTTAAATCAGACAGAGGCGGATTTTGAACTGATTTTGGTGGATGACGGTTCGCCCGATGCTTGCCCCGCGATTTGTGACCGCTATGCAAAACGTGACAAACGCATCAAAGTGGTACATAAAGAAAACGGCGGACTTGCAAGCGCAAGACGTGCGGGCATCCGTGTTGCCGAGGGCGAGTATGTCTTCAACCTGGATTCGGACGATTTGATTGAACAAGACACCTTGGAATGCGCTCGCCGTATGATCAGCGAAACCGATTGCGACATTGTGTCGTTTGCATACAAGTGGGTAAAAAACGGAACTACCGTGCGTGTCACCGACGACGGACTCCCCGAGGGACTGTATACCGACCTTGAAACCCACATTTACCCGCGGCTTTTGATGGACAAGCACATGAATCATATTTCCTATTACCTTTCGGGAAAAGCGGTGAAACGCACGCTGCTCACCCCGCACCAGCTGGCAGTGGATGAGAAAATTTCGCTCGGAGAAGATCTGTGTGTCGTGATCCCGTGCTATCTGCACGCAAAGCGGGTTTACATCAGCAAAAAGTGTGCGTATCACTATACCGTGCGCGGGGACTCCATGTCCAAGGGCTTTCATGCCGATCAGATTCTCCTGGTCGAGAATGTCATCGGTGAAATTGAGAAAAACGATTGGACAAACGTAGCAGATTTTGAACATCAGCTTTGCCGCTATGCGTGCTTTATGTGCTTTACCGTTTTGGCAGCTGCGGCAGAGGGAAACCACAAAGCGAGCATCAAAGCGATTCGGGAGAACATCGAAGGCTCTCGGCATAACGCTCTCATCGACTGCGCGGAGTTTGGAACCATTTCCCCCAAAAGCCGCATGGCGATTTTTTTGATGAAGAAGAAACGTTACAAAACAGCTTATTCTGTTTTGAATTTGGCAGGAAAGATTCGAACAATTTTGGGAAGAGGGTGAACGTATGAAACCGGATGTATCAATCATTATGAGCGTATATAACGGGGAGCTTTATCTGCGCGAAGCGATCGAGAGTATCTTGCATCAAACCATGCAGAATTGGGAACTGATCGTCATCAATGATTGTTCCACCGATTCCACTGCCGAAATCCTTGCGGAATTTGCAGAGCGGGAAGAAAGAATCAAAGTGCATCCCAACGAAGTCAATCTGCGCCTTCCCACCTCGCTCAACAAGGCGATCTCGCTTGCAAGTGGGCGATACATTGCGAGAATGGATGCAGACGATATTTCTCTTCCCACACGTTTGGAACAGCAAGTCCGCTTCATGGATGCGCACCCGGATGTGGATTTGTCCTCCTGCAGGTTTATGACCATGAAAAACGGGGTGTATGCCTCGGGGGGAGCCGGCGGACGGTGTGACGATGATGCGCTCCGTGCAATGCTCTTGGTGGCAAACCCGATTTTGCACCCGGGCGTGATCGCGAAGGCAGATGTGATGAAAGCCTTCCCGTACGATAAAAACCACACCTGTACCGAAGACTTGGAACTGTGGACACGGATGGCAATGGCGGGGAAAACACTTGCAATCTTGCCCGAGTGTCTGCTGCTGTACCGTCTGCATGACAAGCAAATCACAAGCACCACGCTGGAGCGTCAGCGCACCGAGGTGCTGACCGTTCAAGACAAGTACTATGCAGCATTTGCCGAAGTCATGGATGCGGAAACGAAACATTTCTATATTGACGGGGTCTATTTCCGAACAAAAGCAGAGATCAAACCTTTCTTAACCTATGCAAAGTGGCTTAGAAATGGAACGAAACAAACCCTCCCAAAGAACGCGGTGAACTATGCGCTTTTGGAAGTGCTGGCGGAATACAAGCGCCGTGGCGTGAAGAAAGCAGATGTGATCAAGGGGATGTTGACGTTCCCACCGTGTTTCCTCATGCGTGAACTTCGGAGAAGAAAACGTGCAGCAAATACGGACATTGCAAAGTGCCGTGCGGTTGCCGAGGGGCTGGGCCTCCGCCAAACCTCGGGAAGCGAGGAATATCCAATTTATGAAAGCGAATCGCAGGTGGCATCTAAATGAAATTATTTGAGTATCCGATTTTTGAATATCCTTATGTGATTATCACGATTCTTGTGTGTCTCATCCTTTTGATGGTGTTCATCGGGCTGTACTTTACCATGCGCTCGGTCCGGACCGCCAAAGGAACCACGGAGAAAGGCTTTTGCGGCATCGGTAAAATTGAAGCGGATTTTGAAAAAGCGGGAGAGGTGCGAAAAAACCGCTCGGTTGTCTATGTTTCGCTTCCGCTTGACGGTGTAAAACGCCTGTATTCCGAGTCTAAGGCAGCGAGAATGTACGATCAGGTCAAGAGGCTGTTGTTTCAACACTTTTGCCTCGAGGGAGACGGAGAACTCTCTCTGTATGGAAACGAGAATTTCGTTGCGCTGGTCGGTCTGGAAGATGTCGCGCTTGCACGGCGGATTGAAACCTGCTTTGCGGAAATCAACGAGGTGTTTTCGGGGCACGGCGCAGTGGGTGTTTGCCGTGTAAGATTCGGTTATTTCTGTACCGCATCCACCGAGGTTTCGTTCAAAACCGCACTTTCGCGTGCAAAGCAGGCGTGCAGCATGGCGGAAGACCGAGAGGTTTTGTCTTGCTGTTGGGACAGTTTCGGCGGCAAGGAATTTGAACGGAAAGTAAAAATTGAAAACAGCATTCAGGATGAAATTGATAACAACCGTTTTTTTCTGGAATACCAGCCGATCTTAGATGCGAAAACCGGCAGCTTCATGGGTGCGGAGGTGCTCTCACGTCTCAATTCTCCCACCGAAGGGGTGATCACTCCGGGGGTGTTCCTCTCTGCGGTCAACAATGTTGGGCTCAATAAGAAGTTTGATTACTATATCTTTGAGAAAAATTGCAAATGGATCGCAAGCGACAAAGAAAAGCGGACGAAATATGTTTACACCATCAACTTTTCACGCGATACCTTGTGTGACAAGGCTTTGGCGGAGACCATGATCGGAATTGCAGAACGCTACGGAATTGACTTTTCCTGCATCGCGGTAGAAATTCTGGAAGATAAGAGCTTAAACGAAGCGGAAACTGCTGTCATGGTCGAAAATCTTTCCCGCTTAAAAGAAAAAGGAATTCTCATCTTACTCGATGATTTCGGAAAAGGTTATACCAATTTTAGCGACCTCGCGGAGATTACCGTTGACATTGTGAAAATCGATCAGTCCATCACTCAAAACGCAACCAGCCAAACCGGATTCGTGATTTTGAAAAATATCATCCAAACCGCACATGACTTGCAGTTTAGGACACTCTGTGAGGGGATTGAAACCGAGCAGCACAGAAAAGCAGTGGTAGATGCGGGTTGTGACCTTGTGCAAGGCTTTTATTTCTACAAGCCCATGCCGGTCACACAGCTTGAGACACTATTTGAAGCATAATTAGGTGATTTGAATGTTATCGATCATTATTCCTGCATACAACGAAGAACGCTGTATTCGGCGTGCATACGATACAATTCAAGCGTTGATGCAAGCGCATCAGATTGCGTGTGAGTTTCTTTTTGTAGATGATGGCTCTCAGGATCAGACGTTTGACATCATAACCCAACTTGCGAGTGAGCACGACAATGTGGTAGGGCTGCACTTTTCCCGCAATTTCGGCAAAGAATCCGCAATCTCGGCGGGGCTTGGTGCGGTAAATGGAGCGTGTGCGGTTGTGATTGACTGCGACCTGCAGCATCCGCCCGAAACAATTGTCGAGATGTACCGCTTGTGGGAGCAGGGGTATGAGATCGTGGAAGGGGTCAAGCGTGACCGCGGCGCAGAGAAGAAATTGCACGGAGTAGGTGCAAAAATCTTCTACTCCCTCATCAGCCGCATGGCGGGGTTTGACATGGCCAATTCCTCCGACTTTAAGCTGTTGGATCGGAAAGTGGTGGATGTGCTCAGCCGTATGCCGGAGCGTGGGTTCTTCCGTGCCATCTCTTACTGGGTCGGCTACAAAAAGACAACCGTTGAATATGATGTGAGAGAGCGGGTTGACGGGCAGTCCAAATGGTCTACCCGAGGGCTCGTGAAATATGCGCTTTCCAACATTTCTTCCTATTCCACCGCGCCCATGCAAACGGTCACAGTCCTCGGCTGCATCATGCTGGTCATCTCGGTAATCTTCGGGGTGTGGGCGCTGATCGATAAAATTGTGGGCAGAGCGCTGGAAGGTATGACCACCGTAATCATCATTACGATCTTCATCGGTAGTATCATTATGATCAGCCTTGGCATCATCGGCTATTATATTGCACGGATCTACGAGGAAATCAAGGGCAGACCCAAGTATATTATTTCATCGACTACAAAGAGTAAACAGAAGTCCCATGCTTATTCTACAGAACAAGGAGGGAGCGAAGATGCAACGAGAAACAACTGAGCGTATTTTACAAGGAATTGAAAACAATGAGTTTCAAATGCATCTCCAGTTTGTTGTTGATAATAAAACCAAAAAAATCGTTTCTGCAGAAGCACTGTCACGGTGGAATTGTCCGCAAAAAGGCATTATCGGGCCGGGTGCGTATATCGGGCATATGGAAGAAGCGGGTCTCATCAGTATGCACGACTTCTATATGTTCGAACTTGCATGCCGTCAATTGGCGAAATGGCACGGGACGAAGCATGAGGATTTATCCATTTCGTGCAACTTTACCCGCATCACCCTTTCGGAAGAGGATTGCATTGAAAAACTGATTGAGATTTCAAATCGGTACGACTTTGACAAGTCCAAACTTGCCATCGAAATCACCGAGGATGCAATGGAAAAGAATCTGGAGTTCGCGCAGAGAAATGTGATGCGCTGCAAAGAACTCGGTTTCCGTGTGTATCTGGACGATTTGGGCAACGGCTATACTTCGCTTTCGAATCTGTGCGATTATCCCATTGATGTTGTGAAAATCGACCGTGATATTCTGCTGAAAGCCGAAACCGAGCGAGGAAAAACGCTGCTCACCGGCATCATTGCGCTTGCACACAGTATGAACATGGGTGTGATTTGCGAAGGGGTGGAAACTGTGGAGCAAAATACACTGATTTCACAGTCGAATTGCGACTTTATTCAGGGTTGGTATTATGCAAAGGCGATGCCTGTGGATGAGTGCGAAGCGTTTATTGAACAGCATACAATGAAATTTTTACATTGAGTGAGCAGAGAAAAGCGGATTCGTAAAAAACGGAGTGGAATTCGCCGCCTCCGAATCAGAAACCATTGGCTTTGAAGCCATCGTTTCCGCTGATGCTACATCAAAAAGCACCACAATCCTGTCGGATTGCGGTGCTTTTGTTGTAAAAATTTATATGTTAACATATCTGATTTCAAAAGTAAATATATGCGGTATAATCTCCTGCCTTTGACAAATACTAACAGTACAAATTTGTAAAATAAGGAGATTTGAGATATGAAAGCAACAGGAATAGTTCGTAGAATAGATGCTCGTGTTATAATAACACAAAAGTGCGTTAAAGCCTTATGAATACTGGGCTTTTAGGCGATTTTTAAAGAAAAATTTTTGACAAAAAATAGCATCTTTTTTTCTATACATAGCAAAAACCGGAGTGGAGCTCACTCCGCTTTTGCTATTCTTGCATATTATATATTGAGAATTATTGAAAAATATGATACAATAAATAATAAGAAGTCTAAGGAAGTGAAACAATGAATTCAAAAAGATTCAACAAAATAACAGCTTTAATTATAATTGTTCTTTTACTATCGTTTGGTGGGTGCTTAATTTACTCCAAATTCAATACGGAATTTAGTTTTATAAACACATTAAGCGCACTATCTTCTTTTTTTGAAGTCGGATCGTAGCCATGTCGTTCTGTGAGCCAAGGAGTTGG
>JAZQIE010000118.1:0-21021 GCA_045540975.1 Eubacteriales bacterium
ACTGTCATTCGGGGATACGGTTTTTGTCAATTTCATCCGCAACATTGCGGATGCGGAGTTGGAGCGGCACTTTTTTGCCGTTCTGCAAGAGCTTGGACTTTCCGCTACGGTGGAAAGCAATCGAAACGGGAGGTGAGCGGAATGTATTGTGTGAAATGCGGGGTAAAACTTGCGGAGAGCGAAGCAAAATGTCCGCTTTGCAACACCGTCGTTTACCATCCCGAGATGAAACAGACGGAAAAGCCGCTCTATCCAAGCGGAAAACTGCCAAAAAGAAGTACCGCTTCCAAGGCAGGAAACGGTGCAATCATCATTTTATTTTTGATTCCGCTTTTTGTGTGCTTCTATGCGGATTTGTTCCGCGACGGGGAATTGGAGTGGTTCGGCTTTGTTGCGGGCGCGCTTGCGGTCGCATACGTCACGGGGGCGCTGCCGCTGTGGTTTCGGCGTCCGAATCCGGTTATCTTTGTCCCGTGCGGTTTTTTGGCGGTGGGACTGTACTTATTGTATCTCAACCTCGCGACAAACGGGGATTGGTTTCTCTCCTTTGCATTTCCCGTGGTTGGCGGCTTGTGCTTGATTACCTGCACCGTGGTGACACTTCTGTATTATTTGCGCCGCGGTCGGCTTTATATCATCGGCGGTGCGCTCATCGCACTCGGCGCACTTATGCCGCTGATTGAGTTTTTGCTTGAAATTACCTTTGAAATCCCGTTTATCGGTTGGGCGTTTTATCCGCTCATCGTGTTGGTGCTGTTTGGCGGACTTCTCATCTACCTTGCCATCAACCGAGCCGCGCGTGAAATGATGGAACGAAAACTGTTCTTTTAAGAGAGGAGAAAACAATATGAACGAAAACAAACGGGTACTTTTGATTGCGGGCGGCGGTACGCTGGGAACCTATGTCTCGGAAGAGCTCTTGCGCCTCGGGATGCTTGTTGATGTGGTTTGTCCGGAGGAGAAGGTGTCCCATGACGAACGCCTTGTCTTCCATCAAAGCCTTGCAACCGAGGAATTTCTCAAAAAACTGTTCTCCGAAACACGCTACGACGGCATTGTGAATTTCCTCCATTACAACGAGGCAGAGGACTATCAAAAAATACATCCGCTGCTGATAGAGAATACCGACCATCTGATTTTCCTTTCCTCGTATCGGGTGTATGCGAATGAACAACACCCGATTACCGAGTCGGCACCCCGTCTTTGGGACGTGGTCGAGGATACGGACTTTTTGGAGAACGAGAAATACGCGGTTCCGAAGGCAAAGTGCGAGGACTATCTGGTGCGCGAGCGCGCAGGCGAGCCGTGGACAATTGTCCGCCCCGTGATTTCCTTCTCGCACCTGCGCCTTGATCTCTTGATGTATTCCCGACATGATATTCCTAATGCCGCGAAAACGGGGAAGGAACTGCTCATGCCCGAAACCGTGCGGAACTATTCCGCAGGCTTGGATTGGGCGGGAAACACGGGAAAACTCATTGCGAATTTGCTGTTTCGGGAGGATGCAATCGGAGAGTGCTTTACCGTGTATTCGGGACAAAATCTCACCTGGGGCGAGGTTGCAAAGGTGTATCAGCAACTGACCGGGGTCAAAATTCGCTGGTGCGGGGAGGCAGAGTATCTGGCATCTCAGCCGTACAAAGAAGACAAACAGTTTTACTGGGGCTGGACCTATGACCGAACCTTCAACCGCGAGATTGATTGCTCGAAAATATTGCGCGTGACCGGACTGAAAAAACAAGATTTTGCCTCGATTGAAGAGGGTCTGCGCCGCGAACTTGCAAAAATCGAAGAGAATTAAGCACGCGGTGGGGCAACGCTCTCGCGCAGAATCAGAGCGGGCTTGATGACAATGCTTTGCCGCGCACGGAAATACGGACTTTGCAGCTTTTTTTGGAGCAAATCCCATGCAATGCGGCACACCTCATCCGGGTTGCAGTCAATACTGGTGAGGGTGGTATCAACGTGGTTGGAGAACGGAATGTTATCAATGCCGACCACCGAGATATCCTCGGGGACCCGTTTTCCGCGCGCTTTGAATGTGTGCATGGCACCGAGTGCAATGTTGTCATACGCGCAAATGACCGCGGTGATATCGGGATGTGCTGCGAGAAGCCGCTCGGCACACTCCTCACCTGCTTCTTCAAATCTCAAATGACTTTCCAAAATCGGACTTCCTTTCGGCGCGTAAGCGCAAAAGGAGTCCGCTTTTGCTTTTGCGAGGCTTTCTCCCAAAAACGCGATTTTGGAATGCCCGAGATCACGAAGGGTGCCGATGGCATCACGAATGGCGCAGTCAAGGTCCAAACACACCGCATCCACCGTGCTGTCACTCGCACCGAGCAGCGACACGATCGGGACGGTATATCCTTTTTTGGGGGCGGTGCGCATCCCGAAGACAAAGAGTCCGTCCACCTTGAGATACGAAGCGTAGTACTCAATCAGTTCGGCTTGACGGCGAGGGTCAAAGCGGTCGGTGGAAATCACACAAATGGCATCGGATGCTTCAATAAGCGCTTGCAGGCGCTCCAAAAAGCCCGCGTAATAGTTGCTTTGCAGCTCGTGGCAAATAATGGCGATGATTTTTTTGTGGTATTTGCCCTTGTAATACTTCCCGAAGCAGCCGTGCTCACGGGCGAGGGCAAAAATATGTTCTTTGGTTTCCGCACTCACATCGTCCGCATCGCAAAACGCTTTGGAGACGGTGGAGATTGAGACGTTTGCGAGTTTCGCAAGTTCTCTCATGGTCATGAAAATCACCTCAAACCCATGATACCCGTGTTTGGAAGGCCTGTCAATCAATTCCGAAAAAGTTTCGCTCGTGTTTTAGTAGACAAGGGAAGATTTTTGCGGTAAGATGAGGCAAAAGGAGGTGCGCTAAGTGGACGCACGCAGACGCAGTCGGCTTCTCTATATTGCGGAAGCGGGGCTGGAATACTTGATTTCGATTCTTGTGGCGGGGTCTTTTCTTGCGACCCTCACAAAAGAACTTGGAATGTCGGACAGTCTGACCGGGATTTTATCCTCGGTCATCACGCTTGGCTGCTTATTCCAGCTGCTTTCGGTTTCGTGGCGACCGCGCCGTGTAAAGCATGCGGTGGTGTTTTTGAGCGTGGCAAATCAGCTGCTCTTTTTGTCTTTGTATCTGATTCCGCTCGCGCCGTTTGGGAAAACACTCAAAATCGCGCTTTTTGTCGCGGTGGTGTTTCTCGCGTATTTGGTGTATAACTTCGCGCATCCGAAAAAAATCAACTGGCTGATGTCGTTGGTGGAGGACCGTGCGCGCGGTGTATTTACCGCAAATAAGGAAATTGTGTCCCTCATTGCGGGAATGGCATTTTCCTTCGGAATGGGGGCGCTTTGCGATTGGTTTTCCGCGCGCGGCGAAATCAAAATCGCGTTGGCCCTCTCGGCGGCGGTGATTTTTGTTATCATGGTGCTGCACACACTCAGTATGCTCTTCACGGTTGAGCCCGAAGGGGAGTGCGCCGAGAGAAGGTCGCTGCGCGAGAGCGTTGCGGATGTGCTTGGCAACAAGGCACTCCGCAAAATCTCGGTGGTGTTTGTGCTGTATCACATTGCATTCTCGGTCTCTGCTCCGTTTTACGGCACGTACCAAATCGGGGAGTTGGGATTTAGCCTCAAATACGTCTCTGCGGTCACAATCGGCGGAAGTATTTCGCGCGTTTTGGTCTCGCGCGCTTGGGGTCGGTATGCGGACCGCAGGTCTTTTGCCGAGATGGTGGAAAAATGCTTCTGCTTTTTCGCGGCGGCAAGCATGATTATGGGGTTTACCACGCCGCAAAACGGACGTGTCCTGTTTTTGCTTTACAGTTTATGCCATGGGATTGCGATGGGCGGAATCAACAGCGCGCTCATCAATCTGGTGTTTGACTATGTCCCGTATACCATGCGCGCAGACTCTCTGGCGGTGTGTCAGGCGGGGTCGGGTGTGTTTGGCTTCCTTGCAACCCTTTGCATGAGTCCGCTTGTGGCGTATATCCAGCAAAACGGAAACCGCCTCTTGGGGATTTCGGTCTATGCCCAGCAGGTGACAGCGTGGGTTGCGGTTGCGGTGACCTTGCTTGCGATTTTTTATGTGAGATACAACCTGATAAAGGAGAAAAAAGTATGAGTAAGATTACGGTGGATTTCAAAAACACGGTGGGGAAGATAAAACCCATGCACGCGGTGAACAACGGCCCAATCAAGGCGCGTGCGGACCAAAGCCGTGGGAACTTCGCGGCATATGCCGCAGCGGGAATTCCCTATGCGAGAAACCATGATGCGGCATTTTGCGCTTCTTACGGCGGGGAACATACCGTGGATATCCGGGCGATTTTCAAAAATCCGAATGCGGATGTGAATGACCCGAAATCGTATGATTTTGTTCTGACCGATGAATACTGCAAGGTCATCCAAGAGGCAGGGACCAAGGTGTTCTACCGCTTGGGGAATAAGATTGAGCATTGGGTGAAGAAGTATGGCACCCTGCCCCCGCCCGATTTCAAAAAATGGGCGGAGATTTGCGAGCATATCATCCGCCACTACACCGAGGGCTGGGCGGACGGATATCGTTGGGACATCGAGTATTGGGAAATCTGGAACGAGCCCGACCTTGACGAGGATGACTGCCCGAATAAGCGTACCTGGGGCGGCACCAAGGCGCAGTTTTATGATTTGTACGAAATCGCCGCAAAACACCTCAAAGCCTGCTTCCCGCACCTCAAAATCGGAGGTCCGGCACTGGCTTGGCGCGAGGATTGGGCAAAGGACTTCATTGAAGAAATGCGCCGCAGAGATGTCCCCATCGACTTCTTCTCCTGGCATATTTACTGTGTTGAGCCGAAAGAACTCATTGCACGGCAGAATCACATCAAACAGCTTCTTTTGGAAAACGGCTATGAGAATGCCGAAACCAACTGCAATGAGTGGAACTATGTGAGCAACTGGGACACCGAATTTGTAAAGAGCATCGAGACCATCATCTCCATGAAGGGCGCGGCATTCACCGCGGCGTGTATGCTTGAAAGTCAGCACTCCACCTTGGATATGCTGATGTATTACGATGCAAGACCCAGCGCATTTAACGGATTGTTTGACCAATATACTTTCCGTCCGTTTAAGGGGTACTACCCGTTTCGGATGTTCAACACCCTCTACCGCTTGGGCGAGGAGGCGAAATGTGTAAGTGATGATGAAACCGTCTATGCGGTCGCCGCAAAAGGAGAGAAAGACCGCGCGGTGATGGTGTGCTACTACACCAATGACGACACCGCGGGAGAGAAGGAAATCGAGTTTGATTTTTCAGGCGAGTATACCGTGCAATTACTTGACGAGGAAAACACCTGCACCGAAATCCCGTTTGAAACGTGTATCACCTTAAAGCGCAATTCGGTCTTGCTTTTAACATCCAAATAGAAAAGAAGCCGCATCAAATGATGCGGCTTCGCAATTTTTCTGCGCGGGAATATAATTCTTTTAAAATTCCGTCCCGTTCTTCGTCGGGCGCGGTGCAGGACTGACGGTGTGCTTCCAAGACAAACTCACCCGTGTACCCGATTTTGACCAGGGTATTCAGGAGCAACGCCCAATCAATCGTGCCGTCACCCGGGATGAGATGCTCATCCCCCATGGGGATGCCGTGGTTATCCTGCAAATGCAGGGAGAGAGGCGGGATGAGACCGACGAGGGCTTCGGGCGAGACCCCGAAGCAATGTGCGTGCCCCGAGTCATAGCACCAGCCGAAATTCGGGCGGTTGACACGCCCAACCAAATCCGAAATCGCTTGCGGCAGAATGGATGCGCCCCAAAGCAGGTTTTCGGTGAGGATTGTGATGCCGTACTCTGCAGCAAGGTCGACGAGCGGGAGATACGCCTCGGTATTGACCGCCAAAAACTCCTCGCCCTCAAAGGATACATCCTCGGCTTTCTTCCAAAGCGGATGGACAACCAAGTACTTTGCGCCCAAAATCTGCGCCGCGTGTAAGGTGTGCTCCACAATCTCGCCGCGCGCATCCGCATCAAACGGGGCATGGGAATGGGTGAATTCCACACCGAGCGAGTCCGCATATTCCCAAAGCTCCTTTGCCCATGCGGCATAATCGGGACCCATCAGGGGGTCTTCGGGTCGGTCGCAATAATCAAATGCAAAATCAAGGGTGGTAAACCCCGCGTTTTTCAGCCGTAAAACCGCGCTTTTCCAATCCGTGCCGGGCGGAAAAACGCTGGTGGTAGTGACAAGTTTCATAAAAATCCCTCCGAACTCATGATACCATCTTACACCCGAAATGTCAAAGCACGGTCGCGGTCGCAATCAAATCCACACCGCAAATGTTCCGAATGAGGACATCGCCGCGGCGGATGGGTGTGGTTACGGAATAGGTGCGAATCTCCTCCATTGCGGAGAGTACCGCCTCTTTCGGGATGGGGGCGGAGGTTTTGACACTCACGGGCGTGCGGCGGTTGGAAACCGGAAGGGTTGTGGTGATGTCGCGCATGGGCGCGGTTGCCTCGCGCACGGCATACTCCGCACCGCGCTTGCAGGCGTTTCCCGAAACAAGCCCGTTTTCGTAGGTGAGGGCGCACCCCTTTGGACAAATAATGCAGGTCAGATTCATGCCGTCACCCCTTTTACATACTTTGCGGCGGAGATTCCGACCGCCTCGGAGTCTTTGGAAACATCGTCCACCAAGCCGTAGACCCGCTTGACATTTCCGCAAAGGAAGATTCCGTCCCCCTCGGCAATCCCCGATGCGGTGAGTAAATCACGCTCGGGGATAAGTCCGACTGAAAGAAGCAGGGTATCGCACGGGAGATAGCGCGGATTCCCGTCTTTGTCTGTTACCGTCACTCCGCACACGCGGTCGCGTCCGTGGATTTCGGTCACGGTGGTGGAGAGATAGAGGGGAATGTCAAAATCGTGCAGGCATTGTACCACATTCCGCATCAGCCCGCTCGCTTGCGGCTGAATCTCGCACACCGCCTCCACCTTCGCGCCTTCAAGTGTCATGCGGCGCGCCATAATCAGCCCGATATCCCCCGAACCCAAAATCACCGCGCGTTTCCCCGGGAGGAGTCCCATACGGTTGATAAGTTTTTGCGCGCATCCCGCGGTGTAAATTCCTGCGGGACGGGTCCCGAAAATCGGGAGTGCGCCGCGCGGTCGCTCTCTGCAGCCCATGGCAAAGATGAGCGCGGTTGCGGAAAAAACTTCCATCCCGCGCTCGCTTTGGACGGTCACGGTTTTGTCCTTTGTTACCGCGGTGACCGTGGCGCGGCAAAGCACCGCAATATTTCGCTTTGCCACTTGTTCTGCATAAAGCTCGGCATACTCGGGGCCTGTGAGTTCCCGACCAAAGCGATGCAGCCCAAACCCCAAATGAATGCATTGCTTCAAAATCCCGCCGAGCGTCTCCTCGCGGTCGATGACGAGGATGCTTTGCACACCCGCGTCATACGCGGCAATCGCCGCCGCCATCCCCGCAGGTCCGCCGCCGATGATGATGGTATCATAGTGTTTCATTGCTGTGCTTCCTTTCCCAAACAAGAGTGGAGTCGCCTCCGTGCTTGGTCACACGGTCGGGGGAGATGCCATGCTCCTCCGCCAGAATTGTAAGGACAGAGGGCAGACAGAATCCGCCCTGACACCGCCCCATCCCCGCACGGGTGCGGCGCTTGACCGCGTCGACGTCATATGCCTTGGGGTTTTGGCGGCAGGCAAGCCGAAGTTCGCCCTCGCTGACCCCTTCGCAACGGCAGACAATCCGCCCGTATTCGGGATGTGCCTTGATAAAATCGGACTTTTCCGCAGGATTCATATGACGGAAGGCGTGGGGGTCGGGTCTGCTGCCGTTCCAATCGGGGCGAAGGGTGAGAGAAACGTCTTGCTGAATCAGTGAGACCACCTCCTCCGCAATCGCAACACAGCAGGTGAGACCCGGGGAGTCAATTGCCGCCGCGTGGTAGAGGTGCGGAATGTGGGATGCGGAAATGTGAAAGTCCCCGCTGCCTTTGGCGCGGACACCGCAAAACGAGGTGATGGTTTGCGCAAAATCCACGTTCGGAATACTTTTCTGCGCAAGGGTCCGCACGGCTGCGATGCCGTCTGCGGTGGTCAGTGTGCCATCCCGCGCATCTGCCGTCGGGCCGAGCAGGAGATTTCCGTCCACGGTCGGGGTGACGAGAACCCCCTTTCCTGCGGCGGTCGGGACTTGGAAGATTGTGTGCGACACGCGTATGCCCTCCGCTTTGTCAAGCAAGAGGTATTCTCCTGCGACCGCGGTGACCGAGACCGTGGGATCGCCTGCGAGTGCCGCGATACGGGCAGCACCCGGTCCCGCACAGTTGATGAGATATTCCGCCTCCACCGTTTCACCCGCATTTGAGGTGATAACAAACCCCTCGGAGACAGAAGAAACCTCGAAATTCCGATACAGCGTGACACCGTTGTCCATTGCGTTTCCCACCGCGGCAAGGGTGAGTTCGTACGGACAGATAATCCCCGCATTCGGAGCGTAAAGCGCCTTCACTACATCGGGTGAGAGTTCGGGCTCAAGCGCGCGTGCGCGGTCTCCGTCTATCAGTTGCAGGTCGGGGATGCGGTTTTGCGCTCCACGCTCCAAAAGCCGCTCCAATACCTCTGCCTCCGCATCCGAAAACGCGCAAACCAGCGAGCCGTTTCTGCGGTGCGGAACATGAAGCTCCCGTGCGGCGGAAAAGAGTTTTTCCGCTCCGATGGAATTGAGCCGCGCCTTTAAGGTGTTCGGCTCCGGGTCAAAGCCGCCGTGGATGATACCCGAGTTTGCTTTGGACGCGCCCATTGCAACATCGTTTTCCTTTTCAAGCAAGCACACCGAGTCGGTGTACTTGGAAAGCTCGCGCGCAACCATGCCGCCAATGACACCCGCGCCGATAACTGCGAATTGATACTTCAAAAAAATCCCTCCAAAAAACAAAGCGGAAGAAGACGGACCTTTTCCGTCTCCTTCCGCTTCTCTTCCTCTCTTGCGGTTATTATGCCAAATTCCAAAGCGCCTCGCATCCGGTAGATACCGCGATTGCGCCGCTTGAGAGCGCCGCGGTGACCTCAGCCTTGCTCTCGATCAGTCCGCCTGCAATGGTGGGAAAGCCTCGCTCCGCAAAGCGGCGGGTCACTTTGTCCACCACACCGGGCAGAATTTCAATAAAATCGGGTTTCGAGGATTCCAGCACGTGCAGACTGTTCAGCACCCCTTGGGAATCCATCACAAAAAAACGCTGCACCGTGCAAAGTCCCAGCCCGTTTGCGGCGCGTATGAGACCGCCGCGGGTGGAGATAATGCCGTCCGCACCGCAGGAAGCGAGAAATTTTACCCCTGCTTCGTCTTTCCCGATTCCGTCCGCCAAATCAATGTGGACAAAAACGCGTTTGCCCCGCGTGTGCGCCTGTGCAATTTGCGCGGACAAGGTCAGAATGTTGGACTTGAGCAGAAACAGCACCTCTGCCTCGCTTTTCAATGCCGCCTGCCATCCGTTTTCGTGTACCGCCGCAATGATGGGTGCGCGTTCAAATGTGTCACGCATAGAAACTCCTCCCGAAAAAACAAAAATGCAAAAGACCATAGGAATCCTGTGGCTTTTGCATCTCTCAATCTCTGTGTTCAGTATACGCGAAAAAAACGCATATGTCAAGTTGAAACGGGAAATCCTAACCAAAGAAACGGAGGGACAGTATGCGATGTGAAAAGGGTACGGTATTGCTGCCGTCACGTCCCGCGCTTCTCTCAGGCGGTGCGGTCGCAGGGAAGAAAGAGGGCGCAGGACCCATTGGGGACAGTTTTGACTATACATTACAGGATGGGCGATTCGGACAAAAGAGCTGGGAAAAGGCGGAAACCGAGCTCCAAAACGAGGCGGTGCGGTTTGCACTCGATAAGGCGGGACTCTCCGTGTGTGATTTGGACGTGATTTTCTCGGGAGATTTGCTCAATCAATGTGTTGCCTCCTCGTTTGCCCACCGCACGAGCGAGACCGCGTATGTGGGGCTTTACGGCGCTTGCTCCACCTTCGCGGAGGGACTCGCGCTCTCCGCACTTTTTGTGAATGCGGGCTACGCGCGCCATACCGCCGCCTGTGCCTCCTCACATTTTTGCTCAGCCGAGCGGCAGTATCGCTATCCCATGGAGTACGGCGGTCAGCGTACCCCAACCGCGCAATGGACGGTGACGGGGGCAGGCTGTGTGATTGTGGGGCAAGACGAGACCGCGCCGCGGATCGATGCGGTGGCGATTGGCAAGATTGTGGATGCGGGAATCTCGGATGTGAATAACATGGGCGCGGCAATGGCGCCTGCGGCTTTTGAAACCGTGCGGCAGGTGTTTGACGACACCGCAACCGCGCCCGAGGATTACGACCTCATTGTGACCGGGGACTTGGGAAAGGTCGGGAGTGACTTGTTTTGCGATTTGTTCCTCGCCGAGTGCGGATGTCGGGTGGAGTCACGGCATGCGGATTGCGGGGTTTTGATGTTTGACGAAACGCAAGGCGTCAATGCGGGCGGCTCGGGTGCAGGCTGCTCGGCGGCGGTGTTTTCAGGGCATCTGTTAAACGAAATCCGCAAGGGTCGGTACCGTCGGGTGTTGTTTGCGGGGACAGGAGCACTCCTCTCGCCGCTGTCTTCTCAGCAAGGGGAAAGTATCCCGTGTATTTGTCATGCGGTGAGAATCGGAGGGGTTTGATGGAGTTTGTAAAGGCATTCGTGGTCGGAGGACTGTTTTGTGCGGTGGGGCAGGTGCTCATCGACCGAACAAATTGGACCCCTGCACGTATCTTAACCGGATATGTGGTGCTGGGTGTGGTTTTGTCTGCGTTTGGGTGGTACGGAAAACTGGTGGAATTTGCGGGTGCGGGTGCAACCGTGCCGCTTGTGGGCTTTGGGCATCTGCTCGCGCAGGGCGTGGTCGCGGCGGTGGAGGAGCAAGGAATCATCGGGGTGCTGGGCGGCGGACTTGCGGCGGCAAGTGTGGGCATTGCCGCGTCGGTCTTGTGCGGATTTGTCGTTGCGCTCATTTTCCGTCCGCATGAGAAACGGTGATTGAAATTTGGGGGAAACTGTGATATACTGATTTCATCTTAGAGGAAACGGTGATAGCAATGGAACTCAAAGTCGGAATCAAAGGTAACGTCAAAGTAACGGTCGCGGCTGAAATGCTCGCGTCAAGTATCGGAAGCGGCATGATTGATGTGTTCTCCACCCCGTACATGGTCGCGCTTATGGAATCCGCGGCGCAAAAGAGCGTCTCCGAATGTGTGGGCGAGGGCAACGTCACCGTCGGCACCAAACTCGAAATCTCGCATCTCGCGGCAACTCCGCTCGGTATGGATGCATGGGCAGAATCCGAGCTTGTCGAGGTAGACGGCCGCCGTCTGGTCTTCAAGGTCGCGGCATATGACGAGTGCGGTCTCATCGGAGAGGGAATGCACGAGCGCTTTATCGTGGGCGCGGAGAAGTTTGTCGCAAAGTGTCAAGCGAAACTCGAAAAAAAGAATTGACAGAGTCGGAAATTTATGGTATCCTAATAGATGTTCCCGAAAGGGAAGGCTCTGTATGCCGCTGTGGCGGAATCGGCAGACGCAACGGACTTAAAATCCGTCGATAGCAATATCGTACCGGTTCAAGTCCGGTCAGCGGCACCAACTTCATATCGCGGAGTGGAGCAGTCCGGTAGCTCGTCGGGCTCATAACCCGAAGGTCGTAGGTTCAAATCCTGCCTCCGCAACCAAAAGAAAAGACACCCAAGAGGGTGTCTTTTCTTTTGGTTATGAAAGTGGGTTGCACCCACTTTCTTCGGATTCTAAGCCTGACGAGCGTAGCTCGTTGGGTTAGTGCAGAAAAAACGATTGAGAATCGTTTTTTCAAGCGGTGTCGCCCAAAGCAAGACATTGTAGGAGGAAGCATACGACCGACGCACAATGTCTATGCGACGGCGACGGGGACACAGTTGCGGGATTGGAAAAGTAAATAGAATCTATATATCCTGCCTCCGCAACCAACAATGCGAACCGAAAAAGATATCGGTTCGGAGAACCCCGAAACCACAGCGGTTTCGGGGTTTTGTTATGCCCTTTTTTCGTTTTTCTAATTGTTAAATGTTTATGGCGTGGGAGGTTGCACTACATTTTATGCGCAGCCTCCTTTTTATCAATAGTTGAGGGCGGATACCCAAAATACCGTTTATAAGCACGACTGAATTGATAAATATCAGAATACCCTACCGACGATGCAATTTCTTTGATCGGTCTCTTTTCCAAAAGCATTTCACTCGCCTTTTTCATACGCAAGTCGGTCAGAAGATGAAACGGTGTTTTATGATAAACCTCTTTTGCTATTTTCCGAAGATAAACCGCACTTATATTGCAAAAGGCAGCTACCTCATTGATTTGCAGATCTACCCTTCCGCATTCGCTTTGCATATAGGATAAGGCTTTTTCACCAAGGCGTTCTTTTTCACTCTTTGGTGTTTCGGTTTGAAAAAGCAAAAAAGCAAGCTGGTAAAGCCGGGATAACAAATAGTATTGTGCGCTTTCCGATTTTTCATAGGCTTTTTGAGTAATCTCCTGATAAAAGCTCATCGCCAATTTTTCGTTAATGCCATTGAGGGCACAGGGCAATGTCGCAGGGTTGGAAATATTGAAATTGATGGAGATGCTCTCAGCACTTTCAAGACATTCGTTTGTGTAAGCAGTTCCCTCCGGAATGAAAACGCCTTGGTTGCGATCCGTAATGACGGTTTTATCATCGAAGGTAAATTTTAGTCGCCCTTTCAGAGTTATGATAAAGCAACTTGCATAGCGTGACTGAAAGGTCAGGATGCGCCCTTTTTTATCTTTCACATAGGAAATATTTCCAAACTGTTTGATTATGATAATATTCATTTTTAACACCCGTTATATTTTAGCAAATGATTTCATAATAATCAATAAAATTGCAAAAATTTCAGCTTTTTTAATGATTGTGTTTCGGAAATGCTAAATTATATACTGTTATAGGTATTGAATTGTAAGCTATTGAATGCTATTCTTAAGAAAAAAGGAGTGATCGAATGAAATTTCAGGGAAAAGTTGCAATGATAACAGGTGCTTCTGTTGGAATCGGAAGAGCCGTGGCTCTTTGCCTTGCAGAACAAGGGGCAGATTTGGTGTTGCTGGATGTGAATATAGAACAGCTTTTAGATGTCGGTGAAGAAATAAAAAAATTCGGAGGCAGGTGCTTGACCTATGAATGTGATGTCAGTAATGAAGAACGGGTCAACGAAGTAGTTGCAGGCGTGATGGAATACTTTGGAAAAATCGACATCCTTGTGAACAATGCTGCACTATGGCGGGATATAGCTAAGCTAGTGGAAGCATCTTCCGATTTGTGGAAACGATATTTCGATGTAAATGTAATGGGCGTTTTCTATTGCACGAAGGCGGTACTTAACGGAATGCTTCAAAACGGATATGGAAGGATCGTTAACGTGGCATCCGTCGCAGGAGTCTACGGAAATGCAGAAATGTCACATTATTCCGCAACAAAGGGTGCAGTGATTGCGATGACCAAAGCCTTGGCTAAAGAGGTGTCCGAGAAGGGCGTACTGGTCAACTGTGTTTCTCCCGGCAGTGTTAGTCCTTCTCAAAACGAGGATATAGACTTTTTTAAGCCGTCCGAATTGAGTTTTATGGGACGTACCGGCACTGACCGTGAAAACGCAAATCTGATCCTGTTTTTGGCAAGCGACGAAGCAAGTTATATTTCGGGTCAAAATATCCAGATCGACGGTTGCAGAAAAAAGTTATAATCTAAGCGTCAAAAACGCCGATATCTTTTTCGGTGCTACGAGCCACAAAAAACAGACAGTCGTTTGACTGTCTGTTTTTTTGTGCATTGGGATAGGTGGATTTGAAAGGCGGCTCTTGGAAACAGTCCGGTGGACTGTTTCAACCGCCGTGGGGACGTTGCCGAGCGGTCGCGGTGCGAGATACAGCGAGGCAAAAGGAGTGGCAGGGGTCGAAAAATCGAGTGAAACGAAGATTTTTTCGGGTACCGCAACAGGAGAATTCCGCGTGATAAAAGCAAATCCTGCCTCCGCAACCAAAAGAAAAGCCTTGGTATTTCAGTAATACCAAGGCTTTTTCTTATGTTCTGAGCAGTTTGCCCCGCGGATGAAAGCGGAACACCTTTGATCCGTAAAAGAACGGATTGCGGAATATGGGGCAAATATGATATAATAAAGAAAAAACATCAGACGGTACAAAACGAGGGTTTATTATGACATATGTGGAGTTTTTTGATCCGGTGGCGGCGGAGAATGTTTGCGCGTGTTTGACATATGCGCCGAATCGGGTCATCTATGTTGGGGACAATTCCAAAATCATAGGTGAGCACATTGGACGCTACAAAAAGATGTTTGAAGCCCGTGGAGAAAGCATAGAATTTCTTTGTCGGACGGTTACCAGAAGCAAACTTTGCGATGTGGTGGATTTTTTGCAGGACATTGTGGATACTTATGATGACTGTGTGTTTGACATTACGGGCGGAGATGAGATGTACCTTCTCGCGCTCGGGATTGTGTTTGAAAAGAATCCCGAGCGAAATTTGCAAATCCACAAATTCAACCTGAGAAACAACATGATTTATGACTGCGACAAAGACGGCAAAACGATATACCGCGATGCACCGTCTTTGACGGTGGAGGAGAACATTCGAATCTACGGCGGTGAGATTGTCTACGGCGAGGTTGGCGAGGAAAAGACCTACAACTGGGATTTGACACCGGAATTCCGTGCGGATATTGATGCAATTTGGGAGGTTTGCAGCGAGTATGCCTCGATGTGGAACGTGCAAATCGCCGCATTTGAAGCGGTCAACGGTCTTGGGACCGTGAGTGAGGACGGACTGATTACCATCCTCTCGCGCGAAGACCTTGAGCAGCACCTCGAAAAGAATCACTTGTGGTACGGAAAAAACCGCAGTATTGTCAATGCACTCTTAAAGCGCGGACTGCTCACACACTTTGAAGACGGTGACGGTCTGGTCGCGATTTCCTACAAAAACAAGCAGGTGAAACGCTGCCTGACCAAAGCGGGGCAGGCGCTGGAAATGAAGGTCTATGCGACCGCGATGGACGTGACAGATAAGGAAGGAACCCCGATTTATAACGATGTGCGCAACGGTGTCCTGATTGATTGGACAGGAAAATTGCACGAGGACGAAGCGGGGATTTGCGATGTCGTGAACGAAATCGACGTTTTCCTGATGCACGGCGTCATTCCTGTGTTTGTGTCCTGCAAAAACGGATTCGTGAACTCGAATGAACTGTATAAACTGGCGACCGTAGCGGAACGGTTTGGCGGAAAATACGCCCAAAAAGTCCTGGTTGTTTCCTCTCTTGAGATGCTGGGCGATGCGGCGGACTACTTCCGCAAGCGTGCCGACGAAATGGGCATTCACTTGATTGAAAATGCACACGAATTGAGCGATGCGGAATTCGCCGCAAAAATGAAAACCCTGTGGTGCGCATCGTAATCAAACGTCGAAGGAGGAATAGGATGTATCAGCCGAAGCCGATTGACACAAGCGGGGTGACACTCCCTGCGGAGTTGAGCGACCTGATGGAGCAAATTGCGGAAAACGTCCACGAGACATGGGCGTTGGGACGCATGAAAGAGGGTTGGACCTACGGTGAAACCCGAGACGATGCGAACAAGACCACACCGTGCTTAGTGCCGTACGCATCGCTTCCCGAATCCGAGAAGGAATACGACCGCGCCACCGCGAGTGAGACCTTGAAGCTGATGCTTGCATTGGGCTACAAAATCGAGAAGAAATAACAGGTATCGGCACCATGTGTGCCGATATTTCGTTCTAAAAGGAGGAAGAAGCATGAGTTTTCAAATTCGGGCAAGTGTTTTGCAAAAATACTACGGAACCGATGCGGAAGTCATCATTCCGCGCGGGGTGATGACGATTGAGAAGGAAGCGTTTCGGGAGAACGATCGATTGCTTGCGGTTCGAATCGGCGACGACGTCACGGTCATCGGTCGGGATGCGTTTTGTGAGTGTGAGAATCTGGAAACCGTTGTTTTCTCGGAGCAACTTCGGTCGATTGGCGCGTATGCCTTCTTTCTGTGTGTGAATTTGTGCGAAGCATTCCTGCCCGCGCATTTGAGCCGCATCGGAGAAGGCGCATTCGCCTGCTGCGAGAGTCTCACCACGGTAACTCTTCCGAAGAAAATCACCGAAATTGCCGATAAAGCATTTGCGGGCTGCGGCTTGGAGGGGAGTCTGGAACTCCCGCCCAACGTAACCAAAATCGGCGCGGAAGCCTTTTCCTTTTGCGACAAACTCACCGAAGTGCTCATCCCGGAAGGTGTGACCGAAATCGGGGAAAACGCATTTTTCGGCTGCAAGCAAATCACCCTCCATGTGAAAGAGGGCAGTGCTGCGGAGGTTTACGCGCGGAACAACGGAATTCCATACATCTTGGCATTATAGAATGAAAGCCTCACCTTGCCGTACGGCAGGGTGAGGCTTTTACTTATGCAGCTCGCTTTTTCCTTTGCAATTTCAAGAATATGGTGTATAATGAAATCAATGGGAGGTGTTTTAGAAATGTACAACAAATTCTGTAAAACTCCGCTTTGGGAATGCTCCAAAGAACTGGTGCAGGTAGCACTTGGAACTCTCTCTGCGGAGTGTGTCATTCGAAACGCAAAATTGGTGAATGTTTGCACACGCGAGATTATGGAGGGTGTGGATGTCGCAATCCACTCGGGCAGAATCGCGCTGGTGGGGGATGCCTCCGCCTGCATCGGGGAAGATACCCGCGTTATCGACGCGGAGGGTATGTACCTCGCGCCCGGATTCTTAGACGGACATATCCATATCGAATCCTCTATGCTGAGTGCGCGTGAATATGCGCGTGCGGTCATTCCGCACGGTACAACCGGCATTTATTACGACCCGCATGAAATTTGCAATGTACTGGGTCTTGACGGTGTTGAAATCATGGTGAAGGATGCGGCGGAAACTCCGCTCAAGGCAATGCTCACCGTACCGTCTTGCGTGCCCGCGGTCCCCGGCTTTGAGGACAACGGCGCAACCGTGACAAGCGATGACATCCGCGCTCAGATGTTGGGTGAGCATGTTGTCGGTCTCGGTGAAATGATGAATTTCCCGGGTATCCATATGGCAAATCCGGAAACCCATGCCATCACAGGCGAAACCTTAAAGGCGGACAAAATCGTGACCGGTCACTATTCGATTCCCGATACCGGCGCAGGTCTTTCCGCATATATCGCATCGGGTGCGCGCTGCTGCCACGAATCCACAAGAGCCGAGGATGCGCTTGCAAAAATGCGCCTCGGAATGTATGCCATGATGCGCGAAGGCTCGGCATGGCATGATTTACATGAAGTGTCCCGTGCAATCACCGAGCATACCGTAGACTCTCGCTTTGCGGTATTGGTCTCCGACGATGCACATCCGCACACCTTACTCGAGGACGGGCATCTTGACCACATTGTGCGCCGTGCGGTTGCGGAGGGCATTGACCCGATCACCGCAATCCAGATGGTCACCATCAACTGTGCGCAGTGCTTCCATATGGACCACGAATTCGGCTCGATTGCTCCGGGCAAATGCGCGGATATGGTGCTGCTTGACAATCTGGAAGATCTCCGTGTCAAGAAGGTTTGGATTGACGGCGATTTGGTTGCGGAAAACGGCGGCATGACGGTGGAAATCGGTGTGGGTGAGTACCCGAAGTTTGCGCTTGACACCATGCAGGTGGGTGAGACCGTCACCGCGGATACCTTCCGTGTGACCACCGAGAAGAAAGACAACGTTACCGTCCGTGCAATCGAAATCATTCCCGCGCGCGTGGGCGACTATGAACGCCATGTCACCCTCAAGGTGGAGGATGGCTGCATCAACTCGGATACCGAGCAGGATGTATTGAAGACCTTTGTGTTTGAACGTCATAAAAAGACAGGAAAGCACGGAGTAGGCTTTACCAAGGGCTTTGGCATCAAATGTGGTGCGATGGCATCCACGGTCGCGCATGATGCACACAACCTGCTGGTTGTCGGCACCAACGATGCGGATATGGCGCTTGCCGCAAATACCCTCATCGAATGCGGCGGCGGTATGTGTGCGGTCAAAGACGGCAAGGTGCTGGGCTTGGTCGAGCTTCCGCTTGCGGGTCTCATGAATCCGAAGAGTGCGGAGGAAATGAGCGCAAAGGTAGCAAATTTGGATGCGGCTTGGAAGGAAATCGGGTGCGACATCGTCTCCCCGTTCATGACCATGGCACTCATTCCGCTTGCCTGCCTGCCCGAGCTGCGGCTTACCGACCGCGGACTTGTGGATTGCATGAAGTTCACCTTTGTGGATTTGGAAGTGGAATAAGTTCTGTTTGAAAACGGACGTGCATACACTTACCTGCACGAAAAACCTTAGCGTTTTCTTCGATATTCGTCAGAAGTACGCTTTTTCTACAAAGTTTTCCTTTTTGTTTGACTTTATTTTTATTCGTGTTATAATTAAATCAGCAACTGAACTAATTACATCACACATTGGAGGTAACTGAAATGACACCTTATATGCAAAGAGTTCTTGATGAAGTAAAAGCTCGCAACAAAGGCGAGGATCTCTTCATCCAAACCGTTGAAGAAGTATTTGCAAGCATCGAGCCCATCGTTGCGCAGCATCCCGAGTATGAAAAGGCAGGTCTCCTTGAGAGACTTTGTGAGCCGGATCGCCAGATTTCCTTCCGCGTTACCTGGCAGGATGACGAGGGAAACTTCCACACCAACCGCGGTTACCGCGTCCAGTTCAACGGTGCAATCGGCCCGTACAAGGGTGGTCTCCGCTTCCATCCGTCGGTTACCTTGGATACCATGAAGTTCCTTGCTTTCGAGCAGACCTTCAAGAACAGCCTGACCGGTCTGCCCATCGGCGGCGGTAAGGGCGGCTCCGACTTTGACCCGCGCGGCAAGAGCGACAACGAAATCATGCGCTTCTGCCAGGCATTCATGACCGAACTGTACCGTCACATCGGTCCGGACGTTGACGTTCCGGCAGGTGACATCGGTGTCGGTGCTCGTGAAGTCGGTTACCTCTACGGTCAGTATAAGAGAATCAAAGCAACCTGGCAGAACGGTGTCATCACCGGTAAGGGCCTGTCCTACGGCGGCTCCTACTTCCGTCCGGAAGCAACCGGTTACGGCGCTGTCTACTATCTGGAAGAAGTCCTCAAGCACTACGGCGAAACCGTGGAAGGCAAGACCGTTGCGGTCTCCGGCTTCGGTAACGTTGCATGGGGCGTTTGCGAAAAAATCGCTCAGCTCGGCGGTAAGGTCGTCACCATCTCCGGTCCGGACGGCTACTGCTACGATCCGGACGGCATTGTCACCGAAGAGAAGATCAACTTCCTCCTCGAGATGCGCGCTTCCGGTCGTGACCGTGCGCAGGATTACGCTGACAAGTTCGGCTGCAAGTTCGTTCCAGGCGCAAAGGTTTGGGGCGAGAAGGTCGACATCTGCATGCCGTGTGCATACCAGAACGAAATCGGCATGAAGGAAGCAGAGCAGATTGTTGCAAACGGCGTTCAGTACTACATCGAAGTCGCAAATATGCCGACCACCAACGAAGCTGTTGACTATCTCAAGAAGAACATCAAGCTGGTTGCTCCGTCCAAGGCGGTCAACGCAGGCGGTGTTGCTACCAGTGCACTTGAAATGGCTCAGAACTCCATGCGTTACAACTGGGAGCCGGAAGAAGTCGATGCAAAGCTCCACCTGATCATGAAGAACATCCACGACGCATCCGCAAAGGCTGCGGAAGAAGTCGGCTTGGGTTATGACCTGATTGCAGGTGCAAACATCGCAGGCTTTAAGAAGGTTGCGGAAGCAATGCTCGCAGAAGGCGTATTCTAAATCAAACGTCAAAGACCGTTTGGGATTTCCCAAACGGTCTTTTCTTATGGAAAAAAGTGTGATACAATACCGTGGTGAGGTGAGTGAAATGACCGCATCGGCATGGATTTTGAAAAACTGCACATCCCTGCGCGGGAAAACCGTTGCAATCACGGGCTCGACCGGTGGTCTCGGAAATCACTTGTGCCGTTATCTTGCAGACCTTGGCGCAACCCTCATCTTGCTTGACCGCAACGCGGAAAAATCAGCGGCGCACAAAGAAAAACTCGAAGCGATGGGGGTGTCGGTCTTATGCATCACGGTCGACCTTTCCGATATGGAATCGGTGCGGACGGCAACCGAAACCCTCATGGCACTTGAAGTAGATGTTTTCATCCACAATGCAGGGGCATACAGCATCCCGAGAAAGATTTGCAAAAGCGGATACGATAACGTCTTCCAAATCAATTTCGTCTCCCCGTATTATATGATTCGGAAACTGCGCCCGAAGCATACCGTGGCGGTGGGGAGTGTGGCGCATACCTACTCGAAGATTGACGAAGCCGATATTGATTTCCGCACGCGGAGTGCGGCAAGCCGTGCTTACGGAAACGCGAAGCGGTATCTCATGGGCGCGATGTGGGGGCTTGCGGCGGCGGGACACTCGGTGTCGGTGGTGCATCCCGGGATTACCTTTACCAACATCACCGCGCACTACCCGAAGCTCATCTTCGCCATCATCAAGCACCCGATGAAGGTGATTTTCATGAAGCCTGCCCGTGCGGCGCTCTCGATTCTTGCGGGTGTGTTTCAAAAAACAGATGCATTTGCGTGGATCGGGCCGCGGGTATTTCGCGTGTGGGGGCTTCCGAAACAAGAGGTGCTGCACACCGTGAGCGCGGAAGAATTGGAAAAAATTTTGCAAATTTCGGATAAAATTTACACAAATTTGGAGGAAAAACAATGAAAAATGCGCTGATTTTCGGGGACAGTTACTCCACCTTTGAGGGACAGATTCCCGAGGGATATGCAACCTATTATGCGCCGCAGTTTGGCGGCTGCGATTTGACCCGTGTGGAGGAG
>JAZQIE010000119.1:0-5442 GCA_045540975.1 Eubacteriales bacterium
CTGCGGTCAGCGCATTCCAGATTATCCCGTTTTTGTTCTATCCGTTTGCACTGCTTGTAAGCTCCTTGGTCTTCATCCTCGTCGGAAAAGAAAAGTAAGATGCTTTGGCGCAGGAAACATACCGTCGAGCGGGTTTTGGCACGGGCGCGCACCCTTCCGCCCTTTGAGGCGAAGGCGTATGAGGAATCCGTCGCGCATTGGCTGAAAACCGCATCCCCCGTCACCCCGAAACCGCTTGGGCTGAGGCTCATCACGGTGTCCGATACCCACGGTGACCTCGGCTTCGGAAACAAATTCGAGGAGTTTTTTGCGGGGGTGGGGGAGTACGATTTGTGTCTGATTCTCGGGGATATTTGCCCGTATGAACTCGAGCGGATTTTGAAACTTGTCCCCAAGGATAAGGTGTTGGCGCTGCGCGGCAATCATGACCGCCCCGACCTGCTCGACCAATTCGGCATCCCCAATCTAAACGGCAAGACCGTGTCAAAATGCGGCGTGAGGTTTGCGGGGCTTGAAGGGAGTTTTCGGTATAAAAGCGGCGCGTGGCCCATGTACACCCACTTTGAAAGCCTGCTTCTTGCGAGCGCAATGCCTCGTGCGGATGTCCTCCTCAGCCACGACACCGCGTTTTTCAAAGAGCAGTACAACCACGCCCATGCAGGGCTTGTCGGGGTGACGTATTACCTCCTCACCCATGGGGTGGGGCATCACATCCACGGCCATCTGCATCGGTCTTACCGCGCGACCCATCCCAACGGCACGGTCGAGCATTGTGTCTACGGCTTGGAGTATCTCACAATTTAACACACGAGTCGGTTTCCCGTTTCGGAGACCGACTCGCCTCTTTTTTTGCCCAAAATCCGTCTTTTTTTCGGAAACCCCTTGACTTTATCGCATCATTACGTTAGTATAGTAAAGTGATAAAGCAACTGCGAAAAACGGTTGTGAAAGCGCGTAATCTGTGATATAATATTACGTCTGTGATAAAATCAGCGAAATTGCTTCGCAAGGAGCATTGTTTTTGATTGGAGGAAATCGGGAATGGATGTATTAAAACAAGACGAAAAGGCGATTTTCGCCCTTCGCGCGCTCTACCGTACTTACGGCTTTGCGCAATATAAAATGAGTAAGTTTGAGGAGTATGACCTCTACGTCCGAAACAAGAATTTTCTGGTGTCGGACCATATCATCACGTTTACCGACACGGACGGAAAACTCATGGCACTCAAGCCCGACGTCACTCTTTCCATCATCAAAAACAGCAAAGACGTGACCGACTCGGTGCAGAAGGTGTATTACAACGAAAATGTCTACCGTGTCTCGCGCGGCACCCGTTCGTTTAAGGAGATTATGCAGGTGGGACTCGAGTGCATCGGTGCGGTGGATTCGTATTGCATTTTTGAGGTGTTAAAGCTTGCGTGCGAGAGTTTGGCTGTCATCTCTCCCGATTATGTTCTTGATATTTCAAACCTTGACATCATCTCCGAGGTTCTTGACTCGCTCGGTGTCTCCGAAGACGCGAGAAAGCGCCTGCTCACCTGTATCGGCGAGAAGAATCTGCACAGCATCTCCGCCATCTGCGCGGAGGAGGGGGTAGACGGGAGCGGTCTGCGCCGTCTGGTCGCAACCTACGGTGCGCCGAGCGATGTCCTCCCCGTGCTGCACGAAATCGTGCCGCAAAGCGCCGCACTCTCTCAGCTGGAAACCGTCCTCTCTGCGCTTGAACACAGCGGAGTCGCGGGAAACATCCGCATCGACTTCTCGGTGGTCGGTGATATGAATTACTACAACGGCTTTGTCTTCAAAGGCTTCATCAGCGGCATCGCAACCGGTGTCCTCTCGGGCGGTCAGTATGACAACCTGATGGGCAAGATGGGACGGAAATCCCGTGCCATCGGCTTTGCGGTGTATCTGGATTTACTCGAACAGCTTTCGGTGCACGAGCGCGAATATGACGTGGACGCGGTTATCCTCTATGACGAGAGTGCAGACCTTTCCGCCCTCGCGGATGCGCACAAGCTTCTTACCTCGAGCGGCATGAGTGTCACCGTCCAGCGAAACTTACCCGAAAAACTTCGTTATAAACAACTTCTGAAACTGCAGGAGAGGGGAGTCGAAATCATTGAAAACCATGCTTAATGTCGCGCTTCCGAAAGGAAGACTCGGCGAGAAGGTCTATGCCATGTTTGAAAAAGCAGGCTTCCCGTGTCCTTCCATCAAAGAAACGAACCGCAAACTCATCTTCGAAAACGAAGAAGTCGGTGTCCGCTATTTCTGGGTCAAGCCCTCGGACGTCGCAATCTATGTCGAACGCGGCGCGGCGGATATCGGGGTCGCGGGGAAGGATATCTTGCTCGAGTACCGCCCCGATGTGTATGAACTTTTAGACCTCGACATCGGCAAATGCCGTATGGCGGTTGCGGCGCAGAAGGGCTTTCGTGACGATGTGCAAAAAACCCTGCGCGTTGCCACCAAATTTACCAACATCGCAAAGAATTACTATGCGTCAAAGGGCCGTGACATTGATATGATTCACCTAAACGGCTCGATTGAGATTGCGCCCATCTTGGGCCTTTCCGACGTGATTGTCGACATTGTGGAAACCGGTACCACACTCAAGGAAAACAACCTCGAGGTGATTGAGACCATTGTCCCCATCAGCGCACGACTCATTGCCAACAAGGCAGGCTTCAAATTCAAGCAAGCCCCCATCGAGCGCATCGCAGAAAGCCTCGCGGTTCAAACGGAGGAGAAACAATGATTCGGATTTTACCATACAGCCAGGTGCCGCACTCCGAAATCTTCGCGCGCGTCACCCCCACCGTGAATGTGGAGGCGGTGGTGTCGGAAATCATCGCAAACGTCCGCGCAAACGGAGATGCCGCGCTCTTTTCCTACTGCGAGAAGTTTGACCGCGCACACCTCACCGACCTTCGAGTCAGCGAGGCGGAAATCGAAGAAGCACTCGCACAGGTCTCTCCGCGCTTTCTCGAGATTTTGGAGCGCGCGGCAAGAAACATCCGCAAATTCCATGAAAAGCAAATCCGCTCAGGCTTCATCATAAACGATGAGCCGGGCATTCTGATGGGTCAGAAAATCATCCCGGTCGACCGCGCGGGTCTCTATGTCCCGGGCGGCACCGCAACCTATCCGTCCACCGTCTTGATGGACGCCATCCCCGCAAAGCTTGCGGGCGTGCCCGACGTGGTCATCGTCACACCCCCAAATCCCGACGGTAAGGTAAACCCGGTCATCCTCGCGGCGGCGCGTGTGGCAGGTGTGGATCAAATCTTCAAGGTGGGCGGTGCGCAGGCAATCGCCGCGCTCGCCTTTGGCACCGAAACCGTCCCCAAGGCAGACAAAATCGTGGGCCCTGGAAATGCCTATGTCGCGGAAGCGAAAAAGCAGGTCTTCGGGCAGGTGTCCATCGACATGATTGCAGGCCCGAGCGAGATTCTGGTGGTCGCGGACGAGAGCGCAACCCCCGCCCATGTCGCGGCGGATCTGCTCTCTCAGGCAGAGCACGACAAACTCGCAAGCGCGGTGCTGGTCACCAATTCCATGACCCTTGCAGAGCGCGTGCAAGCGGAAATCGAGCGGCAGCTGGAATCCCTTCCGCGCCGCGAGATTGCGCGTGCATCCATTGATAACAACGGCAAAATCATTGTGGCGGACTCGCTTTCCGCCGCAATCGAAATCTCAAACGAACTCGCGCCCGAGCATTTGGAGCTTTGCGTGAAAAACCCGTTTGACTGGCTCGATTCCATCCGTCATGCAGGCTCGGTCTTCATGGGTCACAACTGCCCCGAAGCGCTGGGGGACTATATGGCGGGCGCGAATCACACCCTGCCCACCTCGGGCACCGCGAAATTCTCAAGTCCTCTCTCGGTGGACGATTTCGTGAAAAAAACCCAGTACACCTACTTCACCGCGGATGCGCTGGGGCGGATTGCCGAGGATGTCGCATACTTTGCGGAGCAGGAAGGACTCTCCGCGCATGCAAAAAGCGCTACCATCCGTTTGGAGGAAACAAAATGAGCAAGTTCATGAGCGGAAAGTTTTCCGCCCTCACCCCGTACACTCCGGGTGAGCAGCCAAAGGACATGAAATATGTAAAACTCAATACCAACGAAAGCCCGTTTCCGCCGTCACCTGCGGCAATCAAGCGTTCCGGGGAAGCGGCGGCGGAGTTGCAGCTCTACCCCGACCCCGAATGCCGCGCCCTCACCGAGGCGGTGGCGGATACCTTGGGCGTTGGGTATGAAAACGTGCTCCTCACCAACGGGTCGGACGAGATTCTAAACTTCGC
The DNA here is from genome assembly GCA_045540975.1 of Eubacteriales bacterium. Classification (GTDB taxonomy): domain Bacteria; phylum Bacillota; class Clostridia; order Oscillospirales; family JAAYXM01; genus SIG510. The sequence continues at coordinate 4,310 of JAZQIE010000119.1, forward strand.
CTTCATGGCGTATTGCGATGAGACCACCCCCGCGGTCTTCCCGAATATCACCTACGGGTTTTACTCGGTCTTCGCGGAGTTAAACCGTGTCCCCTTCATCGAAATCCCCTTAAAAGCCGACTTCACCGTGGATGTGGATGCGGTCTGCTCTACTCACGGCACCGTGTTTCTCGCAAACCCCAACGCGCCCACCGGCATCGAACTTCCGCAGTGTGACATCGTCCGCATTTTGGAGAGTGACCCTGAGAGAATCGTGGTGGTGGACGAAGCGTATGTAGACTTCGGGAGCGAGAGCGCGGTACCGCTTCTCGGCAAGTACCCAAACCTCCTCGTCACCCAAACCTTTTCCAAATCGCGCTCCATGGCAGGCGCGCGGCTGGGCTTCGGTGTGGGAAGCGCGGAACTCATGGGCGACCTCAACACGGTCAAATACTCCACCAACCCGTATAACATCAACCGCATGACCATGGCGGCAGGGCTTGGTACTTTGAAAGACGCGGAATACACCGCAAAAAACTGCAGGACAATCGAGGAAACCCGTACATACACCGCGGAAAAACTGAAATCCCTCGGCTTTGTCATGACCGAATCGAAGGCAAACTTCCTCTTTGTCAAGCACCCCAAACTGGACGGCGAGGCAACCTACCTCGCGCTCAAAGAAGCGGGGATTCTGGTGCGACATTTCACCAAAAAAGAAATCTCCGACTATAACCGAATCACGGTGGGCACACGCGCGCAAATGGACAGTTTGATCGCCGCGCTCACCCGTATTTTGGAGGAATTATGATGAGAAGTGCAAATTTAACCCGTACCACAGCGGAAACCGATATCACCCTAACCCTCAACCTTGACGGGGTCGGCAAGAGCGAGATTCAAAGCGGATGCGGATTTTTGGACCATATGCTCACCCTGCTCTCGAAGCACGGCCGCTTTGACCTGACCGTCTCCTGCAAAGGGGATACCGATGTGGATGACCACCACACGGTCGAGGACATCGGCATCGTGCTGGGGCGTGCATTTTTTGAAGCGCTGGGGGACAAGCGCGGCATCACCCGTTACGGGAGCATGATTCTCCCGATGGACGAAGCGCACATCCTCTCCGCGGTCGACCTTTCGGGGCGCGACTATTTGGG
>JAZQIE010000120.1:0-13196 GCA_045540975.1 Eubacteriales bacterium
GCGCACGTAGACTGCCCGGGCCACGCGGACTATGTCAAGAACATGATCACGGGCGCGGCGCAGATGGACGGCGCGATCCTGGTTGTTTCCGCAGCGGACGGTCCGATGCCGCAGACCCGCGAGCACATCCTGCTCGCCCGTCAGGTCGGTGTTCCGCGCATCGTTGTTTTCATGAACAAGGTTGACCAGGTCGACGACGAAGAACTCCTCGAACTCGTCGAAATGGAAATCCGCGAACTCCTGTCCGACTACGAGTTCGACGGCGACAACATTCCGATCGTTAAGGGCTCCGCTCTTGCAGCTCTCGAAGCTGGCGATGACATCAATGATCCGGCATACGCTCCGATCCTTGAGCTCATGAACGCTGTTGACGAATACATCCCGACTCCGGAACGTAAGGCAGACCTGCCGTTCTTGATGCCGGTTGAAGATACCATGACCATCACCGGCCGTGGTACCGTTGCTACCGGTCGTGTTGAACGTGGCCAGCTGAAGCTCTCCGAAGAAGTTGAAATCGTCGGTATCAGAGAGTCCCGCAAGACCGTTGTTACCGGTATCGAAATGTTCCGCAAGCTGCTCGACTACGCAGAAGCTGGCGACAACATCGGTGCTCTTCTCCGTGGTATCGCAAGAAGCGACATCGAACGCGGTCAGGTTCTTGCAAAACCGGGCTCCATCAACCCGCACACCAAGTTCAGGGGCCAGGTTTACGTCCTGACCAAGGAAGAAGGCGGCCGTCATAAACCGTTCTTCTCCAACTACCGTCCGCAGTTCTACTTCCGTACCACCGACGTTACCGGTGTTATCTCCCTTCCGGAAGGCACTGAAATGTGCATGCCGGGCGACAACGTCGACATGGACGTCGAACTGATCACCCCGATCGCTATCGAAGAAGGTCTCCGCTTCGCTATCCGTGAAGGCGGCCGTACCGTCGGTTCCGGTGTTGTTATCGGTATCAACGAGTAATTTCGATTCACAAAAGAGCTAAGGTTTTTACCTTAGCTCTTTTTTTTGTGTTATGTTTGTGTTATAATGTGCTTATTCCAACAGAAAACAGGTGAATGTATGAAAATCGGAATCGTTGGTCTCGGTCTTATCGGCGCATCCTTTGTAAAAGCAATCCGCAAAGCGGATGCGGTGATCTTCGGTGCGGATACCAATCCCGCAACCATGAAATTTGCGCTGGATGAGAAAACCGTGGACACTCAGCTGACGCGCGAAAATCTGCCCGAAATCGATATTTTGTTTTTGGCGCTCTATCCGAATGGGATTTTTGAATATATGCGCGAAAACGCGCGTTTTTTGCGCCAAGGTACAATTGTTTGTGACTTCTGCGGTGTTAAGCAGGCAATTGCGGATATTCTCGGCCCGATTTGTGCGGAGCACGGTCTTGTTTACATCGGCGGTCACCCAATGGCAGGTAAGGAACGTTGGGGCTATGCCTATGCGGACGAAACCTTGTTTGAGCATGCAAGTATGCTGCTGACTCCCGACCAAGCCGCAACCTCCGCGCAGATTGAAACAATCGTAAATCTCTGTAAAATTGCAGGCTTTTCGCGTGTGATTTGCACAACCGCTGAGGAACACGATGCCACCATTGCATATACCTCTCAGCTTGCGCACGTTGTTTCGGGTGCTTATATGAAAAGCAAAACCGCAGAGAAGCATGACGGCTTCTCCGCGGGCAGTTACCGTGATTTGACCCGTGTCGCAAAACTCAATGAGAATATGTGGACCGAGTTGTTTTTGTACAACCGTACCCATTTGGTTGAGGAAATCGATGCGGTCATCGACCGCTTGCAGGAATACCGCGAAGCACTTGCGGAGGAAAATGAACCGCGCCTCAAGGAACTCATCCGTGAAGCGCGTGAGCGAAAGGAAACACTCGGATGAAGATTCGGTTTCGGTTGATTCTGCTCTTTTCGGTTTTGCTGATTCTCGGCGGCGTGTGTGCGTTTCTTTTGCAGTATAACGCCAAAATCGGAACGGTGGCACAAATCTCGCTCGATGGTGTTGTGGTCGAAACGATTGACCTTGCATCCGTCACCGCGCCGTATACCGTGCAAGTGGGTGAGGGGAATACCGTCTTGGTCGAGCACGGTGCAATCTCCATGCACTCCGCGACCTGCCCCGACCAACTTTGCGTGAAGCAGGGGAAAATCACGGGCGGGGTCTATCCCATTGTGTGTCTGCCGAATCGCGTAACCGTGAAAATTATCGAAAATTCCTCGGATGCACCCGACGTGGTAATCGGAGGTGGTGTCTCGTGAAACTGAAAAAGCAAATGACCCTTGCGGTGCTCACCGCAATCGCGCTGACCGTGTTTCTCGTTGAGGCAAACCTGCCCACGTTTGTCCCCGTTCCCGGAGTCAAACTCGGCCTTTCCAACTGCATCACCCTCATCACCATGGTACTCTTGGGCAAGCGTGAGGGTGCGGCGGTACTCTTGATGCGCGTGGTGTTGGGCAGTATCTTTGCAGGTCAAATCGTCTCGTTTTTGTACAGTATTGTTGGCGGTGCGGTGTGCTGGCTGGTCATGTGCCTGATGCTGAAACTCCTTGGGGTGAAACAACTCTGGGCGGTGAGTATCTTCGGTGCGCTCGGGCATAACGCGGGTCAGCTTCTCGTTGCGGTCCTCCTCACAAATCCGGGCATTCTGTGGTATGCGCCCGTGCTTTTGGTCTCCGCAATCTTAACCGGTGCAATCACCGGCGTTGCCGCGCAAGCGGTCGTTATGAAATTTCCAAAAAAATGAGGGATTCAATTCTGAATCCCTCATTTTTTACTGTGTCAGACCTAAGAGCATTCCGTAACCGAAACCCATTAAGATTTCCGCGACCGTCCAGCCGCTCTCGATACAACAAGGTCCCCAGCCGATATCATGCGGCATTCCGAACGGCTCGCGCAGTTCCAAATCAATTCCGCGGCACCATGCACCGTGCACGGTGGGGTCTTGGCTCACAAGTTGCACTTCGGAGAGAAAATCGGAAATCTCTCTCCAAAGCGATGCATACGTTTCGTCCTTTGTTGCCTTATAAGCATAAGCGAACCCCAGAGGCAACCAATTGAGTGAATAGAGCAAATCGCAAACAGGGTCGCCGTTATCCGCAAGCAGGGAAGCCTCATCGCCCGCGGTACGACTGCGTGCGGCTTTGTAACCGGTATCGTATTCGGCATATCCGCCGTTTGGATGGCGGAAACGCGTAAGGTCACTTACCACACGCTCCAAATCTGCCAGATGCATGGGATTCTTTGTGGTCTCATAACGAACTGCAAGCGGAAAGACTAAACGGCATAACTCTTGTGTCTCGCTGTGTTCACGGATGGTATTCGGATATGCCTCCATGAGCGCATCGAGCCCCTTGCATGCGGTGTCCAGATAAATGCTTTTTCCGTTTTGCTGATAAGCAAGAAGCAGTGTCGCAAGATAATATGCATTGTGATGTGCGCACGGAAATGCACCGGGGATTTGGCTCAATGCCTCCAGCGCCGCTTTGTCGGGGTAATTGAAATTATCGGTGCGGCTGATACGAAGTCCATCGCACCCGGTCGTGGAAACGAGATAATCCAGCGCAAGCTCGACCGCGGGGAGATAGGTGCGGTCGTCATGCAACTGCATCGCAAGAAGCGCACCGAGAATCACACGGGCGACATCGTCTTGATAGCAGATGGGGAATTCCCAAGTCGACCAGCGCATCATACCGGCGTGATGCCCCTCTTTGACCTGCATTTTTTCAAAACAGAACTCATATAAATTGCGGAAACGCGCAAAAGACTGCTCGCTTTTATTTAAGTACCAATCAAAGAAGCATGCGCCCGCAACCTCACCGGAACAGTCGTTGCGAATTTCGGGTGCAACCTGCTGCAAGCCGTCGGGGAAAATCTTATGGCTGAGACCTTCCAAAACACCGCTTTTGCCGTCGTCCAAATAGAGATTTGCACGGTCAAACCAAGCCATTCCGTCATTAAACGCGGCCTTGATTCGCACGTCCAAACTGCAGTTTGGTTGTGCCCCACGAAGCGCGGTAGACGGTTCAATTGACAGCGTGCAAGGTGTTTTTGTCAAATGCTCTGCAATCAAAGAAACAATGGCTTTCCAACGTCCGTTTGGTGCAAAACGTGCAGAAATGAAATTGCAGAAACGGAAGGCACAAACCAAGGTGTTGGCGTCGTATTTCCAAAGCGCAAGCGGTGCCTCTTCGGGGATTTCGTCGGTGTGCGAATGCTTTACAATGTGTCCGCCATAAACCAAAATCGGAGTGACGTCGTATCCTGCGAAAAAGAACGGATGTGAGAGGGCGTTTGCGCGGTCATCCAGCAAATCTCCATGTGCGATGCCGTCACGGTCATCGCCCACATAGACCATTCGCCCGGAAACCGTGTCTACGGGAGCGCAGGTGAACAAATCCCCGAAACTCTTATAGTATTCAAAAAACACGGGTTTTCCGCTCTTTTGAATGGCGTCTGCTTTGAGTCGCGCATCAATGGGGAGAATGACGGGAGTGTCTTCCGTTCCGCCGAGAAACGCATACGCATCAAACTCTTTTTCTGTGGCAACGAACTCGGAAACCGAGAGAATCGCGCTCTCGCAAAGTGATTCCAAAATCCCGCTTAAATCACTCTTTTTTTTGGTGATGATTGCAAGGGTCATAACACATCAACTCCTTATTGTGTTTATTATATCGAAAGAAAAGAAAAATGCAAGCAAAATTGCTTGCATTTTTTATTTACTTAATGTTGTTGTATGCGTTAATCATGGTGATGACCGCCTGCTCTCGGGTGATGTTGGACAGCGGTGCGAACGTTCCGTTTGCATTGCCGTTCATGATGCCGAGCGATGTGACATAATCAACACCGGGTTTTGCATAAGCGGCAATTTGTGCGGCATCGGTAAACGATGCGGAACTCTTCGAGGGACTTGCTTCCAGGAAGGTCGCAAGTCGCTGCAGCATGATTGCCGCATCCTGACGCTTGATGGAATCGTTTGGACGGAAGGTGCCGTTCGGATAACCCGTCACAATCCCCATTGCGGAAATGTAGGGGACGTAATAATCGTTTGAATCCGAATACGGCTTGGACACAACCGTGATTTCCTTGAGTTGGCAGGTATATTCCACCGAAAGTCCGGTCTTTGCGCGGATGAAATTCGCAATCAAATCGCAGAACTCCTTGCGCGTGATATTGTGCTTGTAATTGCTGTCCAAATGCTTGGGCAGAATGCCGAGCGAACGTGCGCGCTCCACACTTGCCTGCGCCCAGCCGGACGGTCCGTTTGCATTTGCGGGAACCGAGGTGTCGGGCTTCTGCGGTGCGCGAGTTTCGTCCACAACCGCAAGCATGGTCGCAAGGTTGCGGCCCGGAGGTGTGACAAAGCCCTGGTCACAGTAGAGCGCGGAGGAAGCACCGCCGTCCATGAAAATCGCATCGCGGACTCCCATGGAAATCAGCGAATTTGCGATTGCGCGGAACGAGGAGTTGACCGTACCGAGCATCAATCTGCCGTCTGCCATCTTCGCAACAAAGGAGCGCTGCCCGGGGACATCGGGCTGCTGATCGTTTGCGGTCGGATTGATGGCGTGATCCACCATGCTCACGCCGTTTTTGACCAGAATACCGCCGCCACCGATAACGGTGCGCATATTGTTCCATGCCGAGGCGGTTGCGGTGTTCGACGGGGTTGCGGAATAATGATAAATCGCGGAATCACCCACCACGGGCTGAGTATTCCATTTGGTTGCATTTGCATATGCGGTGGAGCCGTAGACCACGGTAGTCACTCCGTCGGGTGTGATATACGCGGTTCTGCCGTTTCCGATCGAGGTGACCACCTTGTTTTGAATGGTAACAACGGTGGATGCCGCAGGAATGTTCACGGGGTAGTTAAAACAATCGGTCAGGATATAGACCGCGGCAGGATCACTGTAAATCGTGTTGACACCCCAAGCGGTAATCTTATCGCTCCCGCGCAGAGTCACGGTAGGGGAGAGTTTGACCAAATCAATATACACATCTCCGTTGTAATCCATGCCGATAGCCGCGATATCGCCGCCCGCACAAATCATTTTCCCTTCCGAGAGGATGGTGCTGAACACACGCGGATAGTTTCCGCTTGCAACCGTTTGCGAAGCCTGAGCATTATAATAAGAATCAAAGAAACCGCCGTTGATGGCAGCAACCACAGTTCCTGTCGTTGCTTTGGAAATGATAGAGGATGCAGGTGCCGCGGTGCTCATGCTGTTGTTTGCAACAAGCGGAACGATTGCGCGGTTTTGCACATTCATATCAATGTAAATGACGTTTGCGGTAGCCCCGCCGATTGTGGCGGTGGTGCGGGTGACTCCGCTTGCGGCAAATGCGGTCAGCGAAAGCGATACCGCAAGCAGAATTGCAAGCAGAGCGGTCGTGATTCGTTTCATAAGAATACCTCCGTTTGTGTGGAAATGAAAAAACCTTCGGACAACACCGAAGGTTTTATGGTCGGGTTGACAGGATTTGAACCCGAAAAAAACCTTGGAATTACAATGTGTTGGATTAGTTTGACTACAGGTTGACTACATGAGGAGAAATTCACCTGTCAACCTTGAGAGAATTTAGAAGTTAAACTGATTCAGTTTTTGTGCTGTCTCCTCTTGACGTTTGTCACGAATATGCGTGTAAATCGACCGCGTCAAATTGATATCAGAATGTCCCATTAGCGATTGAGCATCCTTGTCATCGACCCCGGCTTCATACAGCATAGTTGCAAAACCGTGTCGGAGCTGATGTGCGGTGATGTTGATTCGATATGCCTCGCAGTACTGCTTCCAACGGCAGTCGAATGCGCGCATTGTGAGTGGCTCCTTTCCGTCTCCATTCATGCTGAACAGGAAACCGGTGAAGTTTTTTGGGATGGCATCCGCAAGGCGATCTAAAAGGACAATGTCACGATATGCCGCTTGTGTTTTGAGGACACTTTCGAAAATCGGTTTATTCAAATGATGGATTACGTGGTTTCGAATTTTGATTTTCTTGTTCTTTCGGTCGATGTCATCAGCACGGATCGCAAGCGCCTCTGATTTTCTGCAACCGGAATATAAGAGAAAGAAGGGGAGCAAGGCGAAACCTTCGGTGTGCTGAGAAACAATTTGCAGTTCCTGAGTGGTTGGAAGTTTGCGAGGTTGTTTTGGGAGACCACGCGGAAGTTTAATTTCCGGAATGGGATTGCTTGTGACGAAGCCGTGCAAATAGGCGTAGGAAAAGATCATGTTGAGCACGCTTTTGTGCGTCGCAACCGTTTTTTGTGAGAACTTCAAAGAATGCAAAAATGCACTGATCTCACGAGGAGAAATATCTGCGATGGGATTGTTTTCAAAATGCCCGAGGATACGATGGTATGCTGCTTTGGTGGTTTTGATATAGGTGGTTTCGGGAATCGACTCACGGTATTCGGTGTTCCAGGCATCGGCTACCGAAGAAAACAGCTTGGTGCTGTTCTGCTGATCGTTGAATTGCAGCAGTTGTCGCTGGATATCTCGCTCTGCGCGTTTCTCGGTCGGCTCGGTGCTGTAAAATACTTTTCGTTTCCCGTGAATCGTGATCGATTTTTGCCACCGTCCGTCAGATCGCTGCTTCATAGGGGGCTATCCTCAGTGATGTCTAAAAGCGAAAGGGTGTTTTTGTCGATTGCATCAGTTTGGATTGCGAGGAAATACATATGCTTACAGGGTAATTTGCGTTTTTTGAAATCGGGGCAAGAACATCTCGTGAGAGTCGTTTTATACGATTTTCTTTCGCTTCCGACAATGATGGCGTATTTTGCATCAATACAAACCTTTTTCGGTGTGAATCCGCATTCGACACCGCGTGCAAGTCTTTGGAGCTGTGCATCGTTCATCGGGACATCGGACCATTTTGACCAAAGAGTTTGAGCTGGAGTATTGATTGTCTTTACGGTTGAAAAAAATAAAATTGCAGAAATGATTATGAGTTCGACGGAACCAAGAATTGCTTGAGAGTCAACTGCACCGCCTTTCAAAGATGAAACGGCACCGAGAAGTGCAACAATAATCAATGCAACTGACCATTTTCCGCGAGTGGTATTCAAAACTATTTTGAACATTCTTTTCACCCTTTCAAAACTTGCCTCTTAATTCGACTACTCGTCCAATGATACGAACCGGCTTTTTTTCTATTTCTTCTGGTGTATAAAACATTGGTGGATAAGCGGCATTGAATGAGACGAGACTGATTCCGTTTTCGTGCTTAACATACTTTTTACAAGTCGCCTCATCGCCGTTGACCAATACGATTGCAATCTGGCCACTCTCTACGTCGGATTGTTGCCGCACGATTACAACATCACCGGCTTTGATTCGAGGTTCCATGCTGTCTCCTTTGATTTGGAGCGCAAAAAAGTTTCCCGTCTCTGCCATATCGGGAGAAATCTCCTCGTAGTCCAAAATATCCTGGATTGCTTCGAGCGGGAGCCCGGCAACAACTTGTCCAAGAACAGGGATTTTAACACCTTTGGAGTGCGTGTGGGTGATAGCGCTATCATAAACTCCCTTGCTATCGTCGAGCATAGAGTCTAAGTTAACTGAAAGGATTTTACACCATTCCGCAGCAACGCCGATTTTAGGTGTTGTTTGCCCGAGTTCATATCTGCTGATAACTTGTTTTGAAGTTCCCAAAAGAGAAGCGAATTCCTCTTGGGACATATTGCGGTCGGTTCGAAGAAGTTTAATTTTTTCACCGAAAGTCATAGCGCACCTCCTACTGTGTGAAGAGATTATAACACAATAGTGTCACAGAATCAATGACAAAAATATAAAAAACAAAAAAATGTCAACAAAGCATTGACAACGAAAATACAACGTGATATTATGAGAACGGTCACAGAACTGTGACAAATTTAGACGAGGAGGGGAACTGATGAGTGCAACAATTCGTGGGACAGTATATGATGCATTTCCGTCAATAAGAAAATTTGCAAAAGCAGTTGGGTGGAATCCGACAAAAGCATGTGATATTATCAACGGAAACAGAGAGCCAACCATAACTGATGTTCAAGAAATGTCTGTTGTGCTTGGAAAATCCGTTGAGGAAATTGCACGATTTTTTTTGCAGAAAAAGTCACAGAACTGTGACTGACGAGGTGGCAAGAGTGATGTCGGCGTATCATCTGTGGGCATTTTGGCTGTTAACACTTGGGATGTTTGGAATTTTGGGTTTGCTGAAATTCCTGATTCGAATCATCAAGAGAAAAGGAGGAAAGTAAAATGGATGCATTTGGCCTTTTGTGCTTTTGGACCGTAGTAGGAGGGATGGGCTTTGTTTTCGGAGTAGTGTACCCGGTGTTCATGGTGTTTATGAACAAAGTCGTATTCAAAAGCAAACTGTCCATCAAAGAGATTTTGAGAAGAATTTGAGGAGGTATTAAGGTGCCGAGAGAAAAGGAATTGTTTCGTGAGAATTTAGATCGACTCAAGGCAGTATTTCCGCATGAATTGATTCCAATCCAAGATGCTGCGGGATATGTCGGACTTGATGCACGGACGCTTCGTGCGGACAAAACCTTTCCGGTAAAGAAGATTTCGGGAAGGTTCTATGTTGGTGTAGCGGCGCTTGCGAGGTGGTTATCGTGAAGCGAGTGGGACAATCCAAAGCGACGACAAGGGAGTATCGTGATCGATGGAAGTTTCCAGTTCGGGCATGGGTGACTCATCCGAATCACTATCCGGTGTTAGTCCCGGCAAAATCGCCTTTCTGTGCAGTGCTCTGTGCGGCGGAAACATGGAGAGTACCATGGAACACCGTTTTGGATGCAAAAGTGATGTGGAGTGGGGAGCTGGAGAAGAAAACTGAGGAGGGGTGTAAATGATTATCAATGAGCAAGGACTCGCAAAGGCTCTGAAAAAAGCGCATAAGAAGTACGGTTATGTCCTGCTACACAATGATGACCAAATCACTGTATACACGGATGATTGGTATGTAAGCGCAGAGCGGGAGAAGTTCCCGATCAAAGCACTGGCGACCGTTGTCGAACACCTTGGTGGATTGCCGACGTCTGATGCACCGATGTTACTTATCAAAGACGAAGATCCACAGTATGTGTTGCCGGAATCGGTGGAAGATGGAGTGAATGAATGGACGAAAGAGCAGGACGGTGCTGTCGTGCGAATGGTCCCAATGATAGTGCGCGGGCTTCAAGTATTCCAACAGGAAGAGGATCTCCGATGTTACGGAGTCGACTTGAGAGATGTCGGAATCGTTGACCGTGTTGTTGCAACAGAGTCACCTGCAACGGAAATCGGTGCACGGATCATGAAGTGGGAGAGCGACGGAGAACTCATTCTCTTGTCGGCCAAAAGACCCCCTGCGGAATCTTGGGGAAAGGTATCTGAAAAAGTTGTATGGGAGGCAATCGAAAGTGTTGACCTTAGCCGTACAGATGAATAGAAAAACCCCATGCGTTCGGTGCGGTAACACAACGCATGGGGTAAACACAACCTAAGCGACAGGCGCTTCGGCACTTATATTATAACATAATCCTGCGTCTGTTGCAAGCCGAAAAAGAGGCCGCCAAAGCGCGGCACTCTCGGCTCGGTAAGAGTATTAATAAAACAAACAGAGAGCAGGAGGAAGTAAATGCCGTACATAGAAAGAACGGTGGTAGCGGGTTCTGTTCGGGAAACACGAAAAATGTTCACCGGACGAGTCCACACCGAAGGTGCCAAGCGCGGGACTGTCAAGGAGAAAAGCAGTCGGGCGCAGATGCGAGTGAATGAACGGAAAGCAGAGGAACAACTTCGGTGGAAACTCAATGCAAATTTCGGAGCGGGAGACTACCACCTTGTATTGCACTACTGCGATAAGCCGCAGGAACTGGAAAAAGCTGAGCGGGACAAACAGACATTTCTGAGGTTACTTCGGAAAGAGAGTAGAGCGCTTGGGATTGAATGGAAGTATATCGCTTGCACCGAAACAAAGCGCATGACGAACATTCACCACCATGTAATCCTGCCAAAAATCGACAGTGAGATCCTGTTTTCTGTTTGGGAGAAAACTGTGGGAGAGGGCGCGGGTAACATTTCAATCAGACCGCTTGACCGTCGAGGAAATCACGCAAAGCTTGCAAATTATTTGATGAAGGAAACCAAAACGACGTTAGAGAGGTGCAGAGAACTTGGGAAACGGTATAAGCGTTTTTCAAGTGCGCAGGGAATGGTCATGCCTGAGCCGGAATACCGAATTGTCAGTGCGGATGCGTGGACAAAAGAGCCGCGTGCACGCAAGGGGTATGTGCTTTTGAAAACCGATGACGGAGAGACCGCGAGAGGCGGAATCCATGAGGTGAACGGCTGGCCGTGGCAAGAGTATTTTGAACTTTGGACCGGAACGGGAGATCCTCCGGGACAACGAAAAAAGAAAGGAAGGAAACAACATGCTCACACAAGCAATCGAAAAGATAAATACAGAAATGCAAAAGAATCCAAATGACAAGTATACCGAGATTATCGGGCACTATTTGATCGACAGATGCGCGGATGGGGAGGTAGCGAAGTGCGTTGTAAACGAGGAAAAAAGCCTGAAAGGTGCGATGGAGCAGGTGCTGGCGGAGGCAAAAAAGAAAAAGCAGGGAAGTGTTGCGATCTTAATGCCAAGTGAGGTGTTTGGCGTGGTCGATCAATATTTTGGAATTTCGACCGATGAAGATGCGCAGCAAAATGCTATTCTGTCGGTCGCAGGTGGCGTGGTTCCGACAAAGCCAAAGGAAGAAAAGAAACTCGCATTGAGCCTTGCGGATTTTCTGTGAGGTGATAAATATGAAGATTGACAAAAGAATCAAAGCCATGCCGTGGCCGAAAGAATATCACGGAAAGCAGCAAAACTTCCAAGTTTTCGTTCGGTTTCCGGTGATATCTGGAGAACGGATGATGGTGCTGACCTTTGCAAGAAATATCGATCGGAAAGGATATACGCACAATCCGATTGCAGATTTTCGGATGATTTGTTCTAAAAAACAGAGGGCGGCAACAATCTTGATCAAGGGAGCACGTGCGGGAAAACGGATGCGGCTAAATGATGCACTGTATACATGGGGAACGTCTTGCGGATATTGCTATCCGGAACTCACTGAGCGGGAGGAAATGCAACTGGCAAAATGGCTCGGAGCAAAGGAGACAATGAACCACTATATGCCGGAATTGGAACAGTGGGTTAAAACTGCAATTGCTACTGAAAAAAAGCGCGCACAGGATGCACGGGGAGAACTGAAGGACGAAGATGTTGCTTTGTGTCCTGAAGAACTTCCGACCGGGCTTGTGGAATATATTCGCTGTACGGTCCTACCAACGGATAATATCATGCTCTATAAAAAAGGGAATGTCAGAGGCACGTGTTACTTGTGCGGAGAAAAAGTGCGTGCGGTTGCGCATCAAAGATTTCGGCAAGGTGCGGCTACCTTCTGCCCGAATTGTGGGAAAAAGGTATGGGCAATATTGGAAGGGAGTTCCAGATTCAAAGCAGAATTTGTAGACAATATTGCAACGATTCAAAAGGGAACGGATGGGGAGACCGTGTTCATTAGACAATGGCACCTATATCGGGATCCAACTGCACAATGGGAGGATGTCACCGAACACCTTAAAGAGATTGCACGGTATGCGGTGCGTGGGAATCACGTAGCAAAGTGGCAAATAGAGGGAAAATGGAATTACTTCATGAATGCGGAACGGTACAGCTTGGACGGGTGGACGAGACTGTATAGCACCAGCAGGGTGTATGATGGCAGCTATTTTTTCTTCTGTCCGGAAAACTGGCGTGAGATTTTCGACGGGACGAGCATGCAATATTGCGACCTTGAAGGTTATATACGAAGCAAAGGAAATTATAAAAACCACATTCGTTTCCTGTTGGATTGGGCGCGGTATCCATCAATTGAAAAATTGTGGAAAGCCGGGTATCAAAAAGTTGTTCACCAAAAAATCTTTGGTCTCGATAAAGATACGAGAAACACAGTGCGATGGAGAAGCGAGAGTATCCAAAATGCGTTGAGATTTCCAAAACGATATTTGAAAGCAAAGGGTCCGGGGGAATGGACAGTAAATGAGTTGAAAAAATGTGGAAATGCATGGGAGTTGTGCAGGGCGGGACAAATTCGAGAAAGTGAGGTTTACGAACTCGTAAATATTCCGTGTGAGATGGAGATGATTAAG
>JAZQIE010000121.1:0-7818 GCA_045540975.1 Eubacteriales bacterium
TATCGCCTCCGCAAAAATCGTTTCTGCGCCATCCTATGCAAATTCGGTAAAAATGACACAAAAAAAGACCGCCATCGGCGGCCTTTCTTGTCTCTTAGTAGTTGGTTGCGCGGAGTTCGAAGTATGCCTGCGGATGGAAGCAGGTCGGGCAGACTTCCGGAGCGGAGGTGCCGACATGGACATGACCGCAGTTGCGGCAGAACCAAACGGTTTCCTCGGTACGTGCGAAGACCTTGCCGGTTTTCACGTTATCGAGCAGAGCGAGGTAGCGCTCTTCGTGTTCCTTTTCCACCTTTGCAACGTTTTCAAACTGAACAGCGAGAGCCTCAAAGCCTTCTTCATGAGCGACGCGAGCGAATTCCGCGTACATATCGGTCCATTCGTAATGCTCGCCCTCAGCCGCGTGCTGCAGATTTTCCGCGGTGGTGCCGATGCCGCCGAGATGCTTAAACCAAAGCTTTGCGTGTTCCTTTTCGTTGTCTGCGGTTGCGAGGAACAGACTTGCGATCTGCTCATAGCCGTCCTTCTTTGCCTTGGAAGCGTAGTAAGTGTACTTGTTGCGCGCCTGACTTTCGCCTGCGAAAGCCGCCCAAAGATTCTGTTCTGTCTTGGTTCCCTTCAAGTTCATGGTAAAATCTCCCTTCAAAATATTTTTTCTTATCATACCGCGTTTTTTCCGGATTGTCAATTCAAAATTGCTTCGATTTTATGCCGCAGTTTTCCCGCCAGCTCCACCGTGAAAAAACGGTAGCGTGTGACCGTGTCGCCGCGTGTGAGCAGTGCCTTTTCCGCATCGGTCAAATCGCTTGCCGCGGTTTGAATCGCGGTGGGGGAGAGGCACAGCGGCGGAAAGAGAACACACCAAAAATTCTGTCCTTTGCCCTCGCCCAATGTAAGGGTGACCGCGTGGTAGTCGCCCGCGGGCAGGCGAAAGCCGGCATAGGATTTGGTGGGGAAATACCCGTGTGTCATCCGCGCGGTCGCGCGGTAAGACACCCCGTACCGTGAAAGGGCACGGTTTGCGAGTTCCTCCAAATCACCGAGATGTGCGGAAAAAACTTCCTCCGCCTCCTTGCGTGCGGCGGTGTCGCGGGTGAGTGTTTCCGCATATCCCACCACCGCATCACGGACCGCGCGCTTGATTTCCTGGTCATACGGCAAATCCGAATTTGCAATCACGTGAAAGCGCACCAAATCCTCCGCAAGTGCGCTCTGCACCGCCCCCGCACGGAAAAGCACGCCGACACCCAAAAGCAGTGCGAGGAAAAAGAACATTCGCTTCATGAATCACACCTCCTTTTTTTGTTATACCCAAATGATTTTTCATTGATACATAAAAAGTTTTATGTTATAATGTTATCAAGTATATATGTATGAGAGGAGTGATACGGATGATTTGTGATACACATACCCATTCCATGTATTCGTTTGACGGGGTGGAGACGGTTGCCGAAATGTGCGAAACCGCAATCGGAAAGGGCGTAGGTGTCCTTGCGATTACAGATCATACCGAGGTGTTATCCTCCAAGAATATGGATGCTTCCGAGCGCCGCAGACTGCGTGAGCAAGCGGCGGCAATCCGCGAGGCGCAGGCGCATTATGCGGGACGCCTCAAGCTTCTCTACGCCTGCGAGTTGGGTCAGCCGCAGTTCAATCCCGCGTGGGCGGACGAGATGGGGAAGTACCCGTTTGACATGGTCATCGGCTCCATCCATTTTAAGAAGGGTGACATTGACTTATACGATGTGACATACACCCCCGAGAATCGGGATACCTGCGTCCGCGAGTATTTTTCCGATACCAAGGAAATGATTTTGCGCGGCGGCTTTCACACCCTCGGGCATTTAGACTACATCCTGCGCCGTATGCAGGGTTGTTTTGACGGGAAACCGGGCTACACCCAATACCGCGACGAGGTGGATGAAATCCTCTCCATGCTGGTAGAACGCGGCATTGCGCTTGAGGTCAACACCGCGGGAAAACGCAAATGGCTGGCGTCCCTCATCGAGCAGTGGATTTTGGAGCGCTATCGTGCACTCGGCGGGAAATACATCACGGTGGGAAGCGATGCGCACGTAAAAGAAGACATCGGCGCGGGCGTGTCTGAGGCATATGCCCTCATCCGAAGAGCGGGATTTTCCGAAATCGTTTATTTTGAACAGGGGCAGCCGATTGCTGTGCCGCTGAAAGGAGAAGCATGATGAAAGAGATTTTACGTTATCTGGAAGCCAACGGCCGCGCGGATGCGGCGGAAATCGCCGCCGCACTCGGACGTGACGAGAGCGAGGTCGCGGAGATTTTGAAAACCTGCGCGGACCAAAAAATCATTTTGGGCTACAAGGCGCTCATCGATTGGGAGCGCACCGGAATTGATATCACCGCCGCGCAAATCTCCATCAAGATTCAGCCGCAGCGCGGAGACGGGTTTGCCCGTGTTGCCGAGCGCATCTGCGAGTATGACGAGGTGGAGAGCGTGACCTTGATGTCGGGCGGTGAGTTTGACCTCTTGGTACGAATCGAGGGCAAGAGCCTCAAGGAAGTGGCAATGTTTGTGGCGGAAAAACTCGCGCCGCTGGATTGTGTCACCTCCACCGCGACCCATTTCGAACTCCAAAAATTCAAAGACAGCGGTGTCAGTCTGAATAAGCCGCACGGGGATCAGGAACGCCTGACCCGTCTGTAAGGATGATGACAATGGATTATCAAAACTATATTTCCCGCCGCGTGCGCGGAATCAAGCCCTCGGGGATTCGGAAATTCTTCGATTTGCTCGACGGACGTGACAACGTGATTTCGCTCGGCATCGGTGAGCCGGATTTTGTCACCCCGTGGCACATCCGCGATGCGGGTATCCGCTCCTTGGAGCGCGGCTATACCCACTATACTCCCAATGCGGGTACTATGGAGCTGCGCCGTTCTATCAGCGGATACATGGAGCGCAGATTTTCTCTCTCCTATGACCCCGCGGATGAGATTCTGGTCACGGTGGGCGGCAGCGAGGCGATTGACCTTGCCATCCGCGCGCTGATTGAAACGGGAGACGAGGTGCTTCTGCCCGAGCCTGCCTTTGTGTGTTACAGCCCCATCGGTCAGCTCACGGGCGCGAAGGTGGTCTCGATTCCGACAAGCGCGGAGAACGGCTTTGCGCTGGACCCTGCGGCGCTTGAGGCGGCAATCACACCGCAGAGTAAACTTCTGGTGCTGCCGTTTCCCAATAACCCGACCGGCGCGACATTGGAAGGGGAAAGCCTCCAAAAAGTTGCGGAAATCGCAAAAAAACATGATTTGATTGTTCTGAGTGATGAAATTTATGCGGAACTCTCCTATGAGGGCGAGCACGTTTCCATCGCATCCCTCCCGGGGATGGCTGAGCGTACCGTTGTGGTGGGCGGCTTTTCCAAGTCGTACGCGATGACGGGCTGGCGCTTGGGGTACGCGTGCGGCCCGAAGGAGATTTTGAAGGTGATGACACTCATTCACCAATACGCCATCATGTCCGCACCCACCACCGCCCAGTACGCGGCGGTCGAAGCGCTTGACCACGGGGATGAAGACATCGCGGTCATGCGCGAGGAATACAACGAGCGCAGACTCCTGCTTGTGGAGGGCTTAAACCGTTTGGGACTCACCTGTGTTCCGCCCAAAGGCGCGTTTTACGCGTTCCCGAGCATTCGGGCGACCGGCCTTTCCAGTGAAGAATTCTGCGAAAAGCTCCTCATTGAGCAAGGGGTTGCGGTCATCCCGGGCGGTGCTTTCGGCGCGCCGGGTGAGGGCCATGTCCGTTGCTGTTACGCAAGCTCCAAAGAAGATTTGACCGAGGCACTCCGCCGTATGGAGGTCATGCTCGGAAAGTAAGGAGGGGTCAGTGTGTCCCCGATTTTTGAAAAAGCATATGCAAAACTCAATCTCACACTCGATGTCATCGGCCGCCGTGCGGACGGGTACCACGATTTGGATATGATTATGCAGACCGTGTCCCTTTCGGATACCGTGTCGGTCCGCCGCGGGACGGGGGAGGGCATCCGTGTGATGTCAAACCTCGGGTACCTCCCGAGTGATGAGCGCAATATCGCATACGTCGCGGCAAAGGTGTTTTTTAGCGAAACCCAAACCGAATGCGACGGACTCAGCATTGTTTTGGAAAAGCGCATCCCGGTTGCGGCGGGAATGGCGGGCGGCAGTGCGGACGGCGCGGCGGTGCTCCGTGCACTCAACCGCATTTATGAAACCAACCTGCCGCTTGAAGCACTTGCCAAGATGGGAAAGCAAGTCGGTGCGGATGTGCCGTACTGTGTCTTTGGCGGTACCATGCGCGCCCAAGGCATCGGTGAGATTCTCACCCCGCTCTCTCCCATGCCCGCGTGCCATATCGTACTGTGCAAGCCGCAGTTCGGAATGAGCACCGCAAAGGTCTTCGGCGGTCTTGCGGTGGGAGAAATCAAGGCACGGCCCGATACCGAGCGTGTGATTTCCGCGCTGGATGAGGGTGACCTCAATGCAATCGGCCGCGGACTCTCCAACGTGCTTGAGCCCGTGGTGGCGCGTGAGCACGCGGAGATTTCCGCTCTGCGCCGTATCATGATGGAGTGCGGTGCGCTCGGCGCGTGCATGAGCGGAAGCGGAAGCACCGTGTTTGGAATTTTTGCGCATGAAACACGCGCAAAAATCGCGGCATCGCGCCTGAAAAAACGCCATAAAGACACCTTCACGGTTACACCTGTGGGGGTGCGGCATGGATAAGTGGAGAGACCGTGCGGTCTATTTTGTAACCGTTTTGGTATCCGTCTTTCTCATCTTTTTTCTAAACCGCGCGATTACGGGAAATGATTGGTTTTCCGAAATGCGCGAGGCGGAAAAACCCGTCCGCGCGCAGGTGACCGAGATTTTAGACAAAAGCGGCGGGGATTATGTGATGGACGGGGAGACCACGGTGGAGGAGTATTCCATCACCTTCCGTGCACGGATTTTGTCGGGCGCGCAAAAGGGTGAGACCGTGACCGCAAATCAGCTTTACGATTCGTACACCTCGGGCGATGTCCGTGCGGTGGAGAGTGGGGACAAAATCCTGCTTTACCCCGTGGATGCCGAGATTTACGCGCAAAACTGGACCTTTGGGGATTATATCCGTTCGGACGGAATCCTCTTTCTGTGCATTCTCTTCTTTGTGCTCATTTTACTGTTCGGGCGCGTGAAGGGGGTCCACACCATCATTTCGCTTACCTTCACCGCGCTTTCGGTGTTTTTGGTGTTTGTCCCGTCCATTTTGGTGGGGTATCACATTTATCTCACCTCGATTCTCACCTGCATCTTCATCATTGTGATGACCCTTCTCATCATCAACGGCCCGAACAAAAAAAGCTTTGTCGCCGCGGTCGGATGTGTGAGCGGTGTGCTGGTGGCGGGGCTGATCAGTTTTGTGATGGACCGTGTCCTTTCCCTCACAGGCGTGGTGGATGAAACCTCGGTGTACCTCCAATACGTGGTGGAGGGGGTCACCATCGACCTGCGCGCGATTATTTTCGCAGGCATCATCCTCGGTGCGGTCGGCGCTGTGATGGATGTTGCAATGAGTCTTGCCTCCTCGCTTCTTGAGGTGTACGAGGTGAGCGAGAAGCCGACCGTGAAAAGCATCGTCACCTCGGGCTTTACCATCGGCCGCGATATCATGGGTACCATGGCAAATACCCTGATTCTGGCATATATCGGAAGCTCGCTGTCCGTGGTCATCCTCTTGGTCGCGTACAACAGCTCCATGCTCGCACTCTTTAATAAAGAAATGATTATTGTTGAGATTTTGCAGGCACTTGCGGGAAGCATCGGAATCCTTTGCACGATTCCGCTCACCTCGGTGGTTGCCGCACTCACCTACGTTCGAAAGGAGAAGTAAAATGAAGAAACGCTTGATTGCACTCTTGCTGGCATTGGTCATGCTGACCTCCTCCGCGCTCGCGGTAACACACAAAAGCGCGATGATTTACGAGCGCCCGAATCTGGTGCATTTGAACAATCTGATGGACCAGCTGGAAGTCACCCTTACCGAGAACGGCGCAATCAACCGCATTATTTATCTCTACAACGAAATGCAAACCGAATACGAGAATCTCTACACCATGCATTCGCTTGCGACGTTGCGCCGCTATCAAGCGGTGAACAACAAGCAGCGCGCGGATGAGGTGAGTGAGTGCTATAAGATTTTGGTGGATGCCTTCGAAGTCATGCGCTCTGCCATGGTCGCCATGTGCTCCTCCCGTTATGAGGACACCTTCCGTGAGGCTTGGGGCGATGAGGTCGTGGATGCGATTTTGGAAAGCGACCCGATGACCGATGAGGAGCGCGAGCTGGAGGGCAAAATCTCGGAAAAACTTGCCGAGTACAGTGTGCTTTCCGCAGATGTCTCCGCGGAAATCGACGGGGTCCGCATTTCTATCGACAGCACGAATAATCTGAACCTGCGCCGCGAGATTTACTCCCGTTGGCAGCGCGAGATGGGAACTGTTTATCTGGAACTGGTCAGCCTCCGCAAGCAGCTTTCGAAGGATGAGAACTACCTCAGCGAGGCGTACAAGGGCTTCTACCGTGACTATTCTCCGCAGAATGCCCGCGCACTTGAGGATATGGTTGCCGCCTCTTTGGGCAAGGTCTACGACAAAGTCGGCCGTGTGTACGATTCCACCCTCGCAAACCGCGTGGATTTGGAAATGAGCATGACCGAAGCGGTGGATTTGGCATCCCCCGCACTCAGTTATGTGGATAAGAGCCTTGCGGATTCCTACTCGGTCATGAAGAAAAACGAGTTGTACGACATTGAATATTCCGACCGCAAAGCATCGGTCGGCTTCACCATCACCTTCCCCTCGTATGAAACCCCGTTCATCTTCTTCCAGCCGAACGGTCATATCGACGGACTGCACACCTTCTTCCACGAATTCGGTCACTTCAATCAGATACTCAACAGCGATATGCACGAGTATTGGCCGGGAAGTGTGCTGGATTTGGATGCCTCCGAAGTCACCTCGCAGGCACTGCCGCTGATGGTTGGCGGTGCGATGGATACCTATTTCGGCGAGGATGTCGGGGAACTGTTCCGTCAGTACAATGTGGATTCCACCATGTTCGCTCTGCTCACAGGCTGCCTTGTGGACGAGTTTGAGCAGTATGTCTACGCAACCGAGAATTTGACCGTGGACAGCTTAAACGAGAAATTCGAGGAACTGGTTGCAAAGTACCACATCCCGTGGGATGGCACGGTATGGACCCAGATTACCCACATCTACGAGACCCCGGGCTATTACATCAGCTACGCGGTCAGCGCAATCACCGCAATGGAGATTTGGGAAAAGTTCGAAACCAACCCGACCGAGGGCAAAACGAGTTACCTCAAAGCGGTGGACGCTTGCGAGAACGGATACCGCACCATGCTCGCGCAGGCACGTCTGCGCAACCCCTTCTCCGCACCCGAACTGCTTGAAAAAATCCGTACCTTGATTGAAAACGAATTCACCCTGCTTGTGGATACCTACGGGCATTGGGCGGAGGATGAGGTGGACTATCTGGCAGGCGTGGGAGTCATCAGCGGCTACCGCGGGGGAGACGGCAAGTACTACTTCCGCCCGAACCAAAATGTCACCCGTGCCGAGTTTGTCAAGCTCTTGTACAGCCTGACCGGCGGCACAGACGAAACCTACACCGAGCCGTTTGCGGACGTCTCCGACACCGATTGGTTTGCGCCGTATGTCGCATGGGCGTCGGAAAACGGATTGGTCAACGGTGTGAGTGAAACCCGCTTCCACCCGAACGGCACCATCACCCGTCAGGATA
>JAZQIE010000122.1:0-3293 GCA_045540975.1 Eubacteriales bacterium
GCGACGGCACCGCTTGTCACGTTCGTAAATCCATCCCGATTTTGGAGCGCCTGCGCTCGGATTTGGGTCTGCGTGAAGGCCAGACCACAACCGACGACGGCAACTTCACGGTTGCGACCGTTTCTTGCCTGGGCGCTTGCGGTCTTGCACCGGTACTTACCGTTAACAACAAGGTTTATCCTGCGATGACTCCGGATAAAGCATCCGAGCTGATCGAATCTTTGAAGAAGGAGCTTGAAAATGCTGAAAAATAGAGAAGAACTGCAGCAGTTAAGAGCTGTTTGCCAAAAGGCTTTTGAAGCAGAAAAGAAAAAGATTCTGGTCTGCACCGGCACAGGCTGTGTTTCCAGCGGCTCGCTGGATGTCTATGCGGAGCTTGTCCGTCTCATGAAGGATGCGGGAATCGCTTGCTCGGTCGAGCTTCAGAAGGACCCGCACGGCGATGAAATCCGCGTGACCAAGGGCGGCTGCCCGGGCTTCTGCGAAATCGGACCGCTGGTCCGCATCGAGCCGCAGGGCTGGCTTTATACCAAGGTTTCTGTTGCGGATTGCGAAGAAATCATTGAAAAAACCATCAAGAACGGCGAACTCATCGAGCGCCTTGCTTACAAGCTGGACGGGGTTGTTTACGCGAAGAAGGACGAGATGCCCTTCTATCAGAAGCAGATGCGCCTCGCGCTTGAGCATTGCGGCGAGATTGATTCCGATTCGATTGAAGAGTACCTCGGCATCGGCGGTTATGTCGCATTCGAGAAGGCGCTCTTTGATATGCGCGCAGACGAAGTCATCAACGAAATCACCGAGAGTAACCTCCGCGGTCGTGGTGGCGGCGGGTTCCAGACCGGCCGTAAGTGGTCTCAGGTTGCACGTCAGACCTCTCTTCCGAAGTACGTTGTCTGTAACGGTGACGAAGGTGACCCGGGCGCATTCATGGACCGCAGCATCATGGAAGACGACCCCCACCGTATGCTGGAGGGTATGATGATTGCGGGTATCGCTTGCGGCGCAAGTGAAGGCTACATCTACGTCCGTGCCGAGTATCCGGTCGCGGTCAAAAAACTCAAAAACGCAATCGCACAGGCAGAGGCACTCGGTCTCTTGGGTGACAACATCCTCGGTACCGACTTCTGCTTCCATATGCACATCAACCGCGGCGCGGGCGCATTCGTCTGCGGCGAAGGCAGTGCACTCACCGCATCCATCGAAGGCAAGCGCGGTATGCCGCGTGTCAAGCCGCCGCGTACGGTTGAACACGGTCTCTTTGACCAGCCGACCGTTCTCAACAACGTGGAAACCTTTGCAAACGTAGCAAAGATTATCGAAAACGGTGCGGAATGGTATAAGGGCATCGGCCCGGAAAAGAGCCCGGGAACCAAGGCATTTGCGGTTACCGGCAACATCAAGAACACCGGTCTCATCGAAGTTCCGATGGGCACCACCCTGCGCGAAGTCATCTTCGACATCTGCGGCGGTATGCGTGACGGCGGCGAATTCAAGGCTGTCCAGATCGGCGGTCCGTCCGGCGGCTGTCTCACCAAGGACGATCTCGACCTTCCGCTTGACTTTGACTCCCTCTCCCGTGTCGGCGCAATGATCGGCTCGGGCGGTCTGGTTGTCATGGACAGCAACACCTGTATGGTCGAAGTCGCTCGCTTCTTCATGAACTTCACCCAGAACGAATCCTGCGGTAAGTGTGTGCCGTGCCGTGAAGGTACCAAGCGTATGCTGGAAATCCTCGAGCGCATCGTTGCGGGCGAAGGCCGTGAGGGTGACATCGAGCTCCTGCTCGAGCTTGCGGACACCATCTCTCACACCGCACTCTGCGGTCTGGGTAAGAGTGCCGCAAACCCGGTTGTTTCCACCATCAAGAACTTCCGCGAGGAGTACGAAGCTCATATCAAAGAAAAGCGCTGCCCGGCAGGTGCTTGCGAAAAGCTCAAGAAAATCTGGATCGATCCGGACCTCTGTAAGGGCTGCTCCAAGTGTGCAAGACAGTGCCCGGTCGATGCAATCTCCGGCGAAATCAAGAAGCCGTTTGTCATTGATTCTGCAAAGTGTATCAAATGTGGTGCATGTATCAGCGCTTGCGCGTTCCATGCAGTGAAGGAGGGCTAACTCATGGATAGCAAAAAGTACATGGTAATTGACGGCATCAATGTCGAAATCGAAAACGAAAAGAATATTTTGGAACTCATCCGCAAGGCGGGGATCGATCTCCCGACCTTCTGCTACTATTCCGAACTCTCCATCTACGGTGCTTGCCGTATGTGTATGGTCGAGAACGAATGGGGCGGCATGGAAGCGGCTTGCTCCACTCCGCCGAAGGCAGGCAAGAAGGTGTTCACCAACACCGAAAGCCTGCGCAAATACCGCAAGATGAACTTGGAGCTTCTCCTCTCCAACCACTGCCGCGACTGTACCACTTGTGAAAAGAGCGGTGCGTGCCGCCTGCAGGATTTGGCAAAGCGCTTCGGTATCGAGCGTGTCCGCTTTGACAACCCGAAGGAGCAGCCCAAGCTGGATGAATCCTCGGTCAGCATCGTGCGTGACCAGAACAAGTGTATCCTTTGCGGCGACTGTGTCCGTATGTGTAAGGAAGTCCAGAACGTGGGTGCAATCGACTTTGCACACCGCGGCTTTAAGATGACCGTTTCCACCTCGTTTGATATTCCGATCGGAGAGTCCAGCTGTGTCGGCTGCGGCCAGTGTGCGGCTGTTTGCCCGACCGGTGCAATCACCGTCAAAAACGATATCGACAAGGTCTGGGCGGCACTCCATGACCCGAGTATCCATGTCTCGGTGCAGGTTGCGCCTGCGGTCCGCGTTGCTGCGGGCAAGGCACTCGGCCTTACCAACAACGACAACGCGATGGGCCGCATCGTTGCGGCACTCCGTCGTATGGGCTTTGACGAAATCTTCGATACCGCTACCGGCGCTGACCTGGTTGTTTTGGAAGAATCCAACGAATTTTTGGGTCGTCTGGAAGAAGGCGGCAAGATTCCGCTCTTCACCTCCTGCTGCCCGGCATGGGTGCAGTACTGCGAGAAGAATCACCCCGAACTCCTTCCGCATCTCTCCACCGCACAGTCTCCGATGGAAATGTTTGCGGCAATCATCAAGGAACACGACAAGCAGGCAGGCACCAAGAGTGTCCATGTCGCAATCATGCCGTGTACCGCAAAGAAATTCGAAGCAGCGCGCGAAGAGTTCCGCAATGAAGACGGTCAGATTGTTGACTACGTCATCACCACGCAGGAGCTTGTCCGCATGATTCAGAAGTCGGATCGTAGCCA
>JAZQIE010000123.1:0-22605 GCA_045540975.1 Eubacteriales bacterium
TTCTTAATAAGTACAGCTCCAACACCTTCATAAAGTTTCAAAATTACATTTCCAACAAAAGCTTCGCATACAATGACGTCTGCCATTCCGTATGGAATATCTCTCGCCTCGATACTTCCAATAAAATTAATATCTTCGCAAGGTTTTAATAGTGGAAATGTTTCTTTTACTAGTGCATTTCCTTTTTCTTCTTCAGCACCGATATTTACAATCGCTACTCTTGGATTCTTGATTCCCATAACATTTTCCATATAAATGGAACCAATCTTTGCGAATTGCACTAAATGAGATGAACGTGCATCCACATTCGCACCGCAATCAATCAGCATGCACTTTCCTGTCGCGGTCGGCATGGGAAGTGCGAGCGCGGCACGGCGGATGCCCTTGATGCGTTTGACCAGCATGGTCGCACCAACCAAGAGCGCCCCGGTATTGCCTGCGGACACCACAGCATCCCCCTCCCCTTGCGCGAGCATACGAAGGGCAATGTACATGGATGCATCTTTTTTTGCACGCAATGTGGCGGTCGGGTCATCCTCCATGGTAACCTTCTCGGTTGTATGCACGACCGTGACATCTTCATTTGAAATCAGCGGACGAATCTTCTCCTCATCACCGACCAGAACGATTTCAAATCCGTATTCTTTTTTCGCCAGCAGAGCGCCGCGCACGATTTCATCCGGCGCATGGTCTCCGCCCATTGCATCAACGATGATTCTCAACTGATTCACCTCTCTGTATTTCGGAGCGCTTCCAAAGCACGTTTGGAAAGTTCCGCATTCTTATTCCGCTTGCCTTTGACACGGTAGCCCAGCGGTGGGATTAAGCCGAAATTGATATTCATCGGTTGGAATTTCTCGACCGATTCGTCGCTGATATATGCACTGAGCGCACCGATTGCGGTCTCGCGCGGGAATTCCACCGCCTCTTTACCGAGCAGTTTTCGTGCAAGTGCGCGGCCTGCGGTCATACCCGATGCGGTGGATTCGATATACCCTTCCACACGCGTCATCTGACCTGCAAAGTACACATCGGGGTCTTTGCGCGCGGAATAGTCCGAGTTTAAAAGTTTCGGGGAATTTAAGAAGGTATTGCGGTGCATCACACCGTAGCGTACAAATTCCGCGTTTTTCAGCGCGGGAATCATGGAAAAGACACGTTTTTGTTCGGGGAATTTCAAGTGGGTCTGAAACCCCACCAAATTATACAAGCTGCCCGCACTGTTATCACGGCGGAGCTGCACAACCGCATACGGGTCTTTCCCCGTTTTCGGGTCGGGGAGGCCGACCGGTTTGAGCGGACCAAACAGCAGGGTTTCTTCCCCGCGGCGTGCCATGACCTCAACCGGCATACAGCCTTCAAAGACATTGCGGTCTTCAAAGCCGTGAATCTCCGCTTCTTCCGCGGTGGTCAGCGCCTCCCAAAACGCGCGGTATTCCGCTTCGCTCATGGGGCAGTTGATATAGTCGGGTGTGCCGCGACCGTAACGCGACGCAAAATAAGCGTGCTCCATATCAATGCTCTCCGCACTCACAATGGGCGCGGCGGCATCATAGAAGCTTAAGTATTCGGTCTCTCCGAAAAACTCCGCAATTGCTTTTGCCATTGCATCACTGGTTAGCGGTCCTGTTGCAATGATAATCGGGCGGTCTTTCGGGAATTCGGTCACCTCTCCGTTTATTACGGTGATGTTTTCATGCGCGGTGATTTTCTTTGTGACAAGATTGGAAAACGCCTCACGGTCCACCGCGAGTGCGCCGCCCGCGGCGACACGGGTCTCATCCGCACAAGCCATGATGAGAGAATCCAACTGTCGGAGTTCTTCTTTTAAAAGTCCGACCGCATTTTCCAACTGGTCGCTTCGGAGGGAATTGGAGCAAACCAATTCCGCCATGCCGACACTGTGATGTGCCGGGGTCATTTTTTCAGGCTTCATTTCATACAACGTCACCTGCACACCGGCATTCGCAAGCTGCCAAGCCGCTTCACAGCCTGCCAGACCCGCACCGATCACACTTGCTTTGAGCATGGGTTATGACTCCTTCTTTTTTGTAGTCTTCTTTGCCGCGGTCTTCTTGGCGGTTGTTTTTTTCGCGGCGGGCTTCTTTTCACGGACTTCCTGCGGAACGAAGTTTGCGCAGCCCTCGTTGTTGCAGACCAGACGCTTTGCGCCCTTGCCTCTTCCGCTTGAGCGTTTGAACAAGGTTTTGCCGCACAGCTCACAACGTTCTTTTTGCGGAACATCCCAGGTCATGAAGGTACAGGTCGGGAATGCTTCGCAGCCGTAATAGGTGTATCCGTTTTTGGATTTTTTCTTCAAAATCTTGCCGCCGCAGACCGGACACTCACCCGGAGTTTCCTCTACAATCGGCTTGGTGTTTTTACATTCCGGGTAGCCGGGGCAAGCAAGGAATTTCCCGAAGCGGCCGCTCTTTACCACCATGTTTCTGCCACACAGTTCGCAGACCACATCGGTTTCCTCAACCGGAAGCTGAATTCGTTCATCCTTGAGTGCTTCTTCCGCCTTTTCAAGGCTATCGGCAAATCCGACATAGAACTCCTGCAAGGTTTCCTTCCAGTTGACCTTACCGGATTCGATCATATCCAAATTTTCTTCCATATTGGCGGTAAATTCCACATCGATGATGCTCGGGAATCGCTCCATCATCAAGGTGTTGACCACCTCGCCGAGCGGTGTGGGCTGCAGAGTGCGTTCCACTTTGACCACATATTCGCGGTCCAAGATGGTGGAGATGGTGGGCGCGTAGGTACTCGGACGTCCCACACCCTTTTCTTCCATCGCACGGATGAGGCTTGCCTCGGTATAACGGGACGGGGGTTGGGTGAAGTGCTGATTCGGAGTGAGTTCCTCCAAATTCAGCGGCTCCCCTTCAACAAGCTCGGGCAGAGAATCGGTTTTCTCCTCTTCTTCCTCGTCTTTGCCTTCCACATAGACCGCAGTAAAGCCTTTGAATTTCAACTTTTGGCTGGTTGCACGGAAAATGTATTCATCCGCGGCAATATCCACCGAGATGGTATCATACACCGCGTTGGTCATCTGGCACGCCACAAAGCGCGACCAAATCATTTTATAAAGTCGGTACTGTTCATTGGTCAAATTGCCGCGGATACTTTCCGGGTCAAGCGCAACAGAGGTGGGGCGGATCGCTTCGTGCGCATCCTGCGCGTTGCCTTTACTCTTATAGACGCGGAACGAGGTGGGACAGAATCCTTCGCCGTAATGTTCTTTGATATAGTCGCGCGCCGCCATGACCGCCTCGGTGGAGAGACGGAGTGAGTCGGTACGCATATAGGTAATCAAACCGGTTGCGCCCATCCCTTCAATTTCCACACCTTCATACAACTGCTGCGCAATCGCCATGGTGCGGCGCGGCGGCATATTGAGTTTACGGGAGGCTTCCTGCTGGAGGGTGGAGGTGATGAACGGCGCTGCCGGAGACTTTTGCTTTTCGGCACGTTTGATGCTCTTGACGAAGGGGTCTGCCTGCGCAACCGCATTCAGAATCACTTCGGTTTCTTCCATGGATGCAGGCTCGATTTTCCCTTCTTCGGTGCCGTGGAAATGTGCTTTGAAGCATCCGCTGTTCGGAGCAACGCGGGAAAAGAGCGCTTCGATTGACCAGTATTCGCGCGGAACAAATGCGCGGATTTCATTTTCACGGTCAACGACCAATCGAGTCGCAACAGACTGAACACGGCCTGCGGAAAGACCGCGACGAATCTTTCTCCAAAGAAGCGGAGAAAGTTTATAGCCCACAATTCGGTCGAGAATGCGGCGTGCCTGCTGGGCATCCACCAAATTCTCATCGATTTCGCGCGGATTCTTGATACTCTCCTGCACCACCTTTTTGGTGATTTCATTGAAGGTCACACGTTTGGTGGTTTCGGGGTCGAGTTTCAAGAGTTCCTTTAAATGCCAGGAAATGGCTTCTCCTTCGCGGTCAGGGTCGGTTGCGAGGAACACGCCGTCACTTGCGGAGGCAAGCTTGCGCAGTTCCTTGATGAGATCACCTTTTCCTTTAATCGGCAGATACTTGGGCTCAAAGCCTGCTTCGATGTCAACACCGAGTTGGCTTTTCGGCAAATCGCGCAGATGCCCCATAGAGGCTTTGACTTTATAATTGCGCCCCAAATATTTTCCGATTGTTTTCGCCTTTGCCGGCGATTCTACAATAACAAGATACGACATACTGTTCCTTCCCCTCAAAAGCCTTGCGCCAACCGAAAGCGGCGACCTGCATTCTGGTCAATGATGCCTTTTAGCTCCAGCACGGTAAGTGCGGGAAGTACGGCTTGTGCGCTAAGCTCTGATTTTTGAATTATTTCGTCTGCCGAGAGTTCCTCATAACCAATGGTTTTCAAAACCTGTTTCTCATCGTCTGACAAGTCGCCCCAATCGATGTTGGCGGTTTGGGTCTCCCCGATTACTTTCAAATCGGGATAACGGGTTTTATACTCTTCCAGAATATCCCCCACATTCAGCACCATCTTGGCGCCGTCTTTGATGAGTTGATTACTGCCGCGATACAAATAAGAATCAATACTGCCCGGTGTGACAAAGAGGTCTCGGTTTTGCTGCTGTGCAAACCGAGCGGTAATCTGCGCCCCGCTCTTTTCGGGTGCTTCCACAACCAGAATTCCGCGGGACAACCCGCTGATGATACGGTTTCGGATTGGGAAGTTTTCCGGATACGGCGGTGTTCCCGGCGGGAATTCGCTCACCACCGCGCCACGCTCGATGATTTGCGCCATAAGACGCTCATGAAACGTGGGATAACAGACATCCACGCCGCATCCCAGCACCGCGAGGGTTTCCCCTCCGGCATCAAGCGCGCCCGTATTTGCCGCGCCGTCAATTCCTTCCGCCATGCCGGAAATGACATATGCACCCGAACGCGAAAGTTCACCTGCCAAGCGGTATGCAATTTCAATTCCGGATTGATCCGCTTTTCTTGTTCCGACTACACCGAAGGTGAATCGGCTGTCAATTTCAGGGAAGTTTCCACGGACGTATAAGACATACGGCGGATTTGCGATTTCGCGCAGGAGTGCGGGATAAACAGGATCGTCAATGGTGATGATTTGGATTTTTTGCTGCGCGCAGATTTTGAGAATACGATCCACATCGCACAGATTCTTCTTCGCAAGGATTCTGCGCTCACGGTCTGAGAGACCGACCGTTTGATAGTCCGAATCGTGTGCCTCATAAACGGCTCTGGCGTCCCGAAATTTCATAAGCAACCGTTGTTTGCTTGCGGGAGAAACATCCTCCAGATTCGAAAACCAAATCCAATACTGATTCACACAATTCACCTCAACTCATTTGCCAAATTAAAATGCTTGCCGCTACCGCAGCATTGAGTGACTCCGCCTGCCCCGTCATGGGGATAATCAGATTCTCGCAACGCTCCGAGAGCTCTTGCCGTATCCCCGCGCCTTCATTTCCGATGATGACCGCGGCGTTTGTGAGATCCAGACTCCGTACATCCTTCGCACGGTCGCTGAGAACCGCGGCATAGGTCGGAATCTTTGCGGAGTGAAATTCTGCGATTGCATCGAAAAGATTTGCTTCCATCACGGGAACACGGAAAATCGAGCCCATTGCGGCGCGCACGGTTTTCGGATTATACGGGTCCGCACAACCGTCCAGCACCACGCCGGAAACCGAAAATGCATCTGCGGTGCGGATGATGGTTCCGATATTGCCCACGTCCTGCAAATGGTCGAGAAGTACCATTTTTGGTGCACAGGCAAACGGACGGAGATTCATTTCACATTCAAACAAGACCGCTTGCGGAGTATCAAGCGAGCTCATGGAGGTAAACACACTTTCCGGAACGGCATAGACCGCGTATGTGTTTAACCATTCACGCTCGGAGAGGAGCGCATCGAGTTTGGATTCTTCCACAAATACTTGACGGATGACCGCGTTTGAACGATATGCTTCATCCAGCAGTTTCATACCGTCGCACAAAAAGGTTTTGCATTCATAACGGTAGGAGCGGCTTGTCCCAAGCTTGCGCAAATGCTTGACTTTTGCATTGGTACGGCTTTCGATTCTGCCAATCATGCCTGCTCCTCCTCTCTGTTAAGGCTCCATACAAAGTTTGATTACTTTGACAGCCTCATTGTATTTTTTCATGACTTCTTCGTCTTCGGCGCGTGCGCTGTTTACCACTTTAAGCGCCATATACCAACCGTCTCCGGCAGGGATTTTACATTCGCGGAACACACGGTTTTGGTCCACACGGACAAAGAAACGGTTTTCCGATTCGATTCCGAAATCCGTAAGCGGCGCAAATGCACCGTCGGATGCATAAATCTCCATCAATTCCAAATCCATGATATAGAGAACAATATTGTCATCCGCAAATGTGACCCCGAGCTTCTGCCCATTCATATAAGCGTTATCGGAATACTCATCCTCCAAAGTACAAAGCATTTGCTGACCGATGGTGAGTGTTCCGTCTCCGTCCACATCCTCCATAATCGCGGTGATATGGGTGTTGAGCGTTTCCAGTTGTTCGGTAAGTACCAGCTGCTCCCCTGCCACCACGTAATCCAAATCTCTGCAGTTGGGAGACACCAAATCGCAGACCAGCCATACAAGCATTACGGTTGCGACCAGGATGAAGAGTGCATGATAACGGAAATGGCACCAAAATACCATCTTGAACCAGTATTTGAATTTTTCCGCAAAGGTTCCTTCCATATAACCGGGTTTGAACACTTCAAAAAGTCCGTATTGGTCTTTTCCTTTCATGATTTCGCCTCGCTTTATTCCCTTCTGCTATTCTTTACCAAAACCCAATTAACTATAAGCATATCATATTTCAATACATTTTTCAAATATCTTTTTAAAAAAAGAAAAAGAGCAGTTAAAAACTACTCTTTTTTTCGAATCACCCAAGCAAAACATCGGTGACGAGCATGAGACAAAAGCCGACCAAAAGCGCATAGGTTGCGCCGCGGTGTGACCCATGGGCATGGGTCTCGGGAATCATCTCGTCGCTGATGACGTACAGCATGGTGCCGCCTGCAAACGCAAGTGCAAACGGAAGCACCACGGTTGCAACACGCACCGCGAAATACCCGATTAATGTGCCGACCACTTCAACCAGACCCGTGAGCATGGCACAAACAAATGTCTTGCGCGGAGAAACACCTGCCGCGAGCATCGGACCGATGATGACCATACCTTCCGGAATGTTTTGAAGCGCGATGCCGCCTGCGATAATCAGCGCACGGGCATTGTCACCCGAGCCGAAGCCCACGCCTGCCGCGATACCTTCGGGCAGATTATGTATCGCGATTGCGGCAACAAACAACAGCACCTTACTTAAATTTGCATTTTGATGGGATTCAATCTCCGGACCGACGAGTTTGTGCAGATGCGGGACAAGTTTGTCAATCAAATTCAAACAAAGCGCACCCACAAAAATTCCGCCAACCGTGATGATAAGGCCAAAGCTTCCGCCGTATTCCACAGACGGCAGAATCAGACCAAGCACCGCCGCGGCAAGCATAACACCTGCCGCAAACGAGAGCATGATATCCGAGAATTTATGCGAGATATTCCGAAAGAGAAAGCCAATCAATGCGCCGATGACGGTTGCACCCCCGACACCGAGCGCGGTCATCAGAACAAGCTGCATTATAACTCAACCTTCCATAAGCTATGAAGATTACAGTATGCGTAGACAGCAAGCGGAGTTTCGTCACAAAGGCTGAATCGGACCTTCGGCGCGCTCCCCGGCTTTAAGCATTTGCGCTGACCGCCGCGGTCGGTCTGCAAATAGACCCACGGAATGAAATGCTCTTCTGTCATGGGATGCTCTGCCGCACCTACGGTCACTTCCACGGTATTGCCGTTTACGGTTGCGACCGGGACGTGCTTTTCCACACTTGCATCGGTGGTACCCGGCTCTAACTTGGTCATCTTTTGGCCGCAGCACATCATGGGCACACCCGCATCATGAATCATCCCGATTAAGTTTCCGCAATGCTCGCAAAGAAAGAATCTGGTTTCACACATAGAATTTTCCTCCTGTTTTTCTTTTAGTATTGGGGTTAATCCAAGAATTCATACAGTTCTTTTGCGCGTTCTTTGAACAGATGATAGACCGCATCCGCAATCGCATCATCATCCACAAACAGATAACTGGATTTTTCCTCGTCTTCGGATTCAATCTGCAGAATCAAAACAGAATCCGCATCTTCCTGGACGGGAAGTAAAACAACATAGTCCTTGCCTTTGTATTCCACACGGTCTAAGTACTCAAATTCAATCTTGTTGCCGTCTTCGTCCTGCATCACTAAGATATGATCGTTTTTCATCAAAGGTTCCTCGCTTTCTATTTTTCAAATCCGTCTTTGCCGTAACGAATGAATGACACAACGGCAGAAATCATATTGAAGCTTTCGCAAAGAATTCCGCCAATTGTGAAGTTTACAATGTTATACACCAGCCACGCGGGAGAAACAAAGAACAACTGGACATAGCGAATATTCGTTCCGCTTCCCGTCCACATGACATAAGTGCCGGTCGCAAGTGCCGCATATGTGAGAAGCGAGAGCGAGATTTGGAGGATGCCGGTTGTATAAAACACCAGCGAAACCGTAATGCACAGCAAAAACAGAATTTCAACAACAATCAGTTTCCAAAGCTTGCGGTCGCTGTTTTTAAACAAAAATCCGCGCGCAATGCCTGCCAAATTAAAGAGTGTTCCCGAAACCGCGCCGATGAGCGCGTAATTCACGGAAAACATCACCGCGCAAAGCGCCTGCAAAATGAAAAACCATGAGTTTTTCTTTGCTTGGAAGGATACGAATGCAAACAGCATTCCCAAAATCCCAAATCCTTGCGCTATGATTTCAATTGTCTCCATCCCAAAAGCCCCTTTGCACATTTATATGATTCATTATAACAGATAAAACCGAGTGAGACAAGTATGGGATTGATTCTCTTCAAAATCGCAAAAAACAACCCAAGAGATTTTGAAATCTCTTGGGTTGCCGATATCCTCAGATTCTGCCCGCTCGAAAGTCGAACGGCAGGCCGGGCATTATGCGTTCTGCCAATCTGCGATGGAATCATATTCCACGCCGTTTGCAATAATCTTGCCGACGGTCGCACCGTCTTCAATCGTAATGTTGATTTTACTCTTGTTTGCGATATTGGACAGGTCGATTGTACCAACGGTACTGTCCGCATCAACAGTAATGCCGTATGCAGCGTTGGTGTTCATGTCACCGTTCGGGCGGATAGACTCAACCTCTGCACCAACCAGAGTAAGCTTCATCTTTGCCCAAGTGATAATGCTGCCGAGTTTACCGCCGTTGACCGTGGTATCGGAATAGTTGGTCAACGCCACATCATAGACCGGCCACATCGGATCGGTATCCAGCGGAGACAAAGTCGCACCGTAAACATTACAGTTGTTCATGGTCAGTCTGCCGTAAACACTGAGTGCAGGAGAGATGCCCGCCGAGAGGGATACGACCTGCGGATTCACAATATTCACATTGTTAAACTCTGTGTTATGACGACCTTGGTTTGAGTTCTCGTAGTTACCCGCCATGACAGACTGCATGGTGCCCGCAATGGTGAGGTCATTGACTGTGACAAGAGCGCCGTCTTCAGACGAGAAAACCATTGCCATCAGCGGAATGGTTCCTCCAATCCAATCAAAGGTCTGCTCTTCACTCGCAACCATGGTAACGGTGTTTCCGTTGCCGTTGACGGTATAGCCGGTGGTTGCTTCGTAGTTACGATAAAGCGGAGCGTCAACCGAAACCACGTCTTCTGTCAAGGTGAGGTCACCTTCGGTCTGCGGCTCGGAAACCGTCTTGTGCTCATCAAATTTGGAACCTGCATCGTAGTCAGGACCGAAGGAATCTTCTTCGTTCGGGACCTGAGTTGCAAACGCGTTAACGGCAAATCTGATTTCCGGAATGTTTTTCCCGTTGTGATTTGCTTCGTTGCCAACGGTGGTCGGCATTTCAAGGATGACCAGTGCATACAGTACATCACCCGGCAGAGCGACCATGTTCTTCGCAACTTCCACGTTTTTGTTCTTCAGCGAAACCGGATTGAATGCAAAGTTGTCAAGGCTTGCACGTGTGCTGTAATAGTCAACCGCACCGGAATCAATTGTGGTCATGGACTTAACATCCAAATACTCGGACAGATTGAAGGTGGTCCCAAACACATTGGTGCCCGGGATTTCCTCATACACATCCACTGCCATGTTGTAGCGGAATGCGAGAGAACCGATGTTTTCCACCTTGAACCAAACCGCTTCGGTGTAGCCCGGCTCGTAGAGAGCTTTTTCGCCAAACAGGACGGTATCGCTTCCAACTTCTTTCCATTCATCGGAAGACCCAACCGGCTTGTATGATACCTTCAAATCCAGATTACCGGACTTGATGATGTTGTTCACGCTGGAGACGCTGTCGGTAAACCATGCGAAGGTAGAACCTACAAACATGGAGATACAGACAAGCAAACTCAGCGCGCTGAGCAGAAGTCTGCTCTTCGTGCTTCTTTTTGTCATATCCCTATGACCTCCTTTAAAATCTGGGCGCGGGTGGCTGCAGTCTGTGTGCGCCATAAAACAGAGGCAGAAGGGGTATGTACGCGCGGATGCCGAATCATGTGTTTCCAAGGTTTAAGGAACGAAACCCAACCTTTGGAGTTTTGATTATAAACCAAACCCTTTCACTTGTCAATATCAATTTAAGTAAATACTTTTTTAACAAAGTTTTAGAATTGTTGACAGTGTGCCATGCTCTATCGTTCGATTGATACGATAAAACACCCCAAGTTCTCTTGGGGTGTTGTTCTTACGTTTCCGGATTCACTGTGTTCGTCAACTCAATCAGGAGTACTTCGGGACGGTTGTGAAAGCGAAACGGAATGATACTGTTTCCGAGTCCGCGACTGACAATCATGGTTGTGCCGTTTTGTTCGAAGCGACCTGCATCGTATTTCGGGAAGAAGCCTTGATTGGGCGCTGCCACTCCCCCCACAAACGGGAGTCGAAACTGTCCGCCATGTGCATGACCGCTGAGCACCAAATCAATTGGGTATTCCGCATAACACGCAAACAACTCGGGTCTATGGGATAACAGCACGGTAAACAGGTCGCCCTCTCCTACGAGTGCCTGCAAGTGTTCTTTCATGACCTCGGTCGATTTGCCGAAAAGATAATCGGTTTGAAAGCTTGGGTCATCCACACCCAACAGCAAAATCTTCTCACCGTTTCGCTCCAATTCGATTTTTTCATTTTCAAGCATAGTGACGCCATGCCCAATAAGGCCCGCTTTCAGTTCTTCATAAGAATCAATCCGTGCTTCATGATTGCCGCTCACAAAATAACACGGTGCAATTTTCATTGCTTCCTTAACAAACTTCAACGCGACCCGAATCTCGGTCTTACGCGAATCAATCAAGTCTCCCGTGATGGCAATGATGTCCGGCTTTGCCTCTTTGAGCAGTCGGAGCAACGTTTCGTTCTCTTTCCCAAACTGTGCATTGTGCAAATCCGATACGTGGGCAATCCGAAAGCCGTCAAACGAATCGGGAAGCCGACTCGATTCAATTCGATAGGTGTTTTGTTCCAATGCGGCATTCCCCCAAGCAATCCAAGACAAAAGGATTAAAACCAACAAAACGAAAATGACTCTCTTTTTCATGGGTCACTCCTATTTCATCTACGAAACAACCCAAGATATCTGCGGATATCTTGGGTTGCGGTTCTTATTTTTCGGGTTTCATGGTCGGGAAGAGCAAGACGTCGCGGATGGACGGGCTGTTGGTAAGGAGCATGACCAAACGGTCGATACCGATACCCAGACCGCCTGTCGGCGGCATACCGTATTCGAGTGCATTGAGGAAGTCTTCGTCCACTTCCGCATTGACACCCTGCGCACGGCGTTCTTCCACCTGCTTAACGAAGCGCTGACGCTGGTCAATCGGGTCATTGAGTTCGGAGAAGGCATTGCCCATCTCGCGTGCATAGATGAAGAACTCAAAACGCTCGGTGAAGAGCGGGTTGTCTGCACGGCGTTTTGCAAGCGGTGAGATTTCGACCGGATAGTCATAGATGAAGGTGGGCTGGATGAGTTGGTCTTCCACGAATGCTTCAAAGAATGCGACCAGGACTTCGCCGCGGGTAGCGTTCTTTTCCACATGGACGTCGCGTGCATCCGCTTCTGCGCGTGCCGCTGCATCGTCCGCCCAGGAATTGTAATCCACACCTGCATACTTCTGCACCGCTTCCACCATGGTGAGGCGCTGCCACGGAGATGCCATATTGATCATCTGATCCTGATACGGAATGACATCACTCTTACAGATGGTACGGGTCAAATGCGTATAGAGGTCTTCGACGAGGTCCATCATATCATGGAAATCCGCATATGCCTGATAGACTTCCATGGAGGTGAATTCCGGATTGTGCTTGACGCTCATGCCTTCGTTACGGAAGATGCGGCCCATTTCATAGACACGCTCCAAGCCGCCGACAATGAGGCG
This sequence comes from Eubacteriales bacterium, assembly GCA_045540975.1. Classification (GTDB taxonomy): domain Bacteria; phylum Bacillota; class Clostridia; order Oscillospirales; family JAAYXM01; genus SIG510. Next base: position 12,560 of record JAZQIE010000123.1, read on the forward strand.
CTTTAAGTACAGCTCGGTTTCGATGCGCAGGTACATGGGGATGTCGAGTGTATTGTGGTGGGTGACAAACGGACGCGCCGCTGCACCGATTTCCAGAGTATGGAGCACCGGGGTATCAACTTCGAGGAAGCCGTGAGAATCCATGTAATTACGGATTTCGCGGAAAATCTGGCTTCTGACCATGAAGGTGTCCTTAACCTCCGGGTTGACAATGAGGTCAACATAGCGCTGACGGTAACGCAAATCCTGGTCCTTGAGGCCGTGGTACTTCTCGGGCAGCGGCTTTAAGGACTTGGAGAGCATTTCGACATGGGTGCAATGGATGGAGATTTCACCGCGACGGGTACGGAATACGGTACCGCGGACACCGATGATATCGCCGATATCAAACTTCTTAAAGCGGGCAAATTCCTCTTCGCCGACATCGTTGATGCGGACATAGAGCTGGATTTTGCCGTCACGGTCAAGCAGGTCACAGAAAAATGCCTTACCCATATCACGGCGGCTCATCATACGGCCCGCAAGGCTGACTTCCTGACCCTCGAGTTCATCAAAACCGTCCAAAATTTCTTTGGAGTGGTGGGTCTGGTCATATGTAACAGCCGCATAGGGGTTTCTTCCCTCTTCGACCATTGCGCTCAGTTTTTCACGGCGGATGCGCAGAATTTCATTTAATTCTTCCGCTGTTTGCTCCTGAACTTCGGGCAGGTTGGTGTTTTCGGACATTTGGAATTCCTCCTCTTTTGATACGACAAAACAGATAGGGGCATTCTGCCCCCATCGTTTGATTAGTTGACCTTGAGAACTTTGTACTTGATTTCGCCGCCGGGTGCATGGACCGAAATGACATCGCCTTCTTTTGCACCCTGCAGAGCCTTACCGAGCGGAGACTCATCCGAAATGCGCTGCTGATACGGGTCTGCCTCCTGAGAGCCGACCAGATGGTATTCTTCCTCGGTGTTGTCTTCCAAATCCAACACAACGTAGCAAGTACCGCCTTCGATGATTTCGCAATTTGCAAGGATGTTCTCCACTTCCGCGATACGGGAGTACAGACGGCCCTGCTCGTTCATTGCTTCATCGTATTCGCTGTTTTCGGAGAGGTCGCCAAAGGAACGGGCTTCCTCGATTTGGTCCGCAACCTCTTGCTTGCGGACGGTTTTCATGTGTTCCAGTTCTGCGGTGAGTTCGTCAAAACGCGCTTTGGATAATTTATAAACTTTTTGCATGACAGATACTCCTATTCCTTCAAAATATCCTCATTTATTGAAAATATATGAATTTTTTTGCAAGTCAATAACAACTATTATATTGAAATTCGTCTTTTATGTCAAGACCCTATTGTGATTGCAAAAATCGAGAAGCCCGGAATGTCTCCGCGCTTCCCGTTTCTTTACTGTTTTACTGCCGAAAGTGCCGCCTGCACCTGACGGTCTTCTGTGACCGGTTTGAGATAATTGCCGCGAATCTCTTCCACGGTGAGTTCCACCTGCACATCCGGTTTGATTCCGCCCACACTTGCAAGGTCAACGCCTTTGGAGGTGTAGTACTTATTGACCGAAAGCACAATGGCTGAGCCGTCGGAAAGTTCAATCGGCATCTGGGAACAACCCTTTCCGGTGGTCGGCATACCAACCACGGTTGCTTTCTCATGCTCCTGCAACGATGCTGCAAAGAACTCAGCGGCGCTGATGCTGTTTTCATTGACCAAAACCGCCATGGGGATGTCCAGACAATTTGCATCCGAGCGATATTCCTCGGCATTTCCCGCTTTATCGACCTGACGGAACATCAGGCATTCGGGGAGCAGGTAGTCCAGCATATTCATGAGGCTTTGGAGCGAACCGCCCGGGTTATCGCGTACATCAAAGACGATTGCGGAGACATTTGCTTTCTGCAAATCCTTGACCGCGGAAATAAACGCCTGGTCAACATTCAAATCAAAGTTTGCGATGGAAACATAACCGATGTTTCCGTCTAAAATCTGCGAGGAAATTGCTTGGATTTCCAACATTCTGCGCGTGAAAACCGAGGTTTTTTCCACACCGTCGGAGAGGAATGTGAGAGTGACTTGTGTCCCCTCTTCCCCACGCACCGCATTGACCGCGGTTTCGTAACCAAGCTCGGTGACCGGGGTGCCGTCTATCGCGATGACCACATCGCGTACACGCAGACCGCCTTCCTCTGCGGGAGAGCCTTTGTGGACATTCACAATTAAAATACCGCCGGTTTCAAGGTCTTCAATGACGTTGACCCCGATTCCGACCATTTGGTTGTTGAGCCCGATTTTGAAGGACTCATACTGCTCGGGATTGAGATAGTATGACCAGCGGTCACCCAAATATGCAATCATTCCCACCGCGGCACCTTCCGAGACCTGCGCGCGGTCATACTCATTGACGTAATAGCGGTCGATGACCGACTGGACTTCGGCAACTTTTTCGTATTCGCTGACCAGCTCTTCCAAGTCAACAAGTTTTTCATTGAAATTCCGACTGCAAACAGTGAGGGTGATACTAAAACTCACGGTTGCCGCAAGAAGCATCAATGCAATCGTGGTTGTGACAGAGCGTTTCTTCATGGGTGCTTATCCCTTTCTGTAATACTGCATGGGGTTGACGTCATCGCCGTTTACCAGCACTTCAAAATGCAGATGCGCGCCGGTGGAGTAACCGGTGGAGCCGACTTTACCGATGGTGTCGCCCTTACTGACCTTTTGGCCCTTTTTGCACAGGATTTTACTCATATGCGCATAGAGGGTACTGAATGTACCGTCATGCTGAATGACAACATAGTTTCCGTATCCGCGCGAGGACCAGCCCGCAACAACCACGGTGCCGCTTGCCGCAGCCACAATGGTGGCACTCATCGGTGCGCCGATGTCAATACCGGTGTGCATTTTACGGGTTTTGAAAATCGGGTCAAAGCGTGTGCCGTACGGGGATGTGATGCGGGAGTAGCCCGGGGTGGGCCATGCAAACTTGATGCTGGTGTAGACATTCTTCGAAGAAGAACTCTTATTTCCGCCGCCAAGCAGTTTTTTGAGTTCGGATTTGGTGCTGTTCATTGCGGCTTCCGCTTCGTTGTACGCCTTTTTGTATTCGGCTTCCTTTGTGCTGAGGTTACTCAGAAGCTGGGTTGCCTCACTGCGCTGATTCTTCAAGGTTGCCTTTTTGGAATCGAGTTTTGCCTTTGCACTGAGTTGGACTTGCTTGTCCGACTCGATTTTGGCTTTGCGTTCTTCGATTTTTGCTTTTGCTGCCTTAACTTCATCAATCAGGCGTTTATCATGGTCGATGATGCTGTTGATGACTTCCGCACGTGCAAGCATTGCGGAGAAACTGCCCGCGGAAAGCACAACGCTGAGATAGGAAACGTTTCCTTCCTCTTCCATGACACGGATGCGCTTTTTGAACAAATCGTATTTTTGGTCCACATCCGCCTGCAACGTATCAATCTCGGCCTGAGTCTGCGAGATTTCCGCATTCAAGGTTGAAATCAAGCTGCTGATGGTTGCGATTTCTTCGTTTGTGAGCGCGATTCGTTTGTCCAGAAGTTCTTTTTGCTCCTGCGCGCTTTTCTTCTGCGCCTGAACATTGTTGATTTTCTTCTGCAAATCTGCCTGCTGTTTTTCCAGGTTATCCAGCTTACTGTTGAGGCTGCTGACCGTATTTGCTGCGGATGCCCCGCTCATCAACGCGATATCCAACACAAACGGCAGAATCATAAGCAGCGCCAACACGATGGCAATTACCGAAGCAACGATTCTGATATGTTTTTGTTTCAAGTAACGACACCTCCGTACAAGAGATTGTATCAACCGTTTCGATGAATGTTTGTAAAACCGTGTCGATTACACACGCAGATATTTCCGCATAGTGATTCCGCTGCCGACACCGCCGACCAAAATGCCGACCGCCGCAAACATGAGCGCAATGATTTTCCACACCGCACCGAAGCCGATGAGGGAGAAGATGGAGAAGTCTGCGAGTACCACACGAACCAGATACTCATACAGCCCCCATTGGATGAGCATTGCGATGAGCGCGCCCGCCGCACCGAGAATCATACCTTCCAGCATGAACGGAGCGCGGATGAAACCGTTTTGCGCACCGATCATCTTCATGATTGCGATTTCCTCTTTGCGGTTGAAGATGGTGAGGTTGACCGTATTGGAAATGATGAACACGGAAACAAGCACCAGCATGAGAATGAGCGCGAGGCATACCGCGGTGACGATATGGCGCAACTGGATGATTTTATCCGAAATATCGGTACGCGCCTGCACATCCGCAATTCCCTCCACTCCGCGGAGGAGCTCTGCGGTTTGCTGTGTCAGGGCTTGGTTTTCCATGGTGATGACATAACGGTTACGGAGCGGATTGTCTTCCCCCAGACCGTCCAGCAAGCTGCTGTCTTCCCCAAGCTCTACGCGGAATTCTTCCAACGCTTGCTCGCGAGAGACGTACTGAGCATCTGTGACATTCTCCACCGCTTTAATCTTCGGCGCAATTGCCTGCGCTTGCTCTTGGGTGTAGGTTTCGTTGACAAAGACAACCACCTGATTTTTGTCTTCCACTTCCTGCAGCATCCGATCCACATTCATTGTGAGCAGGGTGAAGCTGCCCATCATGAGAAGGCACGCCATGATGATACCGCACGCCGCCATACTCATTAAGCGGTGGGTGAAGATGCTGGAAAATGCTTCCCGAAAGAAATAGGAAATATTATACAGTTTCATTTTGATAATACCCACCTGTCTTGTCACTGATAATGCGGCCTTCCTCGATTGCGACTACGCGCTTCGAGAACATATCCACCAATTCACGGGCATGGGTGACAACCAAGACCGTGGTGCCGAGTTCGTTGATTTGCTCTAACAGTTGCATGATATCGAGCGCCATTCTCGGGTCGAGATTTCCTGTCGGCTCGTCTGCAATAATCATTCTCGGGTTATTGACCAGCGCACGCGCAATGGCAACGCGCTGCTGCTCACCGCCGGAAAGCTGAGTGGGCAGCGATTGTGCTTTATGGTCCAGACCGACCAGATTCAGCACATACGGAACACGTTTTTTGATAAGACGCGGAGATGCACCTACCGCGCGCATCGCAAACGCGACATTTTCATAAACGGTTTTCTTCTCAATGAGGCGGAAATCCTGAAACACAATGCCGATGGTACGGCGGAGTTTCGGGATGTCCCGTTCTTTGATTTTATGGAGATTATAGCCGTTGACAACACCTCTCCCCGAGGTCATCTTCACTTCGCTGGTAAGGGTCTTGACAATGGTGGATTTACCGGATGCAGAGGTTCCGACCAGAAAAACAAATTCACCGTCATCAATACGCAGGTTAATCCCCTGCAATGCGGGAGTGCCGTTTTCATAGACCTTGCATACGTCAAGCAAGCGAACCATAAAAATGCTCATCCTTTCTTTTGATTCTTAAAAGACTACCTCGTTGTTGGACAAATATTTTTTTACCATGAGCGCGACCTTGAAAACGATTGCATGGTCAAATTCGCGCAAATCCAAGCCGGTAATTTTCTTAATCTTCTCCAAACGGTAGACCAAAGTATTGCGATGGACAAAAAGTTTGCGCGAGGTCTCCGATACGTTTAAGTTGTTCTCAAAGAATTTCTGGATGGTGAACAGGGTTTCCTGATCGAGCGCATCAATGGAATTCTTCTTGAATACTTCGGAGAGGAACATTTCGCACAGAGTGGTCGGGAGTTGATAAATCAAACGCCCGATACCAAGGTTTTCATAACTGATGATGTTCTTTTCGGTATCAAACACCTTGCCGACTTCAAGCGCACTTTCCGCTTCTTTGTAGGAAACCGCAAGGTCCTTCAGATTTGCCGCAACCGTACCGATGCCGATGACGGTTTTAATGAAGAGTTCGGAATTGATGGTCTCTTCAATGGTTTTTGCGATGCGGATGAATTCCTTCGCATCGGAATGCGCCTGAACCTCCTTGATTAACACAAGGTCACGCTCGCTGACGCTCAACACGAAATCGCGCTGTTTTTCCGGGAACATATTCTGCAGGATATCCACCGCCGCAATATCGGTTTTATCGACTTGGCGAACGAGGAATACCACGCGCGGAACATCCGCGGGGAAATTCAGTTCATTGGAGCGGACATAGATATCGCCGGGCAGGATATTATCCAAAATGATGTTTTTGACGAAGGTTGCCTTGTCATGCTTTTCATCGTAGTAATTCTTGGCATTGTTGAGCGCGACAGCCGCCATATGGCAAAGGCTTTCCGCCTGTGCATCCTCGCCTTCCACAAATACCGCAAAATCGAAGCGCACACTCAAACCCGCAAGTGCTTTATATGTATAGCCGCCGTGCTTGACGGTCACATCTCCGGCATCGTAAATCCGAGAAGCAACCTCTTCGTACACCGCGCCCATTTTGGTCAAATCGGAGCAGGCAACAACAGCCCCTGTGGAATCCAAAACACCGATGGTACGGGTGGTTGCATCCTTCATTTGCCAAACGATGCTCTGCATCATTCTTCCTGACACCTATATCACCCCATGTTAATTTTGATTATACTACATCATATATCATAACAAACTTTTGTCGAAAAAGCAACGAAAAGAATGTAAACAAACTGCAAAAACAGAAAAAACCTCCCGAGGCTCTGCTGCCTCGGGAGGTAACAAGAATCGAATTAGTTGGTGATGGTCTTTTCGGTTTCCTTGTCGAAGAGATGAATCTTGTTGGTATCGAAAGCGATCTTGATGGTGTCGCCCGGCTTGGTGTGTGCGCGCGGGGAAACACGAGCAACAAAGTTCTTGCCTTCGCAGATGAGGTGCAGGTGAGTTTCTGCGCCCATCATTTCGGAAACTTCGACCTTTGCTTCTGCCAAAGCATCCGGGAACTGGCTGATGAAGATTTCTTCGTCATGCATGGATTCCGGACGGATACCGACCAGAACTTCCTTGCCGATGTAAGCCAGAACTTCCGGCTTTCTGCCCTTGCCTTCCGGCAGAGCGAGCTTGGTGTCGCCGAGGTTGACGTAGGTCACGCCGTTTTCGTCGGTCAGCTTTGCTTCGAAGATGTTCATCTGCGGGGAACCCATGAAGGTTGCAACGAACAGGTTTGCCGGAGTGTTGTAAAGAACATCCGGAGCAGCAATCTGCTGAACGAAACCGTCCTTCATAACAACGATACGGGTACCCATGGTCATTGCTTCGACCTGGTCATGGGTAACGTAGATGAAGGTGGTAGCCAGTCTCTGATGGAGTTTGGAAAGCTCGGAACGCATGGAAGCACGGAGCTTAGCATCCAGGTTGGAGAGCGGCTCGTCGAGAAGGAAGACCTTCGGGTTACGAACGATTGCACGGCCGAGTGCAACACGCTGACGCTGACCGCCGGACAGAGCCTTCGGCTTACGGTCGAGCAGGTGCTCGATTTCGAGGATGCGTGCAGCCTCTTCAACGCGGCGGCGGATTTCATCCTTCGGGGTCTTGCGCAGCTTCAGACCGAATGCCATGTTTTCGTAAACGGTCATGTGCGGATACAGAGCGTAGTTCTGGAACACCATTGCGATGTCGCGATCCTTCGGAGCGATATCGTTGACCAGAACGTCATCGATGTAGAGTTCGCCTTCGGAAATTTCTTCCAGACCTGCGATCATACGCAGAGTGGTGGACTTACCGCAGCCGGACGGACCGACCAGAATAACAAACTCTTTGTCTTCGATTTCGATGCTGAAATCGGAAACAGCGGTAACGCCGCCCGCAAAACGCTTATAAAGGTTTTTCAGGGATAAACTAGACATGTAAAATGACCTCCAATTATTTTTGGGCGCAACACGACCCAATCCATTTGAAACTATTGTAGCACTATTTTTCGTTTTCGTATAGTCACGGAATTCACAAATCTTTCGAGTTTGATTTGTACAATCTGCCATGAAATTTGAACAAAAAGTTAACTCACAGCTGCGCCTGACGTTTGAGATGCTCCTCCTCCGACCGGGTCAGTGCGCGAAACTCTCCGACTGCCAGCGATGGGTCAAGCACAACACCTGCAACGGAAAGGCGTTTTAAGTACTGTACGCGGCAGCCGCGTGCAAGACACATTTTCTTGACCTGATGGAATCTCCCCTCTTGCACGGTAACCTCCGCCTCGGATGGAGACTCCAAAATCCGCAGGAGTGCAGGCATGGTTTGATAATCCCCGTCTATGATGACACCCTCACGGAATGCGGTCACGTCCGTTTCATCAAACTCCCCGTCCACGCGGACATAATAGACTTTATCCACATGACGGCGCGGACTCATAAGACCGTGGGCAAGCTGCCCGTCATTGGTGAGAAGGAGAAATCCCTCCGCGTCTTTATCAAGTCTTCCCGCGGGAAACAGTTTGAGTTTTTGATACTGTGCAGGCAGCAAATCCAACGCAACCTTGTCTTTTCGGTCTTCGGTTGCGGAAAGTACTCCCGCAGGTTTATTGAGCATGATGTAATGATACTCCCGAAAATTCAGCGCCTCTCCGCAAACGAGAATGTCCGCATCTTCCTCGCATTTGGTTTCGGGTCTTGTGATGCACACACCGTTTACGCTGACACGTCCGGTGCGGATATAATCTTTCGCCTGACTTCTTGTGTATTTCCCGCTTGCACTGAGCAGGCGGTCCAACCGTGACAATGCCATGTTGCGCCTCCTTTCCGTTTTTTGATAGTGTAGCACATTTTTGTCCGCTTGTAAACTTTGTTTGAATAATTATATAATTTGCTTGACAAATTAATAGAACATGATATACTCGAATCAGAAAGGAAGTGAGTACCATGAGCAAAAGTGTATACAGTCTGGTTTTGATGGACCGCTTGGTGGAAGAGGTCGACCGACTCGCATATATAAAAGGTACCAGCCGCAGCAATCTGATCAATCAGATTTTGGCGGAGGCGCTTTCGTTTGTCACACCCGAAAAGCGCATTTCGGATATTTTTGCACGTTTGGAATCTGTCATGGGCACGGCTGACGGATTCAAACTGAGTTTGCAAAGCGGGGATTCCATGCTCTCGCTTCAAAGCTCTCTCCGTTACAAATACAATCCCACCATCCGTTATCAGCTTGCGCTGTACCGAAATCCCGAGGATGCCTTCGGTGAATTGCGCGTATACTTCCGCACCAAAAGTCCTGCCCTGCTCGAGCATCTGACCCGATTCTTTGTGTTTTGGGCGAAACTTGAAGCCGCAGTGAGCGGACGTGAGATTGCATACGAGATTTCGCCGGGCAAACTGGTACGAAAACTCTATGCAAACAGCGGTGACCCAGAATTGCTGGCAGACGGTTGCGCGCGGTATATCACGCTGTTTGACACCGCGCTGAAGCTTTATTTTGACAATCCCGCACGGAGCGGTGAGATTCACGCGATGTGTCTTGACTATTATCGAAAACGGAATGCAATTTCTTAGGAGGTGCTGATATGAACGCACAGAATTTGACGCAAAAATCATTGGAGGTCTTACAAAACGCGCAAAGATGCGCAACGGAATACGGAAACGCTCAGGTAGAACAACTGCATCTTCTTCATGCACTCGCATCGCAGGAGCAAGGCTTGATTCCGCAGTTATTCGCCGCGATGGGGGTTGACCCGCTCTCCGACATCACACGCGCAATCGAATATTTGCCGAAACTTTCCAATCAAACCAATGTATATCTCTCCCAGTCTCTCGACCGCGCTTTGGCAAATGCGGAAGAGCAGGCAAAACGCATGAAGGACGAATATATTTCGGTGGAGCATTTGATGCTCGGGCTTTTGACGTATCCGTCCGACGAGGTTTCCAAGATTTTCAAAACCCACGGCATTACAAAAGACGGATTTTTGAAAGCGCTCTCCACAATCCGCGGAAATGCACGCGTAACGAGTGATTCCCCCGAAGACACTTACGACGCGCTTGGGAAGTATGCAACCGACCTGGTCGCGCTTGCACGGAACAAAAAACTTGACCCTGTCATCGGACGTGACCAGGAAATCCGCAATGTCATTCGAATCCTCTCCCGAAAAACCAAGAACAATCCCGT
>JAZQIE010000124.1:0-5139 GCA_045540975.1 Eubacteriales bacterium
CTTGGCCCCGACTTCCTATGCCCCGATGCGCACACGCGCGGTTGTGGAGGATGCGCGCCGCGCCCTCCCCGCCTTCCGTATGCTGGAAGCCGAAGACCCCGCGCTGTCTGTCGCGGTCAAGGGCGGCGAAATCGAGCTTTCTGTCATGGGCAAAATCCATATCGAGATTTTAACCCGTCTGCTTGCCTCCCGTTTCGGAATCACCGCAGAATTTACCAAACCCACGGTCGCCTACCGCGAAACCGTGAAATCCCCCGTCATCGGCTTCGGTCATTTCGAACCGCTTCGGCATTACGCGGAGGTCCAACTGCGGCTTGACCCACTCCCGCGCGGAGAGGGTCTGCGATTTGCCTCGGAATGTCCCACCGATATCCTCCCCGAAGCATTTCAAAACCTCATCCGCACCCATGTTTTTGAGCGCGAACACCTCGGTGTTCTCATCGGCGCACCGCTTTGCGACACAAAGGTCACGCTCCTTGACGGGCGCGCCCATAACAAGCACACCGAAGGCGGCGATTTCCGTGAAGCGACCTACCGCGCCATCCGTGCCGCGCTCTGCAAGGCGGAAAGTGTCTTGCTTGAGCCGTATGAAGCCTTCACCCTCTATTTGGAGCCCGAGTTTTTCGGGCGCGCCATGAGTGAACTGCAAGTCTGCGCCGCAGAATGTGAGATTGTGGGGTCCGATTGTATCCGCGGTCGCGCACCCACCGCAACCCTCTCCGCATTCCGCTTTGACCTCGCCTCCTTCACCCACGGCACAGGGGTCTTGACCTCAAACTTTGACGGCTATGAGCCTTGCCACAACCGTGACACGGTCATCCAAGCCGCAGCGTATGACCCGAATTCGGATTTGGAGAATCCCGCCTCCTCGGTCTTCTGCGCGAAGGGTACCTCATTTGTGGTGCCGTGGAACGAAGCGGAGGCACTCATGCATACAGAGAAAAAAGGAAGTTAAGCCATGAACAACACACCAAAATGCGAAGTCGCCCACCGTTGCGGCGGCTGTCAACAACTCCATCTGCCGTATGAAGACCAACTCGCCAAAAAGCAGGCGGCAGTCTCCCGTCTCCTCGGCAAATTCTGTAAACCTGCGCCCATTTTGGGTATGAAGCACCCCTATCACTACCGCAACAAAACCCAAATGGCGTTTGTGCTTACCAAAGCGCGCAGAATCACCTCGGGCGTGTATCAGTCGGGCTCGCATACCGTAGTCTCGACCGACTCGTGTTTACTCACCGACAAAGCGTCCGACCGCATCATTGCCACCATCCGCCGTCTCATGCCGAGCTTCAAACTCCTGCCCTACCAGCCGTATTCGGGCAAGGGTTTCCTGCGCCATGTCCTGGTGCGCCGCGGATTTCAGAGCGGCGAAATTATGGTGGTGTTAGTCTCCGCCACACCCGTCTTCCCGGGAAAAAATAACTTTGTCCGCGCGCTTCTCGAAAAACACCCCGAAATCACCACCGTCATCCATAACGTCAACCGTGATTTTGAAGGTCTCATGCTCGGTCCCAACGAAAAGGTGCTTTTTGGTCCGGGCTATATCGAGGATACCCTGTGCGGCTGTACCTTCCGCATCTCCTCCCGCTCCTTCTATCAGGTAAACCCCACCCAAACCGAGCGGCTTTATAAAACCGCGCTCGACTTTGCCGACCTCAAAGGTGACGAGCTGGTGCTGGATGCCTACTGCGGCATCGGTACCATCGGGCTTTGCGCGGCAAAGAAGGCAAAGCAGGTCATCGGTGTGGAATCCAACCGCGATGCGGTGCGCGATGCCATCGCAAACTGTAAGCGCAACCAAATCAAAAACGCGCGCTTTTTCTGTGCGGACGCGGGCACATTCATGCAGGAGTTTTGCGACCCCATCGACGTCGCGTTTGTCGACCCGCCGCGTGCAGGCTGCTCGGAGGAATTTTTGTCCTCTCTGATTTCCCTCGCGCCGAAGAAAATCGTCTATGTCTCCTGTAACCCCGAAACCCTCGCCCGTGACCTCCGTACCTTAACCAAATCTTACACCGCAACCCGCCTCCAACCCGTCGATATGTTCCCCCACACCAACCATGTCGAATCTGTCGCACTGTTAGTGCGGACAGATTCATCGATATAAATCTCTTGCGAGATTTTCGATATGTTCTGTTAGAACTCGATATGCCTGACGGCAACGAGTTTCCATAGGAGGATGTTATGAAAACATACGATTTATCCCGTTTCACCGAAATGCACCAACGTGTATTTGAAACCGCGCTATCCGAAATTCGCGCAGGGCGAAAGGAATCCCATTGGATGTGGTACATCTTCCCCCAGCTGCGCGGTCTCGGACATTCACAAAACAGTTTTTTCTATGGCATTGCGGATATCGGTGAGGCAATCGCCTTTTTACAGGACGAATATCTGGGCGGAAACCTCATCAAAATCTGCGAGGCACTTATGGAGTTGGAATCAAACGACCCGGTGAAGGTCCTCGGCTACATGGGTCGCATCGATGCCGCAAAGCTCAAATCCTCCATGACCCTCTTTTCCCTTGCAAGCAACGGCGAAGAGGTCTTTGACGCGGTCTTGAAAAAATACTTTTCCGGAACGCGTGACGATAAAACCCTCACGCTTCTCGGCTTATAGAGGAGGTCTACCGTGCGTAAACTGTTCTATACCCCCAACACCCCCTTTGATTTGCACGATTGGGAAGCCATTCCGCTCAAGCAAATCTACGCAGGAACAAACTGTGTCATGGCAATCACCGAAAACGGCAGAGTCCTGCAGAAAATCACCGACCCCGACCTCGCCGCAAGATGCGAGTATTGGACGCGTGTCACACAGATTTCCATCAGCAAGTGGGCACCGGGTTTTGCCATCGGGCTTGTGGAGGACGGAACCTGCCTGATTTCAAAAAAAGCCGTGCGTGCCCGTTGTGACCGCCCGTTTGAAGACGTCAACAATGCGGTCAAATCTTGGCAAAACATCGTGCAGGTCGAAGTCTCCGACGCCTTCTTCGCGCTGGACAAGGACGGACACGTGCATTATACCGCGTTGGACGATTACTGCCAAAAGGACTATGCGGAAGCCTTGTCTTGGAACAAGGTACGGCGCATTGTGACAGGTCCGCAAAACTCACTCTTCGGCATCACCGAAGACGGCACCGTCCTCGCCGCAGGTGCCAACTGCAGACAGAATCAAGCGCGCTTCGCCGCGTTTTCGGACATTGCCGACGTATTCCCAATCGGCAGCGAATGTGAAGACCTCTATCTCGTCCGTCGTGACGGACGTTTGGTCACCCTGCACGGCGACACAATCCACCCCGTCCTTTGCGGATGGATGCCAACCCCGTCCAAGGCACTGGAAGGCACCTTCCGAACAGCCTATGCCCTCACCCTCGACCACGTGTTGCTGTCACTCTCCGATATCCGCCCCGTGTTCGATGCAAGCATCTCATCCTTCGCGGTGGGAGACGATTGCTACGCCCCGCCCTTCGTCCTCGCCCTCGGAGAGGCGCGCGAGTCCCCTTGAGAAATGAGGAGTTACCATCATGAAACAAACCGCCGTTATCAAGCGCATCGCGTTGGACTATCATCGGATGAGCAAAATCAAGTTGGGGGACACCCCCGAATATGTCTCATGGAATTACAGCGAGCGTCTGGTCATTGACAGAGAGACAAGCACCATCGAACATATCTGTATCATCGGAGACGCATGCAAGGTCTCGCGCAAATACGAAACCGACGGTGTGGGCGAAGGTCTGCTGGAGCAATTTGACGCGGAACACCTGTTCTCGCACATCGAAGGGAATCCGGAGGATGTGATTGAGCCGTCGGACGAAACAAGAGACTACGTCATCACGATTGATTTTGAGAATCATCCGCAACGTATTATCCAAGGCAGTTATGACAAAAACGGGTTGCCGAGTGATTTTGCGGGTTTTATAGAAGCCGTATTCGACTTCATGACGTTTTATAACATGGGCGAACTGTTTTCTCCATCGGTTTACGGTCGAGCAAAACGCCGCAAATCGGAGCATATCTTCTGCAGTGTCGCCTTTGAAGAGGGCGGCAAAAGTTATTATTACCTCACAGAGGATGACAGCATCGAAGTCGGTGATTTGGTCCTTGTTCCGACAGGCACCAATCACCGCGAAACGGTCGCAGAGGTTGTAAACATCGAGTACTTTTGCGAAGAAGCCGTACCGTTTCCAATCGAACAAACCAAACGAATCATTCGCAAACATACGAACTCCGACTAACCCCCATACAGAAAGGTAGTTTTTATGTCCAAGCCAAAGAAAAGCGGGAGCGCGATTTTTATGTACATCGTCATCGCGGTGTGCGTTCTCATCACCGCGGTCTGCTTCACCCTGTATTACGGAGAAATCTTCTCCCACCCCGTCATTTTGTGGACGGGTGTGACCGCGTTTACCGTCACCTATCACTTGTGGGTGCGCCTCATCTTCGGAAACATCACCAAGCTCTTTCCCATCCGCCACACCCAAAGCTGGTTTCGTGAACGGAGGTTTGAGCCCAAGCTGTACCGACTTCTGCGCGTGAAAGCGTGGAAGGACAAAGCGCTCACCTACCGCCCCGAAGACTTCTCCCTCCGCGACCGCACCCTCACCGAAATCGCGGATACCATGGCAAAATCCGAGACCGACCATTGGGTGAACGAACTCATCTCACTCTCCACACTCTTCTTCTCGCTGATTTGGGGCGCGTTTCCCGTCTTTCTCATCACCGCGCTCTGCGCCATGCTGTTTGACGCGCAATTCATCGTCATCCAGCGCTATAACCGCCCACGGATACAAAAATTACTCGCCAAAAAGACCAAAAAGCCGTAAGTCGTTCGACTTACGGCTCTTTTTAGTACAATACTTTTCTTAAAATCGGAAGGATTGCGTTTGCCATGCTGAGAAATCCGCTATCGGTTGGGTGGACCCCATCCACCAAGCCGTTATCCTGCACCAACGCCATGAGCTCGCGGCCTGTGAGGAGATAGACATTTTCATCCCCCGATTTTCTCGCATTCTCATAGGTCTTGCGCACGGTTTTAGCAAAGCCGACCTCCCACTCGCCCGGGAAATACACGGGTCGGGTCAGCATCAAAATGGGTAACTTCGGATTTTTCTCGCGCACGATTTTGAAAAACCGCTCATGGGTT
>JAZQIE010000125.1:0-3101 GCA_045540975.1 Eubacteriales bacterium
TATACGAGCGCTGGCTCACCGTGGCGGTCGCTCTCGGACGCATTTCCGCACCGGGATTCTTCAGCGATCCGATTATCCGACAGGCGTACCTCGGAAGTGAATGGATCGGGCCCTCTCAGGGTCAGCTCGATCCGACAAAAGAGGTTGCGGCGGCGGTTTCCGCGATCGAAAACGGCCTCTCCACACGCGAGGCGGAGGCGGGCAAACTCAACGGCAGCGAATTTAACCGTAACGCGGACAAATTAGCGGTAGAAAATGCTCTTTTGAATGCCGCAAACGGTGGAGCAGTGCCGGGGAAATCCGCGAATCCACCTGCAGATGACGATTCAGAGAATAAAGAATAACAAAGATAGGAGGAATAAATACAATGCCGAAAACATTGCAAAAACCGGCTGATTTGAAGCCGTACAACATTGTTTTAGATGGCGAGGACGGGGCAACGATCAACCTTTACGGTGAAGTTGTGAGCACCCGCCCGGTCGATTGGTGGACGGGCACACCGCTCCCCGGCAATTTCATTGCAGTCGATGAGTTTTTGAAGGATCTCGAAGAATTGCAGGGCAAGGATCGAGTCACCGTTCACATCAACAGCGTCGGCGGCGATATGTATGGCGGCATCGCCATTTATAACCGCCTCAAAAACCTCGATGCAGAGGTCATCACCATCAACGACGGGCTTGCGGCATCCGCAGGCTCGATCATTTTCCAAGCGGGCGACATCCGCAAGGTCAACAACGGCAGTAACATCATGGTGCATGGTGCACTCGGTTTCCTGTATGGGTATTACCAAGTCCACGACCTGAAAGCCGCCGTCAAGCAGCTCGAAGCCCATAACAAGGCGGGGATCAATGTTTACGCAGAGAGAACCGGAAGAACTGCGGCGGAGATCAAGAGCCTTGTGGATGCCGAAACTTGGATGACAGGCGAAGAGGCAGTCGAGCAGGGATTCGCGGATGAGGTCATCACCGGAGAGGGTGCAGAACCGGTGAATATGAAACTCACCCCCGACAAGTCACGACTCATGGTCAACGGGATCGCCGTTGCCGCTTGCCTGCTCGGAAATATCCCCGAGAGCATCCCGCACATGAGTGCGGAGGAGTGGGCGGAAATGAACCCCGCTCCGGAAAATCGTATGCCGACGGAAACTACCCCGTCTGACATAAATATTTCAAATACAGGAGGCGAAAACATGGACATCAAGAATGTCACAGAAATGCGCGAAGCATTTCCGGAACTCGTCGCAGAGGTCGAAGCATCCGCAAGAGCAGCGGGCGCAAAGGCTGAACGCGACCGCATTCAGGGCATCGAAGCAATCCAATCCGCGATTGGTAATGCCGAACTCGTCAAGAATGCAAAATTCGGCGAAACACCGCTGACTGCAGAACAGGTCGCTTTTGAAGCGATGAAGGCGCAGGCAGCAATCGGTGCGACCGTTGTCGCTGACCTTGCGGCTGATGCATCCGCAAGCGGCGCGGGCGATGTCGACCCGACACCGGCAGAACCGGAAACCGTAAATGTGGACGAGGATGCAGAGGCAAAGAATCTGCTGCTTTCCGCGATCCCGACCGAAATCAAAAAGGAGGCTTAAATCATGGCAAAATTTATCGAAAAAATCGGCGAGATGGTTTATAACAACCTGATTGCAGATCCCACCGTTAAGATCATCACCGAAAGCGCGACCATCCTCTCCGGTGCAGGTGCATTGAAGCGCGGCACTGTCCTCGGGATCGGTACCGATGGCAAGCTCGGCGTTCTCGGCAACGACGGACTGACCGCTCATGCAATTTTGTGCGACGATGTCGATGCATCGGGCGCAGATGTTGTCGCAGAGGTTTACCTCACCGGTAAGTTCAACGCGAACGCCCTCATCGTCAAGGATTCCTATACCATGACCGCAGAGGACATCGCAAACCTGCGAAACGGCGGCATTTTCCTCGAAAATGCAGTGAAGTAAGGCAACCAAAAAAGGAGGTTTTGAACTATGAATATCTACAAGAATAAAATCATGCTTGCCGCAGTCGAACAGATTAAGTCGGCGAGTTCTTTCCTGCGTGACCGTTTCTTCACCTTTGGTGATGGCGACATCTTCCCGTGCGAGGAAGTTCTTGCAGAGTACAAAGATTCCACCGGTCAGAAGATGGCTCCGGTCGTTATGCCGCGCAAGGGCAGAATCAGCGTTGAGCGCGATGGTTACACAACCAGCAAGCTCTCCCCGCCGCTGATTGCTCCGTCCCGCCCGCTGACTATTGACGATCTCAACCGCAGGCAGATGGGTGAGAACCTTTTCTCCGATAAGACCCCGCAACAGCGTCAGGCAGAGATCCTCAACCTCGATCTCGCGGATCTTGACGAGATGATCACCGCTCGAGAAGAGTACATCGCGGCACAGTGCATGTTCAACAACGGATATGTGCTGAAGCAGTACGCAGATAAGTACGGCTCCGGTGAATTCACCGAATTCGAGATGAAGTTCTACACAGAGGGTGCAAACCCGGCACAGTACGTCCCGGGTGTCAAGTGGGGAGAATCCACCGCGGACATCCTCGCAGACCTGCATCAGATGGTTCTCATGCTGACCAGCAAGGGCAACCGCGCAACCGATGTGATCCTCGGTGCTGATGCGGCAGATAAGCTGCTCAGCAACCCGAAGATCCTCGAGATGCTCGACACAAATAACTATCGTATCGGTCAGATTGATCCGGCAGAACTCCCGCAGGATGCTGCTCGCCTCGGTCGCCTGAACATTCGCGGTCGTGCGCTCGAATTGTTCACTTACGACGGCACCTATGTTGACGAGGAAACCGGCATTCTCACCCCGTATGTCCCGGCAAAGCAGATCTGCGTCACCGCTCCGGGTGCAGGCCGCGCACTCTATGGTGCGATCACACAGATGGAACAGAGCACAAATCAGTATGAAACCCATATGGGACGCCGCGTTCCGCAGTATTGGGCGGATCAGAATGGTCGCACTCTGACCATGTCCAGCCGTCCGCTGTTTGTCCCGAGAACCAAAAACCCGTTCATTTCCGCAACCGTTTTGGATTAAGCGGAACCTGAAGAAAGAAAGGAGAGAAATACAATGATTCAGATGATTTCCGGTG
>JAZQIE010000126.1:0-16053 GCA_045540975.1 Eubacteriales bacterium
GACATGGCTACGATCCGACTTGGGCACGCTTCGGTGAAAAAGATCGCTGCATATCTCGATAGAATCATACGAGAAGAAAAAGAAAAAAGAGAGCGAGATCGAGCAGAACGAAAGGCGGCAGGATTGCACAGTTATCCCGCAGAGTATCCAAGCACGGTGGTGCAAACGTGGAGAGACTACCTGCAGGAATGTGAGGTGCTGGAGCTCGATTTGAACGATTCGCAAGTGCTGTTTCCTCGGGATCTTGATGCAGCGCATCAACGGACAATGTCTCAAGTAAAATATATGCTCGATAAAGAGAAGACAGAAATGTTCTGTAAAAGCATTAAAGATCGAGCGGGACTCGCATGGGAGCAGGGAGAACTTAAAATCTGCATACCAAAATCACCTGATGAACTGACAATCGAGGGGCAAACCTTGCATCATTGCGTAGGTGGATATGCAGAGCGAATGGCAAGCGGCGAAACAACGATTTTATTCATTCGGGAAAAAGAAAAGCCAGGAACTCCATTCTATACACTGGAATGGCGCGATGGTAGAGTCGTCCAGTGTCGGACCATGCATAACAGGAGTTATGAATCAGACAAAAGGGTTTTTGATTTTGTCCAGGCATGGCTCAAGCACATCACAAAAAAGAAAAAAACAAAGACCGCATCTGCGGCATAAGAGAAAGGAGCAACTATCATGGAAACAAATGGAAACGTAATGACCACAGAGCAAAAACAGGGTCAAATCGAAGAGGTCAGACCAATCGAAGTGATTACTGCCGAAATTTGGCTGTACAAACAGCAGGCGGGTGCGGCGATTCTTGAAATCGGGAAGCGCTTGATTGAGGCGAAGGAACAACTCTCGCATGGGGAGTGGCTCCCCTGGTTGGAGGAACAAGTGGAATTTTCGGAGGGAACAGCACAACGCTTTATGAGGCTTGCAAGAGAGTATTCAAATCCGTCACCGGTGACGGATTTGGGAGTCTCCAAAGCATTGGTATTACTGGCTTTGCCGGCATCTGAACGAGATGAATTTTTGAGTAAAAAACACGAGGTAGACGGTGAAGAAAAAACCGTTGCAGAGATGTCTAAACGCGAACTTGAAAAGGCGATTCGTGAGCGAGACGAAGCCAGGGCAAAAGTCGAGGAAGCGGAGACCCGTGCAAAGGATTTCGAAGTAGCGTTGGAGAAGACCAAAGCACAGGCAGAGGCGGAACTGCAGGCGGCCGAGGAAACAGTCTGTAGACTTGAGCAAGAACTGAAAGAGATTCAAAATGCGCCGAAAGAGGTTGCGGTCGAAACCGTTGTGGATGAAGCGGCAATCACTGAGGCGAAAAAAGCAGCGCATGAAGAGAGTGAGAAAAAACTGAAGGCCAAGATCGAACAGGCTCAAAAAGAAAAAGAAAAAGCAGAGCAGGCAAAGCATAAGGCTGAGCAGGATCTCGCTGCATTGAAGGTGGCTCAAGAGCAGGCGAATGCGGTTGCGGAGCGGGAGAAGAAGTCGATGGCAGACCAGGTCGCTGACCTTCAGAAAAAACTTGCAATGGCATCCTCGTCGGAAATGACCATCTTCAAACTGCACTTCGAGCAGGGGCAGGATTCAATCAATAAGATGGCAGCGTGTATCGCAAGAATGGAAGAGGCTGGGGATTCAGAAGGTGCTGAAAAACTGAAGAATGCACTTGCAGCTCTGCTGAACTCTACGCTCGAAGTTCTGAAGTAGACGATGGCACTCAGCATATCGGACCTTCCGCCGAAATATCAAGAGCAGGCGATGAGGAAACTTGCTGAACAAATGAAGAAAGAACGGATGCCCGCTCGGTCGAAGTATGGAAACATCAAAACCGAGCGGGAGAATCTGCATTTTGACAGCAAGAAAGAAGCTGACCGGTTTGATAGGTTGATGCTGATGCTAAAGGCAGGAGAAATCAAAGATTTGCGACTGCAAGTAGAATTCACGCTGCAGCCTGCGTATACCACACCGGAAGGAGAACGCGTTCGTGCAATCCGTTATCTTGCCGATTTTACATATTACCGCAAAACTGAAGATGGATGGGAATATGTGGTGGAGGATGTTAAAACCAAACCGACCAGGACACGGCTGTATTTGATGAAAAAGAAACTGATGATCGACCGTTTAGGTATAACTATCACCGAAGTGTAGGAGGAATTCCGTGTTGAACAGATGCATTTTTATGAGCAGGCTTGCCGCAGATTCGAAACGCAAGACGACCACAATCGAAGCGACGGCGAACGAGTCACAAAACGAAGGAGACTGGGATGGA
The DNA here is from genome assembly GCA_045540975.1 of Eubacteriales bacterium. Taxonomy (GTDB): domain Bacteria; phylum Bacillota; class Clostridia; order Oscillospirales; family JAAYXM01; genus SIG510. The sequence goes on from JAZQIE010000126.1 coordinate 2,273, forward strand.
ATTCGACTTACGAGGGAGAGGTGAAACGAAAAATGGAACCGATCACAAAAGAACGCCTGAAAAGATATATTTTTCTCAAAAAAGAGAATGACAACAAACTGGAACAACTTGCACGAATGAGGAGCCGTGAATATTTCCCGGAACACAAAGAGAGTGATGGGTCCAAACATCAGCCGGGGGCAAGTGATCGGGTTGCAAAGGCTGTTATTCGGAGGATGCAATATCAAGAAAAAATTGCCGATAGAATTGAGGAGAACCAATGCGAAATGGATCTCATCGAGCGGGCAATTGATTGCCTTGGTGACCCGCTGGAGCGAATGGTGTTGTCTTTGCGATACATCGATTGTGAGGATGGATATGAGCATCGTAAGTGGAATGAAATTGCAATGATAATCTACAACGGAGATGATGAGAATCGGCTTCGGACTGTGCATCGAATCCACAGCAGAGCGTTGCAGAATATCCGGAGAGTACAGCTGTGAGAAATGCGGAGAGTGAGCCGATCCAGCTCAAAAGAAAGGAAAAGCGAAGATGGAGAAAATAAAAAAACTCCCACATGGCATGAGCGAGAACATGGTGAAGATCATGGAGGTCGATATGCTTGCACGTCAAAAGGGACTGAAATCATATGGGCAGGGCACGGCAAAACTCGATACATCAGGCATGGTGGTAAAGAAACAGGGGAAACCTCAAAGACTTTGTAAGCGATGCGGGAAGCAGCTTGAAAGATTGACCAACGGGAAACAGTATTGCGATGAATGCGCAATCTTGACCGCCAAAGAACGGAATGCGGCAGCATACAAACGGTGGAAGCAATCTCAACCGAAGGAGCAGCAATACGTAAGGTGTGCAGGATGCGGTCGTGTGGTTCCAAAAACAAACGGTCGAATGAAATATTGCGATGAATGCAAGGTGCGCGTGAAAAAAGCGCAGGACGCGGCGAGGTGTAAAGAGCGTCGGGAGAGAGCAAAAGAGGTATTGGTATGAGTGAAAACGACATCCGGAGAAACGGAGAGCATTACCTCGACCTCACGGCATATCATGCAATCAAAAACATAGAAAGGGACAAGGAAGAAATGGAGTTTTTCAGAGGGGATATTTTCAGAGGGGATATTTTCTACATAAGGAAACCGAACGGCGCCGGGAACAAGGGCAAGCAGCCTGTGGTTGTAGTTACAAACGACAAGATAAACAGAGGCCAGTTTATAGGCGTCGTTTATTTATCTTTGAAAAAGCAGAGCGAGCATCCTTGGCAGACAGAAATCGTATGCGGAGGGATTGCGACCGCTGACTGTGCGTTTGTGCAATCGGTGAGCCGTGATCGATTCGAATGTTTCGCACGGCAGTGTACCGATGATGAGGTGCGACGAATCGACGATGCTTTGATTGAGGGACTCGGCATCGGTCTGAAAGAAGCGATTGCTATCGGTTCCGGTGCTCCGGATATCGATCCCGCTCCCATTGAATCGCCGCTTACGGATCCCATCGTTATTGCAAGATTCCAAGAGATGATTGTCCCGTTAGAAACCGAACGCGATCTCTACAAGAAATTATATGAGGATCTGATCGAGAAGATTACGAGGTGATCGGTATGGTGATTACAGAAGAGCGACTCAAAGAGATCCGGGAGAAAATTGCGTGCCCGCAGCTCGGGGACGGACATTACGGCGAGTGGGGACATCTCCCGCTCGGTGTAAGAAAAACGATCGAGGCGTTGTGTTGGAGCGTTGAGGTGAATAGGGCTTTTGCGAAATCGTTAGTTTCTCTCCCGAATTGTAACGATTGCGCAATCGTTCGACAATGCGAATTCGCACCGAGACTTGGTGCTGATGTGCGGATAAATTGCCCGCTCCATGTAGAAAGAAAGGAGAAAAAGAAATGCGTGAAAGATTGATAAAAGGACTTGATTCTGCAGATTTGTTTTTGCGAAACAGAGCACTCTCCGATACTGCGCCATTGAACGAGTATGACGTAGAAGCGATGCTCGATATTGCAAAAACATGCGATGAAGCGGCGCGTGCTTTGGAGAGTGCTTTTTTGTTGCCGTGCAATGTCGGGGACACGGTGTATCGCATCTTTAACGAAAAAGTCGTTGAGTGGCAAGTGATTGCGATTCCAATTCTTATATCAATTTCCGGTTGTTTTTTATCTGTGACGGCGCAAAATGGGAGATTCGCTTCTATATCTCTCGATCCCGCAGATTTCGGAAAATCCGTTTTCCTCACGCGAGAGGATGCGGAGAGAGCATTGGAAGGCGGTGAGGTGGAATGAAAATAGTAATGATTGCAAACATTGTAATAAGAACTACCTTTATGATTTGCGTTACAATTCTTTCAATTGTGTTTAACAAGACAAGTCTTTTATGGTGGTTTTTGTTGACTCCTTTATTGGGGTATGAATATCACGGAAAAACCGACGACCACCCAACCGAGAAAGGCGGTGTGCAGGAATGAGTGAAAGACAAGAACATAAGAAAAGATATAATTTGCGACTTGAATATATCGCAAGATTTAACAAGTGGCTTGAATCAGAGCCGTCAATGATTTTCTTTTGGCGGTGGCGTAGGTGGAAGAAAAACCGACCTATTTGGCGTGATATAGAGAAAGGCGGTGAGGGGGAGTGAAAATGTTGTTCGATGTAATGAAGACGTGCAAAGAAAACAGAAAAAATTATAGGTTAAAACCGAGCGTTCGCTTTGAAGCGGATAGGCAGCATTATTGGTTTGCGTTTATCCCGACAATAACATTTCTACCGTGGGTGAGCCGATATCAAAATACTGACGGCATCGTTGATATTTGGTGGTTACACTTTCACATTTTAATTGGAAAGTGGGAGAGGGTTGGTGATTGGTGATGGCTGAATTAAAACCGTGTCCGTTTTGCGGTGGGGAAGCAAGACGATACAACGGCAACATTGATAGTTATGGTGTGGTGTGTAACAAGTGCGGTGCAAAAGTTTACGGATATGCAAGCAAAGCAAGTGCAACAAAGGCCTGGAACACACGCACAAAGGAGAGCGAGGTTGAGTGAATGTCATACATAGACACAAAATACCTTTTCGAGTGTGAGACTAGCAGGTGCCGCGGAAACAGAGGGTGTGACACTTACTGCGACCACGGAGAGCTGTATTCCCCGAACTTGGAAAAGATCCCGATGGAAGACGTCGCGCCGGTCGTGCGATGCCGCGACTGCGATTTCTCTGTGGGCGATGACGAGAAGTCACCACTCAACTGCATCCATGCGAACGGGTTGTATATGCCCGCTCCGAATGATTTTTGTAGTTTTGGAAAGCCGAAAGGGGATGAATCAGATGCGTGATAGATGGATTGATAGATTTAGGAAACCGATCTTTGCAAGACCCGGTCTGCGTGTGAGGTCGAGGTTTAATAGCACTAAGCCAATAGTAACGCAAGTATTTTGTATTCACAAATGGGAAGCAAAAAGGTCGTGGAGTCCCAATATAGAATGTTTTTATTACCAATGCAAAAAGTGCGGAAAATTTAAAGATATGGAATGGCACAAAACTTGATAGGAGGCTCTGGATGATGTTCTCTATTGACAAGGAATTGGTCAAGCAGACCAAGAATGCATACCCTGCGGGCACGCGGATCGTGCTTGATTATATGGGCGACGATCCCCGACCGATCGAGCCGAGCACACGCGGCACCGTCCGAGTGGTGGACGATATGGGGACGGTGCATTGCGATTTCGACAACGGCCGCAGGTTAGGTCTGATCCCCAGCGAGGATGCGTTCCACCGATTAGATCCGTAACGGAATCACGCAGGAGAAAAAAAGCGATGGGACAAAACAGAAATTGGTCTGCAGAGGAAAAGGAATACTTGCGGGAGAATTGGGGATCCGTCTCGGTCATTCAAATCAGCAAGAAACTGAACCGTTCGATCAACGCGATCAATGTTATGAAGGATCGGCTCGGGCTCGGGGCGTTTTTGAAAGCCGGTGACTATATCACACTCAATCAGTTGATGAAGGCCGTGGTCGGGCATCAGTTTCATTCGTACTACATGAAGAGTTGGGTCGAGAACCGTGGGCTCCCGCTCCATTACAGGCGCGTCGGTAAAATGCGAGTGCGGGTCGTTTATCTTGAGGAGTTTTGGGCGTGGGCCGAAAAGAATCGAGCTTTTTTGGATTTCTCCAAAATGGAGCCGCTCGCCCTCGGTGCAGAGCCTGATTGGGTGAAGGAGCAGAGAAAACAAGATTTCCAACATTTCGCCGTGCAACGCAAGGATCGTTGGACATCGGCGGAGGATAGTCGCCTGATCGCGCTGCTCAAACTGCATAAATACGGATACGCGGAGTTGTCGAAGATGCTGCACTGGTCAGAGGGTGCCATCCAACGGCGATGCGCTGACCTCGGAGTTAAAGAACGCCCGGTCAGGAAAGGGCCGCACGACGCGGATAGCGCTTGGACAGAGGAGCATTTCCGGGTTTTGGCCGATGGCATCAGAAACGGAGAGAGTTATGCCGAAATCGGCCGAAAACTCGGGAAGTCAGAAAAAGCAGTTCGTGGGAAAGTATACTGCGAGTATCTAACCGAGAGTGCTGACAAAGTCCGGGCGATGATGGGCTCGGGCGAATGGGGAGCGGGAGCGCCGATCCCAACGGTGAAGCAAGCGAGATCGCTTTCGAGATGCAGGTCAGACGTGAAACGCGATCTTACAAAACTTGCGACAATCCTGCGAATGCGCATGAATGAGTTGGGCTTTGATCCGTATTGGCAACGGTTTATGTGCATGAATTGGGATGATGTGGGCGGATGCCTTGCCGGGTGTGCGAATTGCGATGACTGTGTGGAGTTCCGGAGGATCCGACCGCAGTATTGTGCGAGATGTGGCAATACTTTTTATGAGCGAGAGGAAAATCGCTTTTGCGAGAAATGCCGAAAAGCGAGAAAAAAAGCGGCACAACGCAAGTGGAAAAAGTTGCATCCGAATGCACAAAGAAAATCATAGAGAGGGGGAGGCAAAATGAATAGATTCTTAAAATCACTCAACCGAATCAATAAAAACGTCCCGCTCGCGGCGGTTGATTGGACGGACGAGGATTTCGAGCATCTCAAGGCGATCACGGACGCGCTGGAAAAGCAAATTCCGGAAAGGGTAGAAGATGTGCAAACGGAGAGCGTCGGCTTGCGGTTTTGCCCAAGGTGCGGGGTGCGATTCATTCAGTGCGGTATGAAGTATTGCGGAGAGTGCGGGCAGGCTTTGGAATGGGAGGATTCAGAATGACACGAAAAAGATGCGTCAAGCTGCTCATGGCGAAAGGCTATGACCGGAATACGGCAAACGCAATCGCGGCGGAGGCCGTGGTCGCATACGGCAGTTATGCGAAAGGGTTTGAACAGACCATGAATATCAAAAGCGCGATCGAGAACCTTAACGTTTCCGCGTTGCTCGATGTGATCGAGAAGTTTTGCACCACGGTCGCAGAGGCATCAGCGGCATTCGTGCAGACATTCAAAGAGGCGTATTCAGATCCGGAACAATGACCACAACAAAAGAGCCGCCCCAAAGGACGGCTCTTTGCTTTTTATATGATCGGCTTTCCTGTTTCATTGTCGATGAAACTCACGGAAAGGGTCGCTCCCAACGCTTCTGCAATTTTTTCGAGTTCGGAAACCTTGAAAGTGTTGCGCTTATGTTTGTTGTTCAAATTTTGCGGGGTTTGTCCCATGCGCCGGGCGAGTTCTGCCTCTGTGATATTTCGCTTGACGCAGCAGAGTTTAATGTATTCGCGCATATTCATGTTAATCACCTCGGTTAAATGATACACCGTTTTTTATATTTCGTCAAGAAAAAACTTGAAAAAATATAAAAATATTTATAAAAAAGTGTTGACAAAATATAAAAAATAGTGTATTATATATACATAAGGTAAGGCGAGGAACACCTCATGAAAGGATGTGAGAATGATGACCGAAGCAAAAAAAGAAGCCCTGCAAGCGCTGCTGAAAATCTTGAGTGAATGTCCCGAAATTGCCGAACGGATAACAATCACAATCAAGCCCAACAGCAAAGCAATGCAGGGCGCCGACGAAACCAAGTAGGTCGGTCGGGAAGAGGGGCGGCAGGCACCGCCCCTCCAATCCAAAAGTATAGCCGACTTTTAAATAAAAATCAAGAGGGAGGATTTTTCGATGAATAAGGCAAGACGAAAAGAACTTGCAAAGGCGGTCGAACTGATTGAGCGCGCTCGTGAAATCATCGAGGTGGTCAAGGATGAGGAGCAGGATGCATTCGACAATCTGCCCGAGAGTTTACAAGCATCGGAGAGAGGCGAGCGAATGGAGGAATTCATTTCCGCACTTGAGGATTTTTTGGATGAGGTAGACACGGACGATTTGGTCGAAATCATAGACGGGTAACAACCGAAGGAAGGAAAGGAAAAACGATGATGAAATACGGAAAGAATGCGCGAGTAGGGAATTTGGTAGTGTTCAGCAGACAGGGCGCGATCGATGCCTTTAAGACATTCGCGAAAATCTGTTATGAGCGCAGTACATTGGAAGCGGTATCCGTTTTGACGAAAGTTGAGCGCGATATGTATGCGCTTGGGTTCACACACGCGGAAGTGGAAGAACTCGAACTTTCGGTCATATAACCACCGCACCGCGCCGAGGGCGGCTAAACCGCCCACCAAATGCAATTATACAAAACAAAGGTATGTCATCTTTTATCACCTTTTGTCATTGTTTTACACCTTTTTTGCGTGGTAGTATATCACCATCGGAGCAATGGCCGAAAAAGCCAAAGAGGGAATCAAGCCGCACGGGAAACCGTTGCGGCTTTTCCTATGCTCCGGGGTTTTACAGAAACGGGGTGAGCGGGATGGCGTCGACGGTAACTTGTGCGATCAAGAATTACGACAAGATCAAAAAGGCCCTTGAGCAGAAGAAAAAGGCTCCGGAAAAGGTATTGCAGCGCACGATGTCGGACATTAGGAAACGCGCTCCGGGATGGGTTGCGGCTGAAATTGTGGCCGTTTATGGCGCAAAGAAAGCGGAGATCACCGGAGGAAAGCTCGGCTCTGTCAAGGTCGAGGGAAGTGATCCGAGAACCGCAAAGATCATTTATAAGGGCAGGATGCTCACACCGACGCATTTCGGTATGACACCAAAAGCGCCCGGACAGAATGCGTATACCCTCAAGGCGCAGATCATCCGAGGTCAAAAGAGTACACTCGGCAAGGTCAAGAAACTTTCGAAGAAACAGAGGGCAGCCCTTGGTAAGAACTTCACGAGGTCAGGCTCGAAGTCCAGCCCGAAGTCCCCGATCATGCTGATGCATACAGGAAACGCTCAAGCGGGCGGGAAGAACTACATTCCATTCCAACGCGTGAGTCAGAGACGATCAGACATCAAGGCGATCAAGTCGATCTCTTTGCCGCAGATGGTCAGCAGCGAGAGAACCGCGCCGAAGATCAGCGCGGCACTCAATGAGAATGTCGAGAAGCGCCTGAACCACCACATGGAGAACCTCATGAAGTGATGACCGAGAGGATCATCGAGTGACTTTCTCTTTTTCTTTTGTTATTTTCTTTGAGGAAAGCGTGAAGGTATAGGAAGTTATACCATGCAAGGGTTAAAATGCGAAATTCGGGCGATTCTGTCCGCGTGCGCGCAAGTTCGTAGGTACTTCCGGGAGGGGGAATCGCCTGTGGTGCTGGCGAGCCCAGGAATTGAGTAGTTTTTGGTGTCAAAAATTGGGACATTTCGGTAGGAGGCGAGGGTATGGAGAAGAAGGACTACCGGACATCGGCACAGGTAGGAAAGGTTTTCCACCTAAGTGCAAAACGAATCCAACAACTTACTGCGGACGGGGTCATCGAAACTGTTGAGACTGCAAAAGGTCGTCGCTATGAGTGGGATAAAACCGTCGAGCAGTATGTGCAATATCTTGCTGACAAGGCACATGGCCGAGAAAAGAAAGAATCAACCGAAACCCTTGAGCAGGAAAAACTGCAGGCGGAGGTCGATATTAAAAAGGCAAAAGCCGAGGCCGCTGAGTTTGAGCTGAAAGAACTGAAAGGGAAGATGCATCGCGCAGAGGATGTCGAGGCGATCACGACAGATCATGTTCTTTTTTTTCGCTCAATGCTCATGGCGATGCCAGGCAAACTGGCTGTCGATTGTGCAAACTGCAAATCGCCTGCAGAGGCAGCAGAGTGCATCAAGCAAGAGGTTTTTTTCATTTTGGAGAATTTGAGCGAATACCGATACGATCCGGAGAAGTACAAGCGGCGCGTCAGAGAGCGGCGCGGATGGGAGAGTGAACGCAGCGGTGACAGAGAAGAAGAGTAAAAAGCGGATGCGCGCCGTTGACCGAACTTTTGCGAAAGCATTTAAGGCTTACAAACCACCCGAAAATCTGACCGTGAGTCAATGGGCAGCAAGGTTTCGCGTTCTTTCGCGAGAGAGCAGTGCAGAAGCGGGGCCGTGGAATAATGACCGCACCCCGTACCTCGTGGGGGTTATGGATGCATTCAATGATCCGGCTGTGCGCAGGATCACGATGGTTGCATCCTCGCAGGTTGGTAAATCCGAGCTGGAACTCAATATCATCGGGTACATCATCGATCAGGATCCGGGATCAATTCTCTACATCCAACCGACCCTCGATGACGCAAAGAAATTCTCAAAACTCCGAATCGCTCCAATGATTCGTGACAGTGTAAGGCTGCGCGGAAAGGTTTCGGAGGTCAAGAGCAGAGACTCGGGGAACACCACTTTGCAAAAATCGTTCCCCGGTGGGATGCTCACAATTGTCGGTTCAAACAGTGCGTCTGCGCTGGCATCAACCCCGGCACGTTACATTATCGGCGATGAGCGGGACCGATGGGCGTTATCAGCGGGAAGCGAGGGTGATCCGTGGAAATTGGCCGAAGCGAGAACTACAACGTACTACAACGCAAAACTCGTGGATGTCTCCACACCGACAAACAAGGGAACCAGCCCGATCGCAAACTCTTTTGATGAGGGTACGCAGGAGCGATGGAGCCGGGAATGTCCGCACTGTGGTGCGTGGCATGACATCGAATTCGGCGACATCAAGTTCGATTTTGAAACCATCAAAAACGGGAGAAAAAAGGACTACATCGTCAAATCTGTATCGTGGTGCTGCCCGTCCTGCGGTTGCCTCTCTACGGAGGATGAGATCAGGAGACAGCCTGCGCGATGGATTGCGGGGAATCCCGAGGCCATCGCAAAAGGGCACCGGTCGTTTTGGCTGAATGCTTTTTCATCGCCGTGGACTCCGTGGAGCAAAATTGTTTATGAATTCTTGAATGTGCGCAAGGACCCACAAAAACTCAAGGTTGTTTATAATACGAAACTTGGGTTGCTTTGGGAAGATCGTGGCGAGCTCGAGGATGAGGATTCATTTCTTTCCCGCCGTGAAGATTACGGAAGCCGTGACGATGGAACGCCGATTGAGGTTCCTGATGGCGTGCTCGTGCTCACGTGCGGCGTGGATACACAGGACGACCGCCTCGAGTTCGAGGTTGTCGGTTGGGGGCATTATGGCGAAAGTTGGGGCATTAAAAAAGGCGTCATCATGGGCGATCCAAACGATGCGCAGACATGGGAGCGCCTCGACGATGTGGTAGATCATGTTTACCTTTTCGCGAATGGCAGAGGGTTGAAAATATCACTCACTTTTGTCGACAGCGGCGGTCACAAGACCCAAAGCGTTTATCGGAACTGTGCGATGAGACAAGGCAAGCGTGTTTTTTCAATCAAGGGTAAAGGTGGTGACGGAATACCATTCACAAAACCGCCGAGCAAAGTAGAAATCATGGCAAACGGCAGAGTCACAGGGAAAACATGGCTTTATACCATCGGGGTTGATGCAGGCAAGGCAGACATCCTCATGGGTTCGCTAAAGGTCATGGAGCCGGGTCCGAAATATTGTCATTTCCCCATGCGATCAGAGCAAGGTTACGACCTTGCTTTTTTTAATGGTCTTTTATCCGAAACACTCGAGATGAAATCAGAGCGCGGCCGCACCCGATGGGCGTGGGTGAAGATCCCAGGACATGAGCGAAACGAGGCGCTCGATTGCCGAAACTACGCTTATGCGGCATTGCGTGTCCTCGACCCAGACATGGATGCGGTAGAACGCAAACTGCGCGAGGGTGGAGAGAACACCAAAAACGCAGTAAAACCGGCACCAACGCAACGGAAACGGGGTGCGAGGAATAGCAATACTTTCAGTGATTGGTAAGGGAGGATGAGTCACAATGGCAGATAGAACCGAATTACAAAAGCGGCTTGAGTTCCGCAGGGCATCACTTGACGCTGCACGGACGGCGTATCTCGCTTTGCTCAACGGTCAGGTCAAGAGTTACGCGATCGGTAGCCGAAACCTCACGAAGCTCGATCTTCCACAGTTGGAGGAAACAATCGACAAACTCGAAAAAGAGGTCGACGGGCTGACGGCACAACTCAACGGCGGATCAAGACGTAAAGCGGTCGGGGTCATCCCGCGCGATTGGTGAGAATTGGAGGTTTTAAGCGATGATAACATATGACATCAACCTGTGTTTCGGGCGATTTGATGAGGGTAGCAAACTCACTGTCAAATGCCACGATACCGGGGTCAAAATCAAGGTGCATCCGTTTGTTTTGAAGCGCGGCGAATACCGTGACGAGTGCATCCCGTACTCCATTCCGGTCGGTGCAACGTCGATTTTGAGAATCACGAAACCAGACAACACCTATTGCGTGCAGGATGGCACCGTGGAAGCGGGTGCGTTTGTCTTTGAACCGTTGCCGCAGGCATTCACCAAAGAGGGTCAGTCGGTTGCGGAGGTTGCGGTCTACGACTCCACCGGAGAACGAATCACGACCGAGAATTTTCATATCGAGGTTTGCCCCGAGGCGCTTTGCGGATGCGAGACCGAATCCGAGAGTTATGTTGACGTGTTCGCCGAACTCCTAAAAGGTGCGGAGGCATCGATCTCGAAGCAACCGCAGATCATCAACGGGACATGGTGGCAGTGGAGCGAAATGCACAATGCCTATGTCGATACCGGAATCAGCGCGGTCGGTGATCCGGGCCCGATGGGGCCTCCGGGCAAAGACGGAGAAAAAGGCGACAAGGGCGACCGCGGAGAGCGGGGCGAAAAAGGTGAACCCGGAGAACAAGGACCCGCTGGACCTCAAGGAGAGCCTGGACCTCAAGGAGAGCCTGGACCTCAGGGTGAACAAGGGCCTCAGGGTGAACAAGGGCCTCAAGGAGAGCCCGGACAAAAAGGGAATGATGGTTACACACCGAAGAAAGGCGTGGATTATTGGACACCAACTGATGTAGAAGAGGTTGTCGAGGATGTTTTGGAGAATGTTTCGAAATGTTCAAACGACTCCATTATTGACGTTATTAATCTGCCAGTATCCGACATCGACGAAAAATCACTGTATCGCCTTACGACAGGATATTTCGTAGTTAATATGTACAAACAGGCACATAGGGTGAGAGTTGTAGAGACGCTCCCTGCGACAGGCGAGCCATTCACTTTGTACGGGACATTTACTATCACAGCATATTATGCGATTGATACAAAGAAAGTCCACGGATATGTTACTCAAGAATTATCAACAGCATACGGTTTGCCTGTTGGCTGGACTGACATCGAAAATATCTTCACAGTGCAAGCGAACGAGTCTGGCGGAAAAGAATACGACAGTATTATTTACAACATCTTTGGTGATCCTTGTGACAATAAGTTCCGCGTCTATATTGAAAGGCAACTGTTCCAGTATAGTGACGGGTGGATTCCTATAGAATCTTTTGGTTGGGCTGGTGCAGCCAAGTATTCGATGATGTTGAATAACCCTTCACATATTGTTGAAGGTCTGTCGTCATTAGCCATTAACTACATGAATCGGGTCTTGGGTAACTACTCATTCGGGATGAACTCAGAAAACGAAATTCCAGGGAACTATTCAACTGGTGCTGGGTATATGACGAAGAACCCCGCACACTTTTCCCATACATGGAACCGGTTTACAAGCACGTTCAAAGACGCAACAGATCAATTCGCAATTGGATTGTGGAACAACCCCACGATCAAATCTCTTTTCATGATTGGTATGGGTACATCTGAGAATGACCTTTTGAATGTTTTTGAAGTGGATAAGGATGGTACAGTCTTTATCAAAAATTCTGCGTCCGGAATCGAACCGACCTTGATGCTTGGGAATTCCAAAATGACCGCAACGAGCCTTTCCAAAATGGACGCGCTCACATCGTGGGGCGGTCAGGCGGTTTACCTAAAATCGCCTGACGGAAAGAAATGGGCGTTGACCGTTTCCAACACGGGCACATTGTCCGTTGCGCTTGCATAAGGAGAAAAATACAACCACATAGTGCAAAGCGGGTCGCGTGTAGATAATACACACGGCCCGTTTGCATAAAAAGGCAGAACGGCGGGAGGGCTTTTTTCCTTTCCCCTCCCGTCGGGAACCCGAAAATACACACGGAAAGGAGGTAAAAACAATGCAGAAAGTAAAAAAAACGTATGTTATCTCTCCGGTGTTAAATAAGGGCTATTCTCACGCGGGAGCGAGCACCACGAAAAGATCTTTCAAAGGATTCAATGTGGAGAGCGGGAGCCCTGCGGAGGACATCAACGAAAATAATTACACGCTCCGACAGCGGTCGAGAATGCTCTACATGAGCGCACCGATCGCAACGGCGGCTCTGAAGCGGCAGCGCACGAACATCGTGGGTGCAGGTCTCAAACTCAAATCGACCATAGATCGCGATGTTTTGGGTCTCACGCAGGAGCAGGCGGAGGCGTGGCAGAGGAAAGCACAAGCGGAATTCAATCTGTGGGCACAGAACAAACGCGCTTGCGATGCGACCGGGATCAATAACTTCTACGGCCTGCAGCAGCTTGTCGCTTTGTCATGGCCCATGAGCGGTGACGTCTTTGCATTATTCAAAACCGCAGAGAAAACGCCGTTGATGCCGTATTCCTTACGCCTGCATTTGATCGAGGCCGACCGAGTGAGAACTCCGTCGATGATCTCCGGAGCACGGGTCATGAATTCCCCGTTCACGGTGAATGCGACGACTCTCAAACTGGATAACGGTCACACGATCTATGACGGCGTCGAGGTCGACAAGAATGGCGCGGTGGTCGCATACCACATCGCGAATTCGTATCCGTATCAGTGCGACGCGGAACCGACCAAATTTGCGAGGGTGGAGGCATACGGAAAGAACACCGGATTGCCGAACATCCTGCACATTATGGACACCGAACGCCCGGAACAGTATCGCGGTGTTCCGTATCTCTCGCAGGCGATCGAACCGATCTTGCAGATGCGCCGTTATACCGAGGCTGAGATCATGGCGGCGATGGTGCAATCGTTCTTCACGGTATTCATCACAACCGAGGCGGACAGTTCCTCAAACCCGCTCAATGAGGCGATGGGTGACGGCGAGCGTGAAGTGAGCAACAACCCGAACGATATTGAGATGGGGAACGGAACGCTCAATTTCCTCGAACCCGGTGAGTCGGTCGAGTCGGTACAGCCGACCCACCCACACACGGGTTTTGATGCATTCATCCGTGCCCTGTGCGAGCAGGTGGGTGCAGCCCTCGAAATCCCGGCGGATCTCCTGCTGATGTCGTTCAATTCGAGTTACAGCGCATCCCGCGCGGCACTCCTCGAAGCATGGAAGGGATTCCGGATGCGCAGGGAATGGCTTGCAGATGATTTTTGCAGACCCGTATACGAGCGCTGGCTCACCGAGGC
>JAZQIE010000127.1:0-9286 GCA_045540975.1 Eubacteriales bacterium
GGAGAGGAGTTCGACAGCGTCTTCGGAGTACATCCAGTCGAGGACCTTGATTGCATTGTCGATGCGGTCTTTCTTTCCGGTGTTCGGAACAACGAAACCGGTCATGTCAAGGTTGACCTTAGCAATCTTGTGGTGGTCGGATGCAGCATTGAGGGACGGAGGAGCCATTGCAGCCCACTCGTAGTCCGGGTTGCGCTGCTGGTTCGGAACGTTGAAGTAAGTGATACGAACCAGGTATTCCGGCATCATAAATGCCTTGTCGTTGGAAACGAGTTCTTCCCAGCTACCGGTGGTGATGGTGAGGAAGTCAGGCGGAACAAGGCCTTCGTCTTTGAGCTTCTTGAAGAAGAGGACCATTTCCTTCATGGTTTCGGTGGTGCCACCGAACTTCCACTCTTCGGTCTTGAAGTCATAGTAAGCGCCACGGTAGAAGTCGTTCTTCCAGGTGGAGCCGATGATATCGAACTGGCCGAGGCCGGAACGGAAGCAAAGCGGATAGGAATCCGGATAGATTGCTTTCAGCTGCTTTGCAACGTCGTACATTTCGTCGAGGTTGGTCGGAGCCTTCAGGTTGTGCTTCTCGAAGATGTCCTTACGGTACATCCAAATACGGAAGTTCATAGCAGCCTGAGAGCCGTAAACCGGCGGGAAGTAGAGCTTACCGTCACCGGAAACGCGCTGTGCAACGAGTTCATCCGCAATGGTCTGATCCAGAGAATCCATAAATGCGGTGTAGTTCGGCATCTTATCGATGTTGTCATCGATGGAGATGAATGCGCCGGAGGTTGCATGGTTGTTGACAGCGTTCTTGTTGGAAAGGTGCAAGAGGTCCGGAAGAGTGGACTGAGAGGTCATCATCAGGTTGACCTTGGTGTCAAACTCGGTACCGGAGATAGCAGAGACGTCAATCTTGCCGCCGACTGCTTCTTTGAAGTATGCCCAATACTTCCAGGTAGCATCATACGGCCAGGATGCGTGGGAGCCGACAACGATGGAAAGTTCGTCATTTGCACCGAGGACCTTGCCGTCTGCGCCTGCGGTTTCGCCGCCGTTGTCAGCCGGAGTACATGCTGCCATAGCAAACATCATAACCAGAGCCAAAACGAGAGCCAAGCCGCGCTTGAATGTCATGTTTTTCATTGGTTTTCCCTCCTTAAATTTTGCACGAAAGAATTTTATTCTTCGTGATTACTATCATACCACCAATTAGAAAAAAATGCAACTGTTATCGTTCAATCTTTTTGCCAAATTCTTTCGAAAACCGTAATATTTTTTTGTTGCTGCCCGACCGCTTCCGTGCGCTTGCGGTTCAAAACCGTTTGCGCCTGCGCCCAATATCGGTCGTTCGGGTCACAATGCTTGCAGAAATACTCCAGCGCAACCACCGCATCGTCGGATTGACGTGCCATTGCGGAAAAATCCAAGCTCGCCAAATCCCCCGAAAGATATGCGCGTACGTTGTATCCCGCAATCAGCGCATCCGACTGCACATAGCACAACCCACCGTACCAAAACATCACAAGGCACAGCAGAATCGGAAAGAGTCGCACACGCGGTGCAAACAGTTTTGTCATCACCGCGGAGAGTGCCAGAACAATCAGAACAATCCCCCATACCGATTGAATGCGAAGCCGCGTCATCCCGTATTCCCCGATGTACTCGCAAACCCGAATCATCGAGCAGACAGAGACCGCAAACGTGAGCGCGGTAAACAAACGGCTGCACACCTTCCAAAGCCGCAGTTCCCTCTGCTCACGCGCCAAAAAGTGCTGGAATGCCAACACCACGGCAAGATTCAGCCCCGCCGCACAAACCAGCGCGAAAAATCCCTCGCGCGCAAACCGTGCATACCCGATATAAGCCTCCGCCTTGGAGAAAAACAGCACCAACTGATAAATCTGGCTCGCGACAAAGAGCACATACACCGCAATCAGCGGCACCAGTACCACACTCACGGTTTTAATATCGGTGCGGTGTTCTTTGCGCACGGTTTCGGATGCCTTCCACGGGTGCGCAAACCCGCTGAGTGCCGAAAACAAAACCGTCGCAATCACCCATGCCCCCACAAGCTCAAAGACCCATCTGAGCGGGAATCGTAAAATCTCTCCCCACAACCGCTTCATCGCATTGGAAAATACCAAATCCGCACTCCCAAGCAGAGCAAGTGACACCAAAAGCAGCGGAATCAAAATCAAAATCCCAAGCCAAACCTCGCGCCGCTTTGCGCCCGTCTTCGCCCTCAGTTTTTCCCGCGCGGTCTTAAAACTCTCGTGGAGATGTGCAAACGGGAGATACAACAGCCCGATTCCCACATCACCGAGAAATCCGACACGCTTCCAATCCCGATGCACACCGCCAAGCGTGACGTACGCGGATGCCGCAAACATCCCCGGAATCATCACCCGTGCCATCGGCGGCAGCCGTGTCTCCCCAAGCGTGCAGGCAAGCACGGTGAGAATCGGCGCAAGCGAAAGCCATATCCCCGCGCGGTTGAGTCGCCCGCGTTCAAGCTTGAACGAAACCAAAAATACCACATATGTCACAACCGCCCAAATCGGTGCGGTCGCCCGTCCGCCAAAGCGGATGAGTAAGTACCCCAAGACCCAAAACACAAGAAGAAACACACCGGAATACTTCCGACCCGTCATACAATCCCCTCCAATCCATTCATGTTTCAATCAAAACGTATCGTAAAAAACAACCTCGTCAAGCGGTCTGACCGTTGTATGTAGTGCAAGCGGCTTTGCCCCCTCCGCGGGGTATCCCATCACAAGAAGTGCCAAAGGCTCATAGTGTTCGGGGATACAAAACGCCTCTCGCATCGCGCACGGGTCAAAATGCATCACCCAGCAGCTTCCCACACCCAGATTCTGCGCCTCCAGCATCATGTGTGTCGTCACAATCGCCGCATCAACGGGTGCGGACAGCGCACCGTCATACGGCCGCTTCCAAGTCTCATTTTTGTTGTAACAGACAAGCATCGCGCACGGCGCGTCAAAATGACACTTGGTGCACCCCTTCAGTTTTTGGATTGCCGCGTCGCTGTTTAATACCAAAATCCTCTGCGGCTGGTAGTTGCAGCCGGTCGGTGCCACATGCCCCGCGGCAATGATTTTGTCCACCGCCTCCTGCGGCAAATGCTCGCTCCGAAATTGCCGCACCGAATATCTCTCGGAAATCAGTTGTTCAAATTCCATTTTTACGCCTCCTCATTTTTTGATGCACCGCATATCAAGACCGCATCCTCCAATTGTTTGTATGAAGCACATCACATTCTTATTGATTCAAAAATTGGTTCACATGATACTCTTTGCGGTTGTCTCCACCAACAGGATACGGATCATAAATTGAAAACTCGGTTTCCGACAACCATTCGCTCGAAAAAGGGACTGTTCCGATCTTATGCCATTTTGATAATAAGCCTTTTTCCTTGATGTAAAAAGCGCCGCTATATCCGAAAGCACCTTTGTCTATCCACCAACTAACGATTTGATACTCACCGTTCGGGGATTCATCGATAAAAACCTCACAACTTAAAATCCCAAACACCGCAAAAAGCAATAACGCGCAAACCGATACGATTGCCAATGCAATCCATACCTTGTTCTTTTTCAATGTTATCCACCCCGCTTTCGCCGGTTTTCAATAACCTGCCATGATTTCTCGCTCCGCTCCATGAATTGAATTGCCTTTTGATGCACCGAAGGTGCAATTCATGAGTCGCAAGGCTCAATTCACGAAATCTTTGATTTCAATTCATGCCGTCAGACAATTCATTGCATTGCTATGCAACGCAATTGCGGCACATAAGGTTTAGATGCACGATTTTTAGTGTTAAGTTCGTATCAAGTTAGAACTTTAAATTATATTTGGCTAATCACATACAGTATAAACAAATCAAGCAAGGCTACAAACATACAGAAACACGCACTTATACGAAATAAGATAAGTTCAAATTTTGTACCACATATTTTCTTACATATTCCAAAATCAAGTACACAACCTATAAAGCCTAAAATCCATCCCGGTATATACCAACCCATTTCGCCAACAACACCAAAATCGAAACCAATAAAATCTAATAAAGATATAAATTTCACCAAAATAAGTAATGTAATAATCACAGAAACAATCTTAGCAATTATTTTCAAAGCTTTTTTCATGGTTACACTCCTTTCATTATACTACCCTTTCGCCAACATTCGACATATCCATATTGCGACACATAAGGTTTAGATGCAGCTTGTTTTAGCTAAATTTTGCAACAAGTTGCAAAGCTAAATTATTCCGCTTCGCTCCATAGCTAAATAACTCCTTCGGAGTAGCTAAATTAAATTCGCATTTAGCGTGCAAAGCACATTTAGCTGCCATAAGGCAATTTAGCTGAGTTTACTCAATTTAGCTCGCATTAGCGAATTTAGATGCGTTGCTATGCAACGCAATCGTTCACGTCGAGTTAGGAATAAAAATCAATCACAATCTAAAAACAACCGTTCCAGTTCTTCCTCTCCGAGAATCTCCGCTTGACCGATAAACTTTTCAACCTCAACATGTCCGTCGGCAAAGAATTCCACTTCCCATCGCTCTCCGGGAATCGCAACCTCTACCATAATGGCATCTCTCACTTTATTCAGCTTGTAATAAATCTTCTTCTCTTCCAATCTCTCAAGAAAACCAATCAGTTTGTCCATGGATACAACCCCTTCCCACACCGCAGTATCCGAATGCCGATTCGCAGAGACAGATTCCTTAAATGACTTCTTATATAACGCCATTATAAATTGCCTTAATCTTCCCGATTCTGCAAATTCATCCTCAAAACTTCCGCCCATCCGACTCCAAAACGGGAACATCATTCCCACAGCGAGTTGATCAGCAGATAACTCATCGATATTACATTCGAACATATTTCCTTTTATACTATGATAAACCTCGGTAAAATCGGGTCTTCTTTCATCACCAAAAAATGGCTCTGCCAATTCACGCAAATACAAAAAGCGCGCTTCATCCTTGTCTGTTATGCGACTCAGAAAACTTTCTTCAAAGCTTTTATACAGAGAAAGCGCTGTTAAATCCCGCACCGCATCCCGAAACCGCTTAAAGGTATCATGATACATTTTCCCGCTGTCGGTTTCGGTAAAATACACCGCGTTTTCATCACTGAAATAGTCGACGAATTCTTTTGTTAATAATCCACTATACCAAAACATACCCTTCCCCTTTCGCCGGTTTTCAATAACCTGCCATGATTTTTCAAACTCCGTACAGAATTGTCGATATGCAAACTACGTTTACTCGATATTTTTACTCCGTAAAATCGATATGTTTTCCCTTCGGTCAAACTCGATATGATATGAATTCTCGTCGCACCGGCGACAGATTGAGAATTCGTTGGAATTCATATCGCTGCGGTGCCGTGCACCGCATATCAAACCCGCAGCATCTTTTTCTGCTTATAAAAACTCAAAACTCCCGCTATCACGCACCCAACGGTGCAAGAGATTATGTACGAAAAAGACATAACTGCCATAAGCAGTCCTTCACCCAAAGCAAATTCTTCAAAGCCGGTCAAACTTGTATATATCATCAAATCAACTCGCAGAATCACCCATAAGAAACCGAAACACACAGAAGCGAGGAAACAAATACCCCACGACTTAAAAAAATCTCTCACAGAATTTCGTATCAACAAAACGGCAAGGGCAACACCGGGTAATGCAGGCATAACATAAAGCATTGCATTTTGAACAAGGAACTCCGTTTCGTTATGCACCCAAAGCAACGTCAAATGCATTACCAAACGGTAAAACAACGGAGAAAAAATCCCGATACAGATATTTTTTGATTGTTTCATTTTCCCACATGCACCTCCGGTTTTCGACACCCATAGACTTGACAACAATCGTGCCAATGTGTTTTAGAAATTACCATCCGCACTCCCTTTTTAGAAATATTTCAAACGAGCTTCCGATATAGTCCAAATCATCATCAAAATAATATACATATGAAATCATTTTCTTTTCGTCCGATGCACCTATAAAAATAAGCTCTTTGGGATAAATCATATCATACTCTTGATTCGATAACATCTTCATTTGAAATGTGTCAATTTCAAATGACGGTTCTATTAAATATGTGATTCCGATCCCACTGTCAGATACATCCTCGGTTTGGTAAATGTATTGTTTCCTAAGGTTTTCTTTTTGCTCTTGATAATCATCCTCATCATACGAAACCTTCAATATGTATGCGTCTGACCGAAAGAAAAGCATATTATTTCTGTAGAATTTAAACTCAATATCTTCGTATTCACCTAATTCTTCAAGTTTCGGAAGAACGTCATTTGTCATCGTCAAGTTTCTATAACGATTCATATCATGACTCACCCATCCACCAATCACAGCATTCACAACAACCGCAAAAACACATAGCATTAAAATGATAGCGACCGCTTTTAATACTTTCCGTTTCAAAGTTATCCGCCTCCCCTTTCAACACACACCACACCGCAGCATCCGAATGCCGATGATTTCCCGTTAAAGTTCGTATTCGGTTAGAGTTAATACTCATTTGCCTCACAATGAATTTTTCTTAATTCTTTCTATCCCTACAATTTGCATTACAAGTGTAACAATATTTCCAACAAAAGCAACAACTGAAATGCTTTCCGCTATATTTAGAATGTTTTCGTTATTTACAAATCCCCAAAAAACGTACGAACAAATATCATCACTATCGGGCATAAATACATAGGCGATTAAATATGTTACAACAAATATCCCATTCAATACCTTGATTCTTCTTGACTTAGAAAAATAATCCGCAGAATACAAATTTACGCAAAAGAATATAACGCTATGTAAAATTGCTATAACGGGCATAAAAAGGAGTCGCAACCACCCCATATTAAAGATCCAAGTAGATGCAACAATCAATATCGAAACAATTGATCGTATCCTTGTTTTTGTTTTCCCTTTGGAAAGATTCACTCATCACTCCACCTTTCGCCAACATTCGAACTGCTCACTATAATGACACAAATCCCTTCACCTCGTCTTGACGGGACATATCGCAAATTCCGTCCGGAATTTATATCGCCGCGGTGCCATGCACCGCACTCCGCTCATTCCTCGCGGTATTCCAGCAAATCCCCCGGCTGACAGTCCAGTTCGCGGCAAATCGCCTCAAGGGTGGAAAAGCGAAGCGCCTTTGCATGGTTGTTTTTCAGAATCGAAAGGTTTGCCTGTGTGAGACCCACCCGCTCCGCCAATTCACCGAGCGAGATTTTCCGTTTCGCCATCATGACGTCCAAATTCACAAGTATCATCGGCTCACCTCATATCATCAGGGAATTTTCTTCCTGAATCTCGCTTGCGCGCTCAAACAATTCGGAAAGCACAAACAAAAACAGCGCGGCAAACAGAAATACAATCAAAAACAGCACCGAATACAGCGTGACATATTCCAAAAGCTTCACCACGGTCGCACCGCAGACCAAAAGCGAGAAATATCCCATATGCCGCAGACCGCGAGCATTTCTGCGGTCAAACAGCACCCCTGCCACCATGCGCTTTAAGATGCAAAACGCACTCATCAGCATACAAAAGCCGCACACACCGCACACCAAAAGAAACGCGAGCAGCATGGGATATGCACCGCGAATCAGCGCGGCGCTTTCCGCAAAATATTCCCCCAGCGCACTTCCGCTGCGGAAAAACTCGCCCAACCACCACGGCAAAGTGAGTGTCACAAGCGCGTCCAAACCCAGCAGCACCAGTACACTCCATTTCAAAACCACCGCAAGCGGACTTAAATGCTTTTGTTCCATTTCTCTCTCCTCCTTTTTTCTTAGCATATCACCAATATTATCGTTTGTCAATGATAATATATCGAAAAACAATAAATCTTTATCGAAAAAAGAGTCTGCCAACGGCAGACTCTTCTCATTTCAGAATCCAATCGCGGTATTTTCGGAATGCGGACGGGATTGCGTAAACCTCGCGGAGCTCCTCCACGGTTGCCCACACACCGCCGTCTGTCTCCTCCACATCCACCAAATACCCCACCATGTGCCATTCCACATGTGTGAAAATATGCTTGGACTTTCCGAGTTTGGTAACGGCTCCGCCCACTTCTTCGGGCTTGAGGTGTCCCTCCTTCATCACAAACCCCCACATTCCTGCAAGAAGTCCGTTTTGGGGACGCTTCTCCACCAAATACCGCTCACCGCAGCGGTAGACCAGCACGGTATATTCCTTCTTACTGCGCGCCGCCTTCTCACTTTTCACGGGAAGGGTCTCGGCGAGCGCAGTGCCGTACGCCGCGCAAAGCTTCCGCACAGGGCATTCCTCACACAGCGGTGCCCCATTCGGGACACACACGGTCGCTCCAAGCTCCATCAACGCCTGATTGAAATCTCCCACCTCGTCGGGCAGAGTCTCCTGCGCCAGCTTGGTAAACTCGGTCTTGGTCTGCGGCTTTGCAACATCCAGATGGCTTCCGAAGATGCGCGCAAATACGCGCAGGACATTCCCGTCCACCACAGGCACCTTGAGTCCGAAAGCAATCGAGCCGATTGCACCTGCGGTATACTCCCCGATTCCGGGCAGTGTTTTGAGGAGGTTGTAATCGCGCGGAAGCGCGCCGTCAAACTCCTCCATCACCTTTTTCGCCGCGGCTTTGAGATTGCGGACCCGACTGTAATAGCCAAGCCCCTCCCAAAGCTTCACCAGTAAATCGTCATCCGCTTCCGCAAGGTCACGGACGGTGGGGAGTGCCGCCAAAAACCGCTCATAATACGGAATCGCGGCGCGCACACGGGTTTGCTGCAGCATAATCTCGGAAATCCACACCCGATACGGGTCGGTATTCTCGCGCCACGGCAGAATCCTGCGATTTTTCCGATACCAGTCGAGAAGCGGCTCGGAAAGATGCGCGATACGGTGCGCGACCTCCGCATCGTTTAAGGAAGTTTCCAGTTCAAAACGCATTAGTCGGTAATGCGCGGGACATCCATCCACACGCCGCCCTTCATTGCCGCTTCGTGCGCAATCAGACCCGGAACAGTCATATCCATCGCGCGGACAACGTCAAGGGTCGGGGTCAGGTCAAACTCAATCGCATTGAGGAAGTCCTGCGCGAGGTAGTACTCACTGGTACCGTGACCGCCGAGTCTTGCCTCAGGCGGTGCTTCGATGTCGGACGCACTCACCGCGATACGGGTCTCCTGCTTCTTATCGTCCAAGCCGTCAAAATAGCGCAGACCGATGTTGTCATAGCCGTGGCG
>JAZQIE010000128.1:0-14146 GCA_045540975.1 Eubacteriales bacterium
AAGCGTGGTTACCCAGATCGACGAACTTTTCGGTCGGGACAACAACGTCTTCTTCGACTTCGTCATCCGCGGTGCCGAGGAGTTTGTCTTCGCCTGCAGAGTAGGTCTTGCCGTCCTTGGTGTAGACATACTCGTCGTCAACCTTCTTGACATCGGTGATGTCGTCTGCGGTGCCCGGAGTCTTATCCGGACCTGCGGAGAGGATGTTGCCGTCAGAATCCTCGTAAATGTTGTTTCCGAGGTCGGTGTAGGTGACCTCATCATCGGAGGAATCACCGCCGTTTCCGCCACCGCCGCCTGCGGAGTTGGAGGAGCCTGCGAAGACTTCCACTTCGAAGTAAACCACATTACCGAGGCTGCCGTTGGACGCCTTGATACCAATGGTGTGCGAACCAATCTGGCTGGTAACCGGACCGAAGGAAACGGTCATTTCGTCCGCATTCAGAACCGTGTTGTTCGGTGCTTCGACAAGCTCGAAGGTCGGAACTGCACCGGATTTGGTCTCCGCGTTAAACGGAACAGTCAAGGTATCACCAACGGTGACCACCTGATTCGGGATTGCGGTGAAGATCGGGCTGTCGTCTTCCGCAATACTCAGCGGAATCTCAAAGCTCTGACCTGCCGCGATTTCGTAGTTGTAACCACCGGTGAGCGGATTGTTTGCATCCTTAACCGAGGATGCCAGACAGAAGTCGCCGATACCAAGGACGACCTTGCCGTCCGCACGCTTGGTCGCGCGCTGAATCTTGTAGGAATGTGCCTTGCCGTTTACAAAGATGTAACGGCCGATGATATCCTCCAAATCCATTTCCGCGTTCGGGGTAACAATGATTTCATTGTCGAAGGAGAGTTCACGGGTGAAGTCAGAAACCGTACCGGTGTAAGACGGAGTTGCGGTGGTGTCACCGATGAGCGAGCCGTCACAGACATAGCTGTAAACGATCTTTTCGTCTTCCATGCTGACCACACCGACAAAGCCCTTGAACTGAATCCGACCGTCGATCTGATACTGGACGTTGTTGTTGGTCGCGTAGATGATGTAGTCCACGCGTCCGTTCTTCATGGTGACCTTAACCGCCTTTGCGGTATCCTTCGCGCCCGGAGTTGCACCGCCGGAGCGAACGATGGAAACCTGTTCTTCCTTTTCGATGTACGGAGTTGTATCATACGGCTGGAAGACGGTGGTGAAGAGGGAGTCGAGGTTCTTGCCGTGGCGGTCAACCAAGATGGAATTGACGTAATCCGGGTTATCGCTGTTCTTCGGCGGATTTGCCTTTGCAAGCGCAACCTCGGTGATGTCAAAGTCGTTGAGCTGGGTCATCTTGAGATGGACATCGCGGTTCTCGGTGAGACGGTCGCGGTGGTCATCGACCTTGAAGTCAACGGTAAATTCGTTACCCGGGCTTGCCGCACGGGAAACATCATAGAAGCCGTCATAACCCGAGGTTTCCGCATAGTTCGGATAATCCATCGGGCCGTACGGAACCAGCGGTCCCGCATAGGTACCCATGCCCTGCTTGATCAGTTTAAGATTCGGGCTGGTGGGTGCCTCTTCGCCGATGACATGGAATGCGAAGGTGTGGCTGTCACCGCCTGTGACACGGAAGAAGTCAACCGCGTAGCTGATTTCTTCGTCATAGTCGACCATAACCGTGGTGCGGCGGTATTCGTCGGTCTCCTGATAGACATTCGGTGCCTTTGCGTCCATCACCTGAACGCGACCGTCGTTGTCCCCTTCAAAGTGGAGCGCCTGACCGCCTGTGATGGCGACCTGCTGCTTATCATTGACCTGAACGGTGTTATGGGTGATGGTGGAACGGTCCCAATGCAGGGTTCTCGGAGTACCCGAAGTGGATTCCGGATAACCGAAGTCGGATGCAATCGCCATACCGTATGCATCGATACCCAGATGCATGACACCCGGATGACCGTGGTTGGTGGAGCGACCGAAGAACATCCAGAAGTCGCGCTGGGTGTTGACCGGACGGGAGAGACCCTTCTTGTAAACACCGTCACGCAGTGCATAGAAGCCGAAAGAGCCGGTCATTGCAGAGGATTCGTCAAACGGATACTCGCCGTAGGTATCGATAACAGCCTGAATATCCTTTGCAACCGTGGTTGCCGGAGTGTAGATATCCGCTTCAATACCGGTGGACTTGTTGCCGTTTAAGAAGTAAATCATCTGTGCGATTTCGGGGTCACCGGTACGGATGAATGCGGTGACCAGACGTCCCATGGACATCGACATACCGAGACCTGCAACCGAGCCCGAGTCACCGATCGGAGCGGTGCCGTTACGGGTCAGCGTCATCGGGAAGTTAGTCTTCATGAGCTTGACGTACTTCGGATTGTCGTAGAGGTTTGCCGCTGCATAACCGTCGTAGGATTCCAGCACGTCAACAATGCCCGAGTAAGAGGAAACCCAGGTATCCGAGTAACCCGGAGCCGCCTCAACACCCTGACCGTCGCGGTTGATGGTGCCGATGATGTCGCTGAGCACCTTACCGCCGGTACCAAGGACCCAATCCAAGGTATCCGAGGTTTCGGGCATACTGTCGAGGACAACTGCTGCCGCGGTTGCGGAGCCCTGATGCATACCCTGGTTACCGTAAATCTGGTTTTCTACCAAAACACCGTCAATGACCTCGCGGAGGAGACCGTTTTCAATGTTCTGGCGGATGAGTTCCGGAGTGGACTTGTCGTTGCCGACACCGCCGCGGAGTTCAAACTCGGTACCGTGCTCGCCGCGCGGATCGCCGAGGTTGTACTTGACCGCCTTGTTGTGCAGGAAGTTGACAACCCACGGATCGTCGAATGCCGGATACAGCATATCGTAGGTCTTACAAAGTGCCGAGGAGACACCGGTCTCCCAGATACCGCCGACCAAACGACCGCGAGCGGAGTTGAAGTCGGAGTTCGAGAAGAGCGGGAAGTACTCGGAAACATACATATCCGGGTACATATCCGCAATACGGTCCATCATGATTGCACCGATACGGCCGTAACGCATATCACCGGTCATCGCGTATGCACTTGCCATGTACTGCACCGCATAGTCGATGTTCGGGCCGTACCACAGTGCCCAGTGATTGTAGTATGCGATGTAGGTCTTGGTGTGCTTTGCGGTACCGAGACCAAGCTGGAGTTCATAGTCCTCATCGGTCACATAACCGCGGCTGTCGTCAACACCCCAGTTGTGGATGCCTTCGTTCTGAAGGACACCGTTCTTGTCGATATGCTCATCCTTTTCCGGATAAGAGCTGTTGACAAGCAGGTGGGATGCATTCTGTTTTGCGTATTCGTAATCGAAGAAGCCGTGTTCATTGATACCTGCATTGTAGAACGCTTCGAAGTCGTTGGACGGGAAGCGGCGCATACAGTTCGGACACTGAATCTTCCACGGATAGTTCTTCACGTCATACTTCCACGGATAGAAGTCGCCGGTTGCGCTGGTGACGTTCACGCCGCAGTAATGACAGTTGTACTTTTCGGGATGCCAACGGCTGCCCACGTCACAAGCACGCGGAATATCCTGAGAGGTAATCAGGTTCCACGCCCAATCCGGATCGTCGAGGTAGTACGCGTAGGCATTCATGTAGGTATCGCGGGTGCGCTTTGCCCAGTCGAAGTTCTTGATGTTTTCCTTCGCTGCTTCGCGCTTTTCATAGGTGATATAAGTCGGCGCTTCCTTACCGTCTTTAATCTTGATGGTAACGGTTGCGACTCTCTTCACACCGTTCTGGTCGGCGGTGACCTCGATGGTCGCATTGCCCTTTGCGTGCGGGGTGACAAAGCCGCTTTCGGAAACGGTTGCAAGAGACTCATCCAGACTCTTGTAAGTCAGAGTAAGGTTTGCGGGGTCAAGTGTTGCGCCCGACTTGGTCTTTGCGGTCACGCTGATTTGAGTGCCTTCCGAGCTCGGCTTGATGGTGAGCGCGGAAGCGGTTGCGGTGAGCGTATTCAAGGTATCGTCTTCAACCGTAACGATAACAGTTCCATCAACCGAAACACCGTTTAAGGTTGCGGTTGCGGTAAGTTTTGCGGTACCGAGACCCTTTGCGACCAAAGAGCCGTTTTCAACTACAGCAACCGCATCGTTATCGGTCGCAAAGTCGAGGGTCAGGTCGGATTCCTTGACAAATCTGCCGTTAGAGAGCTTTGCAAGGACGTTGATGTCAACCTTGTCGCCCACAAAGAGGGTTTCCTTTGCAAGGGAAACGGTTGCGCTCTCAAGCACACCGTCATCCACCACGATGGTGAGGGTCTCCTCATGCGGAACACCTTCCACATCAGCGGTCAGAGTGAGGGTGCTTGCGCCAACTTTGAGTGCGCGGATGACACCGTCTTCAATGCTGATGACGTCTTCATTCGAATTTTCAAGGGTGATGGTGTTGTGCTTATTGGAAGCGTGGGTAAAGAGCTCGGTATAGTAGACGTAGCTGCCGTCAATGAGCTGTCCGCCCGCCTTAAGGCTTGCGGATTCACCAACGCTGATCTTAACGCGGTCTGCCGAGAGCACCAGCTTTGCAAATGCCGCAGGGTCGCCGTTTTTGACCGCCTGCACGGTGACAGGGTCACTGTAATAGGTGGTGCCGTTAAACTCAACGATCGATCTCAAAACGATGGTGCCACGTGCACTGGCGCGCATGAGGTTCTTGGAGATTCTCGCGTTGCCTTCCAGCACCTCGTAGGTGATCTTTGCGCCGAGTGCTTCAAGGTCTGCCGAGGTGTTGTCCGCAAAGCGAGCCTTGGTTGCGAGGGTGACGTTGCCGCCCGCCTGAACCATTGCAGGGACAATCAGTTCCACCTTGCCGAGTTCCTGGAAGCCGCCGACCGTGATGTCGGTGGTGGAGCTACGGGTGGAGCCGTCCTGATGCAGGACGTAGGTGGTGATGGTTGCCTTACCGCCGTTACGAGCGGTGACCACGCCCTTGTCATCCACCATTGCGACCGCGGTGTCGGAAGATTCGTGGTAAACCTGCAGGATGGACTTGTCGATTTCCTGCTTGTCGATGCTGTATGCATGCCAATCAATCTCGGTGGTCTCACCGACTCCGAGTTCCGACGGATCGGCCGAGGTGGTAACACGGCGGAAGAACTCAGCCGGAACGACCTGATACGGAACATTGAAGATGATTTCTTCGCCGTCATAGGTGTGGCCGGTAACGGTGAGGACCGCATCGCCGAGCGCATGACCGCTTATGGTCATGGTCGCGTTTTCCACATCCACACTACCGGTTGCGATTTCCGGATGGTCGGAGGAAACAGTAAGGGTCTCAATATTGGAGAAGTCGTAGCTTTCGCCGTCATATTTTGCGGAAAGGTTGATGGTTTCGCTGCCGTTTTTCATAACGGTTGTTTCGTCCGCATCATGCTCGAGGGTGACCTTCAGAATCTGAAGGGTCTTGAGCTTGAATGCCGCGGTCGGCATCCAGGTTGCGGAGGAGCGCGGATTCGGATCGGTCATGACAAAGGTCAGGTAGTAGTCGCCTGCCGCCAAAACCGTATTGCCGAGCGGAATATCCACAAAGTAATCATAGGTATTTGCCCAAGTGTCTACCACACCGACCGAGTACCACGGTGCGGTGGGGTTCGGTGCATCCAGCGGAGCAACGAAGACTTCCGCATTCTGACCGGTTGCCGCCTTGGTCACGTTCATGATCGCCTGGAAGACACCCGAGCCTTCCATACGAATCTTAAACTGGATTGCACTGCCCTTGGAGCCGCGGATATCCATACCGTAGGTGATACAGGACGGAGTCCAGTCAACCGCACCGTCGCCGGTGGTCTTGGAATACATCCACGGGTCGGAGTACGGGCCATTCGGGTTGATGTCGCCCTTGTTGCCGCTGTCCATCTTATCAAAGTTGTCGATGCTGGTCGGATGGAATGCGGAGGTGGACCACGGGCCGTAGTAGAGCTTCATGAAGTTGAAGTTAAATACACGCGCGTGAACACCAACGGTCGCGGTTGCGGTTGCGGGTGTATCGTCCACAACGACCTTCAAAGTGACGTCGGTCTCACCGACCGTCTTTGCAAACAGAGAGAGCACGATGTTGCCGTCCTCGTCAAAGTCATAGGACGGGACAACCACGTTTTCGTCTTCTGCATAGAATTCAATGCTGTCAGCATCCTCGAAGGAGAAGGGCAGACCGTTGAACTTCAAGGTCGCACTTGCTTCCTTGGTGTAGCCAAGCTCCACGCTGTCGGGCATGCCGACAAATGCAACATCGGTCTGCTTGTAGCCGGTTGCCCAAAGAACATTGACCGGGATGTTAATCTGACCGATTGCATCGCCGTCCTTCGCGGTCACGTTGACCGCGGTGGTGCCAAGGTACTTGCCTTCGATTTCAATACGAGCGCCGTTTGCATCCACGACAAGCTCCGCGGAGGCAATCGACGGGTCGTTGACCGCGATTTCCAAGGAATCCAGGTCGGAAGCGTCGATGTAGTTGCCGGAAAGCATGACGGAAACATCGGTGCTGTCGTTTTGGAACATTTCGAGCTCCACAGCATCGGCATTGAGGTCAATCCACTTGCCGCTGGTCGGGTCAAGATTCAAAGCCGAAACCCAAGAGACCGGCTCGTCCTGACCTTCCGCTACCTCATAGCAGAAGATGTAGTCACCCGCTGCGAGAGCGACCTTGTTCATAACCGCCTTCTTCTGGTAAGCAATCGCCGCGGTCTTGGTGTTGAACTGACCGACGAAATATTTCTCGTCGCGCGGATTTTCCACACCGAGCGGAGCGATGTACGCATTGAACTTACCGCCGTTGGTAACGCCCGCATAGGTGACGGTCGGGGTGAAGTATCCGCTCGAGTCGATGCGGACAACGTATCCGCCCCATGCACCCGGTTTACCGATGAGGTACGGTCCGAATTCCGGCTCGTTTGCGGACGAAGCCTGCCAGCTGAAATCGGTGAGATCTCCGCCCTCCCCGTAATAAATGAACGGATCGGTCTCGTACATCTTGTAGTTGGGAGCATTCTCCTCCCAACCCCATTCGGTCACATCCTGCGGCTGATAGGCTGCGGTACTGTAACTTCCCGTGCGCAAGCGCATAAAGAAGAAATGGTACGCATCCGGGTCAGCCTGCACCGCCATACCTGCAGGCAGAATGCCGATGAGCAGGCACAGAGTGAGCAGAAGTGACAACAACCGAATACTCAGTCTTTGTTTCTTCATTTTCTTACCCTCCTGTAAAAAAATAATTTGGTTTTTGCCCTTCATTTTTCGAAAAATAAGGACAACTTTCCATTCTTGATTTTATCTTATCGAAAAAGCTCTTGCATTTCTATATTCAAATGTTGTATTATAGAGTCAGATGTTGGTATTTATTCATTCTTTTTTCACAGATTGAAGCACTTTCGGAAAGGAGCGTTATTTGTGTTCCAGAAACAATTCCCCGAGTTGGTTTTGATTTCGTGTCACCACCGTGATTTCCTGAGCAATATCAAGCATACTCCGATTTCACATCCGCACATCATTCTGGAGTATTGCTTCTCGGGAAGCGGAACACTTTCGGTGCGCGGAAAATCCCATTCGGTCAGCGCAGGGCAATGCTTTGCGGTATTTCCGAATACCCCGTATCTCCTCACACCCGACTCTCCCGATGATTGGGATTCCATCTGTATTGAGATTTCCGGCACACAAACGGTCTCTCTGCTTTCCGCAACCGGTGTCACAGATACCTCCCCCATCTATCCGTGGCAGGAGAACCGTGTCATCCGCAATCACTTCATCTCGCTTGCCACCGACTCCAGTTGGAGTGCTTTTGCAAACCGATTGGGTGAGCTCGCCGTACTTTACGGACTCTTTTCGGGACTTGTGGTCTTAAATGTCGACCCGTCTTACCGCAATCCCTCGGTGCGTGGGGGTGACCCGATAACAGATGCTGTCAACTTCATCAAGAATAACTACACCAAACAGCTCACGGTCAAGGAGCTTGTGGAGTTTACCCACCTAAACCGCAGTTATTTCTCCACCCTATTTCGCAAATCCACAGGACTTTCTCCGCAGCAGTTTTTGGTGCACATCCGCCTCTTTGTGGCGTGCAAGCGTCTGAGCGAAACCGTCCACGGCATCTCCAAAATCGCAAACTCGGTGGGGTATTACGCCCCCGCCTTCACGCAGGTCTTCCGCCGTACCTTCGGCATCTCCCCCACCGTCTACCGCACGCTCTCCCTCGACGAGCAACTCTACCTGCAAGAATCTTTGAATGTTTCAAATTACCTCGAAAATGATTAAAGGCACTGTGAGAATTCACAGTGCCTTTTTCTTACATTTGTCTTCTTCCCTCAAGCGCGCGGGTGAGTGTCACCTCGTCCGCAAATTCCAGATGCCCGCCAACCGGGATGCCGTAGGCCAGACGTGTGACCGTCACTTCAAACGGTGCGAGAAGTCTTGCAAGATACATCGCGGTCGCCTCGCCCTCGGTGTCGGGGTTGGTTGCCATGATGATTTCGC
This sequence comes from Eubacteriales bacterium, assembly GCA_045540975.1. GTDB lineage: Bacteria > Bacillota > Clostridia > Oscillospirales > JAAYXM01 > SIG510. The sequence continues at coordinate 8,468 of JAZQIE010000128.1, forward strand.
GAATCTCCCCCTCCGCCACACGGGTAAGAAGCTCTTTTACCCGAATATCATCGGGTCCGATGTTGTTAATCGGAGAAATACAGCCGTGAAGCACGTGGTAAAGCCCATTAAACTCGCGCGTCTTTTCAATCGCGACCACATCCTTCGGGTCTGCCACCACACAAATGATGCTTGCATCACGGGATTTATCCGAACAAATGCTGCACACCTCGGAATCGGTCAGATTCTGACACACCGAGCAAAACTTCACACTCTTTTTCGCATCTACCACCGCGGCCGCGAAGGTGTTCGCATCCTCCTCGGAGAGCGAAAGCACAAAAAACGCAAGCCGCTGTGCGGTTTTCCGCCCGATTCCGGGGAGTTTTTGGAATTGCTCAATCAAATGCTCAACAGGAGCTGTAAAAAACTGCACGTCTTCCCCGTCCTTTTAGAACATCCCCGGGATGCCGAGACCCCCGGTGAGTTTCTTCATTTCAGCCGCAGATGCTTCCTCCGCCGCGCGGGATGCTTCGTTCACCGCCGCAACGATGAGATCCTGCAGCATTTCCACATCATCCGGGTCAACCGCATCGGGCGAGATGGTGACAGAGAGGAGCGCGCCCTTGCCGTTCACCGTTGCGGAGACAACGCCGCCGCCAACACTTGCGGAAAATTCCTTATTCTCCAATTCTTCCTGCATCTTGAGCATATTCTGCTGCATCTTCTGCGCCTGCTTGATCATATTCATGTTCATGCCGCCGCCAAATCCTTTTGCCATGGTATGTTCCTCCTCATTCTACCCGAAAATCAAGATTCGGGATCTGTTCCAATTCTCTGCACAACGCCTCAAGCGATTCGTTGACCTTCTTCTCGCTCGGCTCGGAAACCGTAATGGTAAGCGGTTTCCCGTATTGTTTTTCCGCCTCCGCACGAATGCTGTTTAGATGCTGCGGATTTTTGAGCATCCCACGATGCATCAGATTATCGCTCTCCAAAATCAGCGTATCCCCCGAAAGACGGGCGGTCACCTGAGAAAAGAGCGGTACCAAACCGGGAGAAAGCCCCGCGTTCTTCAAAATCCGTTTCCAAAGCGCCTGCGCATCCGTACCTGCGGATTCCTCCGCAATCGGCGGCGCAATCGGAGTCGGTTCCTCTTTGGGGACAGGCATCTCCGCAACAATCGGCACCTCTGTGGGCGCGGGTGTCTCCGCAACAGTCGGTGCCTCTGCCGGAGCGGACTCCTTCGCCGCAGGCTTCGGCTCTGTCTTTTTCACAATCGGCTTTTTCGTCACCGTCTCCTGCACCAACGCTTCACCGCTGCACAAGCGGATGATGCAAAGCTCCGCATCGATTCTGCGGTTCAAACTTGTGCCGATGCGGAATTGTGTCTGTGCGATGATGTCCAAATCCCGTACCAATTCGGTCACGGTAAAGCACTCCGCACATTCACGGAATAAGTCCATATCATACCGCGCGCTCAACCCGACCAGGTTTGCGTTCGGCGCGGTTTTCTGCACCAAAAAGTCGCGTAAATACGTGTTGATTTCGCCCAAAACCGAAATCAAATCACGCCCCTCGTCATAAACCGAGGCGAGGGTGGAAAGCGCGGTGTCGGTGTCCCCCTGCGCAATCGCGCGAAGTAAGGTGTACATCGCATCCGCACCTGCAAGACCGATGACATCCGCAACCGTGTCTTCGGTGATGATGTCCGTCCCCGATGCACACTGATCCAAAATCGAAAGTGCGTCTCGCATCCCGCCGTTTGCCAAACGTGCAATCAAAGGAAGCACACCCTCCGCGCAGGAAAGCCGCTCTTCTGCCGCAACATAAGAGAGTCTCTTTGCGATGATGTCCGATGTGATGCGCTTAAATGTGAATCTTTGACAACGGGACAGCACGGTGGGAAGCACCTTGTGCTGCTCGGTGGTCGCGAGAATAAATAACACGTGCGACGGCGGCTCCTCCATAATTTTGAGAAGCGCGTTGAATGCCTGATTGGAGAACATATGCACTTCGTCGATGATGTAGACGCGCTTTTTCACCATCGCGGGCGAGTATACCGCCTCTTCACGAAGCTCGCGCACGTTGTCAACACCGTTATTGGATGCCGCGTCAATCTCGATGATGTCCAGAATACTGCCATCGTCAATGCCGCGGCAGGAGGCACATTCGTTGCACGGGTCTCCGTTTATCGGATGCTCGCAGTTGACCGCCTTCGCCAGAATCTTGGCGCAGGTGGTTTTGCCCGTACCGTGCGAGCCGAAGAACAAATACGCGTGCGAAAGACGCCCGCTTGCAACCTGCGTCTTTAACGTCTCGGTCACCGCATCCTGCCCCACCACGTCGGAAAATTTGCGTGGTCTCCATTTTCTGTATAATGCCTGGTACATCTCTCACACCTCCTCGAAATCGGAAAATCCATTGCACGACCGTACACCCTCTGTTGAACAATCGCCATACACGGAATTTATGCAGTTGGCTCAAGGCCGGCAACCTTGCGGCACACGATACAATCCGCTTAATGCTGCTCGGTTCCCCGCCTGACATGGTTCACGGCGCACCGTTGCGCAAGACCAACCTCTCATCGCTACTTGCATAACCCTGCTGCACAGCCATTGCCCGAAAGACGGAATTCATCCCTGCTGGAGCGGATTGCAGGTATAGGGCACCGCTAACTCCCCGACTAGTACGGCCTTGCAATGGACTTTCATGATAAAATACCATATGATAACGATAATCAAATCTTTGATTTGTCAAATGTTTTCCGTTACAATGAATGCAGCCGCGAAAAGGCTTTTCGCCTTTTTGACGCGCTGCATTTAATATTATAATATAGGATGTGCGTTTTCGCAAGTCCAATCCTCACATTTTCCCAAAACTCCTCTTGAAAACCTCTCCGCAAACTGATATAATAAATTTCACACACGCAAACATCCATTACCGCTCCGCATTACCCCTATCGTTTTCATATCTTCTCGAGGTGTAGAGCAATTGGGGACGTTCCCGAGCGCTCGCGGTGCGAGATGCAGCGAGGGAAAAGGAGTGGCAGCAACTTGACGATTGCCAAGCGACTCACTCGCGCAGGCAGAGTCTTAGTTGCAACAGGAAGCGCAAGCGGACAATTGCACCGTTTAAATACAACATCAATCGAGGTGTAGCGCAATTGGTAGCGCGCCTGGTTTGGGAGCGTGCCTAGCAGTTATAGCCGCAAAAATGAGAAAGTCCCGAAAAGCCTTTAACGGTGCGGACTTTCGGCACTTAATAAAAACGCAAAACCGCGTGGAATTTGCGTTTGACCACAGTTTGTCCCACTTCCACGCAAAAACCTGAAAAATCGAATAGATATCCGGGTGTGGCGCAGCTGGGAGCGCGGGTGGTTTGGGACCATCAGGCCGCAGGTTCGATCCCTGTCACTCGGACCAAATTTGCGGATTCGTCCGCATACGAAAGCCGCAAAGTAGGGATGCTTTGCGGCTTTTCAACTAAGGAGGAGGTAATCTTTTTGAAGGCTATTGAAACGATTTATAATGGTTATAGATTTAGATCTCGATTGGAAGCAAGATGGGCGGTTTTCTTTGATTCAGCAGGCATCGAATATGTATATGAACCAGAGGGGTTTAAATTGAATAATGGCTTATGTTATCTGCCAGATTTTTTAATAAGAAATGTTATAATTGTTCACGGGAATAGCGAACCTAAAATAATCCCAGAGCTTTATATTGAAGTTAAAGGCAAAATGAATCCAAGCGATGCTTGTAAAGTGAACAGCTTCGCAATGTTTAATCCTCCGTTCTCTTTCGATAAACCAAGATCAGAATTCGAGAATTCTTTGCAAGAGAAGTTATACTCCGATTGGTATGAGAACGGAGAACATCATCCAATATATATTCTTGGAGATATTCCTGTTGGCTCTAATGGCTATGAGATAATCGAATGGTTGCAAAACAAGTGTTATTTACCTCCTGAGGGATACGAAAACAACTCAGAATATGCCTATCCTTTTAATTTCGAAACTGTAGATATGGACAATTTCGGTGCATTCCCCGCAGCTGATGATAATGGTCATTTGGTTCTAGAGGGAGATGACAGCTCATATTGGAAATGGATTTTCTCTGATCGAACTATTAAAGCATATGTCAATGCTCGGCAGGCGAGATTTGAGCATGGCGAAAAGCCAAAATTATAATTAGTATTGTTTTGAGGAGGAATTTGATGCCAACGAAAAAACAACATTTTGTTCCACGTGTTTATCTAAAAGCATGGGAAAGTAAAGTTGTTAAGAACAGTGAACCCAACAAACCATTTGATGGTGTTTACTTGTTTGACAAAGATAACAAAGCAGACGGATTTAACATTAAATCAATATTATGGAAACCGCATTTATATACTGTTAGATTTAGGTATTCGTTCATTTGCAAATCATGTCCACTAATAAGAAAAGATTTTGTGGATCAAATTTTCACATATTTAAAAACCAGTGCGAAACAGCCCATTTATGGAAAAATAGGCTATAGTATAATAGCAACTAAAAAAAGCGTTGATAAACATTTGCATGAAATAGATGAGTGTGATTTTTATTATGCCGACGGAAATATAGCTAGCAAAGAAAGTATTTTAAATCAAATTCATTCCATTAATAGTTATGTACTAGAGACCGCCTTTGATGATTTTTTTGAAAAGCACTGGGAAAATACACTTTCTATGTTTATTGAGTGTGTCCATAATGGAATTCCTTTAGCAATAGGTCAAAGTGAAAGAACGATCACTGATGAAGCAGCTTATAATATGCTTTCTTCTTTTTTCATTATGCTATGTAGAAACCCGAAATTCGATGCAATGGGTACCTATAAAAAAATCGAAGATAGCATTTTGACCCCTCTCTTTGATTCAATATTAGAAAGTGATGATCATTGTTCTCCAGATTTTGACAGTAAAAAAGAAGCCGAAGAATTAATGACAGGAATTTGGTATTCCGAACTATATAAGATGTTGCATAAGAATACAGGGGGATTTTATCATACTGTGCTCAAACATGCTATTAGCGGTTGCCAAATGATTCTTTTTGAAGCTTATGATGATGCAGGCTTTTTTGTTACATCAGACAATCCCGCTTTTGAACACATTTCAACTGTCGAAAGAATAAACCATTCTGGCTTTGTTTTTCCCATGACTCCAAAGTACCTTCTTTTCATAGTTAAGGGAAATGAGCCAATAAATGTAGTTGATCATCGGTATGCTAACGCAGATACAATAAAATATTTCAACAGAATCATTCTTCAACACAAAACTGACTGTTGGATTTCATCTCAAAAAAACATCAACAGTAATATATAGGCATCGTCAAAACATATTATAGATCAATTGTCCAATTTTGTAATTCTTTTTCTTTGTTTACTGCAAACCAATTTTTGAGGGCGGCTCTTACGAGTCGCCCTCTTTTAGTTTGGCTTTCTCTTCCGCGATCTCCGCTTTGACTCTTTCGATCATTTCGGCGAGTTTGATTTCGCATTGCTCTTTTGTTTCGGCGTAGACGTTGAATTTCTTTCGTTTGCCGCCGGGCAGTCTTGGGAAGAAACTACCTTCCCTGAGGTTGTCGTTGATTTGATACAGGCATCCGGTGCCGCTCTTTCGTATCTTCCTCGGGACGGGCTCGGGTTGCGGCTCTGTGGGCGCACACGGGGCGTTTACGGGCGGTTTTGC